>CAZCWO010000067.1:5281-10330 GCA_964502335.1 uncultured Rhodobacterales bacterium | reverse complement strand
AAAAATGAAAGAACCATTTTGATTGAATTTGAAAGCCTTGAAAAGGCTGTTGCAGCATACAATAGTGATGAATATCAAAAAGCTCTTCAAGTTTTAGATGGAGGAGCTGACAGGGATTTTAGAATCTTTGAGGGCGTTTAACTAGCTTGTTCACATTACGTAAAAATTTTATAAATAAAATAAAAATTGTATAAAGTTTTAATTTCTACTTAATTTCTACTTCAATGAAGCTATACAAAAATTCATTATTATTTTTAACATTATGATTAACGCCTTTATTTCTAAAATAACATTCACCCTTATTTAGTTTGGAGATTGATATAGAATCATCTTCATTTATAATTTTCAACTCTCCATCTAACATCGGTACAATAACATAATCATATTCATGAACATGTTGCCCAGTTTCATCTCCAACGTCAAAGGACCACATTGTCACTCTAGTTTTTTTATTATCAATCATAGTTTTAGATTTAGCCATATTCATTTCCTATAAATTTAATTGCCTGAAACTATCATAAATACCATAACAGCTTTTTATAATTTTCTATTTATGCACCATTTAAAAACTAATATTTTTGGTTATTAAATCAATACCGCCCAAATAATCACTATAATTGTCAGTAAAATTAAAATTCTGCTTAATAAAAGATTGTTCGGTATTGATCGATTTAAAATCGCTCCAAATAAACACCAGGAATTATGAACAATAATCTGAACTAATGCAAAGCTTGAGGTTATAATTACAAATTGAAATACAAAACCACCTAACTGAGGGCCAAACTCAGTCCAGGCAATGAGCGTCATTACCCAAGCTTTTGGATTAAGGGGGTGCACAAGTATTCCCTGCTTCCATCCAATATTTAATTCTTGTCGATTTATTTGGTTGTTAATATTCCATGATCTAAGCGCCAAATATATCATATATCCTGCTCCACAAAACTTAAGCAATGTTTGAAAAGTGCTAAATTTTACTAGAATAACACCTAACCCCAACCCCATTGCAATATTAAGTAAAAACTTACCAAGGGTTAACCCCAAATTAAAAGGAACACATCTAATAAAACCTATTTGAGCACCTGCTGCCATAGTCAAAAGATTTGCGGGTCCTGGTGTACCTACCATTAAAATAATGAAAACCCACAACCCTGTCAGAACGTTAAAATCAAACATTTCTACCTACATTTTTAAGAAGCTCTTTTTCTCAAATGTGAAAGCAAAAGTTTTTTCCTAAGGCGTAAACTTTTTGGTGTCACCTCCAAGAGCTCATCTTCTGCCATATACGCCATCATTTGCTCTAATGTCATTTTTCTAGGGGTGGATAATATTATTGCTTGATCTGAACCAGATGCTCTTATGTTTGTCAACTTTTTCCCCTTAAGAACATTTACTTCCAAATCGTTGTCTCTATTATGTTCCCCAACTATCATTCCTTTGTAAACATTAGTTTTAGGATCGATAAACATAATTCCCCGACTTTGTAAATTAAAGAGAGCAAAAGCGACTGCACTTCCTTGATCAGTAGCAATTAAAACTCCATTCCTCCGTCCCTTGATAGCTCCTTTAAACATATCATATTTTTCAAACACTCTATTTAAAACCCCTGTTCCCCTTGTTTCAGTAAGAAATTGATTTTGATACCCAATCAACCCTCTTGAAGGAGACTTAAAGATTAATCTTGTTTTACCTTTTCCTCCTGACTTCATTTCCTTTAATTCTGATTTCCTTTGGTTCATACTGTCTATCACAGCACTTGAGAATTCCTCATCGACATCAATGATAACCTCCTCAAAGGGCTCTAATTTTGTGCCTTTATTATCTTTTTTAAATAAAACCCTAGGCCTTGAAACATTAATTTCAAAACCTTCCCGTCGCATAGTTTCAATTAGTACTCCTAACTGCAATTCACCCCTGCCGCCTATCTCGAAAGCATCTTTCGATTCATTTTCAGAAAAAGTAACCGCAACATTTGTTTCGGCTTCAGTCAATAATCTTGTCCTAATCAAAGTAGAAGTTACCTTCTTCCCTTCAGTTCCAGCAAAAACAGAATCGTTAACTGTAATTGTCACAGCCATTGAAGGGGGATCTATTGGCGTTGATTTAATGGCTTTTTCAATTTCATTATCACAAATTGTATCAGATACAGAGGCTTTGTTTAATCCAGCAATACAAATGATATCTCCTGCATTAACTTGTCCTATAGGAATTTTATTCATTCCTTTAAATTTTAATAATTTCGTAAGTCTGCCATTTTCTATTTTTTTGTTTTCAAGATTGATTACTTTCACAATATCGTTAACTTTTGCCGAGCCTTGAACGACTTTCCCTATCAAGCATCTTCCCAAATATGGATCAAAGTCTAGAAGCGTTGACAGCATTGCGAAAGGAAGATTTTTATTAACATTTGGTGGAGGCACGTAAGCTATTATCAAATCAAGTAATGGCTCTAAGTTTTTTCTTTCATGATTTAATTCTTTAGTACACCAACCATCCCTACCAGAAGAATATAAAATCGGAAAATCTAGTTGCTCGTCACTTGCTTCTAGAGCAATAAAAAGTTCAAACACCTCATCCACCACCGCATCAACCCTTCTATCAGGACGATCTATTTTGTTAATCACAACAACTGGTTTAAGGCCTTGGCTTAAAGCCTTCCCCAACACAAACTTAGTTTGCGGCATAGGTCCTTCGGCTGCATCTACCAATAGAATTACCCCATCTGCCATTCCTAAAACCCTCTCAACTTCACCTCCAAAATCAGCATGGCCAGGAGTATCGATTATATTTAATGTTATATTTTTCCATGTTATTGAAGTAGGTTTTGCTAAAATTGTAATGCCTCTTTCTTTTTCTAAATCACCAGTATCCATTAACCTTTCATTCAGGTTTTGATTCTCTCTGAAAATACCACTTTGCTTCATCATTGAATCTATTAATGTAGTTTTCCCATGATCAACATGTGCTATAATGGCTATATTTCTTAAACTTTTGTTCATAAATAGTTTTTCTGAATCAAAGACATTTGAGTTTAAATTTTGGAAAATAAAATAATTAGTCTAAATAATTAAATATTTTGTTTTCAATACAGTTGAAAGCAAATATTATCAACTTAATTATGTAAGTGATTAAATATAAAAATTTGATAAATTGTTTCACTATAAGGATATTTTATTATGAAATATGTAGCTCCGTCATCTGCTGAAGAAGTATCAAGAATTTTAGTAGGAGAAAATGGCATTTCAAAAATTCTCGCTGGAGGGACAGATTTACTTGTCCAGATGAAATCTGGTTTAATAGAACCAGATTTAATTGTTGATATTAAAAAAATTCCTGAAACAAAAGAAATTAAATCATTGGATGGAGGCTTTAGAATAGGTGCAGCTGTTTCAGGATCTGAGGTTAAAGACCACAACGGATTAAATAGATTGGTACCTGGTGTGGTTGAAGCTCTAGACTTAATCGGTTCCACTCAAATACAAGGCCGTTGCACTATGGCTGGAAATTTGTGTAACGCTTCACCTGCAGCAGATTGTGTCCCTGCGTTAATAGCCGTTGAAGCGACAGCTAATATTGTCGGCCCTAAAGGAAACAGGAAATGCAAGGTTGAAGAGATCCCAGTTTCTCCTGGCAAAAATTCATTAAAACAAGGAGAATTTATTGTTTCAATTGACATACCTAATAGACCTCCTTATTCGAGTGACGCCTACTTGAGGTTCACTCCCAGGACAGAGATGGATATCGCAGTTGTGTCTGCTGCTGTCTCTTTATCACTCTCTAAAGATAAGGTTTGTGAGAAAGCAAGAGTTGTTCTTGGCGCTGTAGCCCCAACTGTTTTATTCGTTGAAGATGCATCAGAAATATTAGTTGGAACAAAACTTGATGAAGTGTCTCTTCAAAAAATGTCTGATCAATGTGAGGCAGCATGCAATGCTATATCAGATAAAAGAGGAACCATTTCATTCAGGACTGAGGTTTCTGGGGTATTAGCTAAAAGAGCTGCAAAAATTGCTTACCAAAGGGCAGGAGAAAGTTCATGAGCCAAGTTCATATAAAATCAAATGTAAACGGTGATGATATAGAATTTTTATGCGAACCGGAAGAAACGCTTTTGGAAGTTTTGCGTGATAGGTTACATTTAACGGGAAGTAAAGAAGGATGCGGTACCGGAGATTGTGGTGCATGCAGCGTAACTATGGATAACAAGTTAGTATGCTCATGCCTAGTATTAGGAGTGGAAGCAAATAATTCCAAGATAAGCACCATAGAAGGCATGGCTGACGGAGACAAACTGCACCCTCTCCAACAAAAGTTTCTTGATCATGCTGCGCTGCAATGTGGAATATGTACCCCAGGTATCTTAGTGGCTGCTAAAGCTCTACTTGAAAAAAATCCTTCTCCCAATGAAACCGAAGTAAGGTATTGGCTAGCAGGAAATTTATGCAGGTGCACCGGCTACGATAAAATTATTAGAGCAGTTATGGACGCTGCAGAAGAAATGAGGGGTTAAACATTATGTCTCCATTAAATAATGCTCATGAAAGACAGTTTAAAGTTATAGGTACCAGGCCACCAAGGCCTGATGGAATTGAAAAAGTTACTGGAAAAGCGCAATACGGGGCTGATTTGAATGTTGCAAATATGTTGTTTGCGAAAATTTTAAGATCTCCGCATGCGCATGCTAAAGTTTTATCAATAGATACGTCTGCTGCCGAAAAATTAGACGGTGTAAAAGCAGTAATAACGTCAAAAGATTTTGATAGATTTTCTTCTGGCCAACCAAATAATATTCTTGAAAATTCTATAGCTCATCAAAAAGTTCTATATGACGGTCATGGAGTTGCTGCTGTAGCGGCAACATCTGATTTAATTGCTAAATCAGCCCTAAAGTTGATCAAAGTAAAATATGAAATTCTGCCTCATGTAACAGACGTTGACAAAGCAATGGAAAAAAGCGCACCCATTGTAAATAAAGGATATGTTTTGGAAAATGTGCCCAAAGGAAACTCTGAAAACGTTACTAGTTATTTTGAATTTGGCCACGGTGACCTT
>CAZCWO010000067.1:3527-5181 GCA_964502335.1 uncultured Rhodobacterales bacterium | reverse complement strand
TTGGTAATGACCAGAGATGAAGTTTTCAAAGCTACTGGACCGACTGTTTCATCTTCAATGGACGTAAAAATTGGAATGACAAAAGGTGGGAAAATTACTGCCGGTGAAGCTAAATTAAGATACCAGGGTGGGGCCTTTCCAAATGGAACAGTTGAAATGGGCGCACAAAGTGCTTTTGCAGCATACGATTTAAAAGCAGTAAAAACTCAAGGGTGGAATATTCTTACTAACCGACCAATGCAAGCTGCATATAGGGCTCCAGGAGCACCACAAGCTATTTATGCTGTTGAAAGTGTTGTTGACGAGTTATGTGAGGTTTTAAATTTAGATCCCCTTGAAACCAGACTCAAAAATGCAGCAAAAAAAGGAACCTTATCGTCATACGGACCAACCTTTGACGATATTGGATTAATAGCAACTTTGGAAGCTGCAAAAAATCACCCTCACTATTCTGCTCCAATCAGCAAAAATCAAGGTCGTGGTCTTTCATGTGGATTTTGGTTTAATTTTGGTGGAGATACATGTGTGACATTAAATGTAAATTTTGATGGAACTATTGGTGTTACAGAAGGAAATCCAGATATTGGTGGTTCTCGAGCGTCTATAAGTCAAATGGCAGCTGAGGAGATTGGAATTGAATATGAAAAAGTAAGAACTATTATAGCAGACACCAATTCATTAGGACATAATGAAATAACAGATGGAAGTAGAGTAACATTCGCTGTTGGACTAGCGACAATTAAAGCAGCTCGAGCCGCTATAAAAGAAATGTGCAAACGAGCAGCAATGATTTGGAATATTGATGAAGAAGCTGTTAGATGGGAAAATGGATCGGCAATACCCGCTGGTCCTAATGCTGGAAAATTTGACCCTCTAACAATCGAAGAAATTGCAGGAATGTCGTCACAAACTGGTGGTCCAATAGCAGGTCACCATGAGGTAAATGCTGAAGGTGCAGGCGTTAGCTTTGGCGTTCATCTTGTAGATGTTGAGGTTGATAAGGAAACAGGATCCTCAAAAATACTTAGATACACAGTATTTCAAGATGCTGGGAAAGCTATTCACCCATCATACGTTGAAGGTCAAATGCAAGGCGGAGCTGTTCAAGGAATAGGATGGGCACTTAATGAGGAATATATTTACGGGGATGATGGAAAACTTCAAAATCCTGGCTTTTTAGATTACAGAATACCTGTTTCATCTGATTTGCCTATGATTGATCCCGTAATATTAGAAATTCCAAATCCTGGCCATCCTTACGGTGTCAGAGGAGTTGGAGAAACTTCAATAGTCCCCCCCCTTGCTGCAATCAGTAATGCAATTTCGAGAGCAACTAATATAAGGTTTTCAGATTTACCTATGTCTCCACCAAAAGTATTAAAAGCAATTAAAGACAAACAAAAGGGAAATGGTTAAAGTTAGAATTTGGGGTTCACTACGCTCTGCAACAGAAAACAAAGAATTTGTTTATGTTGAAGCAGAAAATTTTAAACAACTTTTAGACAATCTTTCCAAAAAATATCCTGACCTAAAGCCACAAATATCTAGAGGGGTTTCAGTGTCTATAGATGGTTTAATCTATAAAAACTCGTGGTTTGCTCCTATAAAACCAAATAGTGAGGTGGTCTTAATGCCCTATATGGTTGGAGGATAA
>CAZCWO010000067.1:0-3427 GCA_964502335.1 uncultured Rhodobacterales bacterium | reverse complement strand
ACGCTTACTTTACAAAAGATGACCCAAATTTGGATAAAAATGATCCTAGAAGAAAGTTTTTTGAACGATCAAATGCGTTCATTCCAGCTGATAATTTTAAAAATAATGGGCCTTTAAGAACGATACATAATTATCCTTTTTTTGACGGGTTTATAAAAGACTGCCTAAACCAAAAACAGATTTATCGTTATTCTGACCCTCTTGCGGATGTGATAATCAACCTAGCTAACAAAGGTAATGGGTTTCCTTGGCATTTTGACACAAATAATTTCACAGTCACCATTGCCATTCAAAATGCCGAAGAAGGTGGTGTTTTTGAATATGCTCCAAATATAAGAAAAAAGAGTGAGAATTTTAAAGCAGTCAATAGAGTTATAGAAGGAACTTCTAATAAAGTTGTTTCTATCAATCTAGAACCGGGGGACCTGCAATTGTTTAAAGGCAGGTACTCTCTTCATCGAGTAACACCAATTTCTGGAAAAACAAATCGATATGTTGCTATCATTTCTTATGTGCAAGAGCCGAATATGGTTGGTTCACCAGAGAGAACTAAGCAGCTTTATGGAAAAGTTTTGCCAATTCACCTAGAACGTGCTGGCTTAAGAAGTGATCAATTTTTAGATTAGAGGTACAAGTTTTTGTTAACTAACTTTCTTTCTTTGATAAAAAATTAAAATGACCTCCAAAGTCTATTTAAACAAAAATGTTTTTTTTCCTTGCATCATTAAAGATATTTCCTCTTTGCTCAACGGAGGCATATCTGGAGGAATAGGTTTGACTGGAGGTATTCTTAATTTACCTTTCGTTGCGTCCACTCCCTCTCTTCTAACATAACGTTTGTCATCACCTATTTGCGCAATAAAGTCCCAATTTGGAGGATCTCCTGGCACAGCTTTAATCATAAGTCTTCTCTTTTGACTTCTTATAATATCATTATTTATTTCTTCAGGGTTCCAATTATTAAAGCAAATTGACAATAAATCCTCCAAAATACTTTTGTTTCTAACATCAGAAGCTAAGTTTTCAAGTTCATTGGGATCATTTTTTAAATCAAAAAGCAAATGAGGATGCCCATAGGTATAAATTAATTTAAAATCATTTTTTCTAACCATCCTAGTTGGGACGCAAGGTCCTATATGATAGTAATCTGAAATGGCAATACCTTTTGAAACATCCCCTTTACTGTTCGTGAAAGGTATTAAACTTTTGCCAGAAAGTTTTTCAACAAACTCTTTATCTTTATCATTACTGCCTATTTCTATAATTGTTGGTAATAAATCAACTAGGGATGTGACCACAGATGACCTTACGCCTTTTTGTGATCCAGGAATTGAAGCTATCATGGGAACATGAGATGACCACTCCCAATAACATTGCTTAAACCACATTCCTCTTTCACCTAGCATTTCACCATGGTCTGAAACAAAAAATATTGCCGTGTTGTCTTTCTGATGGGTTGTCTCAAGTAAATTTACAATTTTACCTATTTTTTCATCAATATATGAAATCATACCGTAGTAGGCATGGCGGGTTTTCCTAATATGCTCTTCAGTTATCGTATGGCGATGCCTTCCATGAGCAAAAAATAACGACTTTGAAAAATAGTCAAGCTCATCAAAAGGAATGGGGCCAACGTCAGGGACGTTAATTTCATCTTCATTGTATAAATCCCAATACTTTTGAGAGACATTAAATGGTGTATGTGGGCTTGTAAAAGAGACAATTCCAAAAAAGGGGTTTTGTTCAGTGTTTCTGGCCAAATCATAAATTTTTCTCAAACTTTGAAATTCAACTTCATCATCGTAATCCTCTTGCATTGTCCTAATGCATGGTCCTGCCTCTACAATGCCATTTAGAGCTGTCCCAGATGGCACATATGAAGGACCCTCACTCCAATTACCAATCCAATCATAGTTCGCAGGATATACATCCGTTGTAAGTCTTTCATTAAATCCATGCAATTGATCAGGTCCTATAAAATGCATTTTGCCTGAAAGAAAAGTCCAATAACCCAAACTTCTCATATAATGTGCCATTGTTGGGACAGAGCTTGCTAGTTCAGTTGCATTGTCATACGCTGAAATCTCAGGACTTAGAAGTCCACTTAACATAGAAGCTCTGCTAGGAACGCAAACTGGATTATTACTGTAAGCGTTTTCAAATACTATACCTTGATTTGCCAATTCATCTAAATTGGGTGTTTTACAGACCGGATTCCCATAAAGCTTCAAAGCTTGAGCGGCAAGCTGATCAGCCATTATAATTAATACATTTGGTTTGTTTTTCATGTGAACCTCTTCTAATTAGTATTTATTTTAAAACGTTCAAATAATTCTGATGGAGCGTCTGCTTGTTTCATAAGCTGAGACATTTCTTTCAATAAATAACTCACTAAACTAGGATCATCCAAAGGATGTATTTGTTTAGGATCTCTCTCAACATCATAAAGTAGAGATTGTGTATCTTCAAAAGACATACCTTGGACTTCAAGAGGTTCCCCCTCTTCTGATACTTTTGGCCTGAGTTTTAATAACTGAAGACCTTTGGAGAAAGAGAAAGGATTAGATAGGGTTGAACCAGCTAATTCCTTAATAGAAAACCTTGAAGTCATTCTCGTTGGCATTAATGTATACTCAAAAAGATCCTCTGCAGTCATTTTTTCTGGGTATCGAAAATATGTATACCTTCCATCTGTTATATTACATGCTGATCCAAAATAACCAAAAATAGCAGAGTTACGAATTTTCTCATCTTTGCTTAAGATCTTAACAAGGGATTTTCCAGCGACATCTTGAGGAGGTTTCATATTAAATAAGTCCAGTAAAGTTGGCATTATATCAATAGATTGAGTAAGCGTTTTCCTTCGGGATCCACCTTGACTGGAAAATTCTGGATGGTAAATCATTAATGGTATATGAGCAATTTCATTATAAACAGGCATCCTGTTTTTAGCCCACCAATCATGCTCCCCAAGAAGAAAACCATGGTCAGTAGTTAAAATCAAAGCAGTATCATCCCATAAACGATTGTTATCAAAATAATCAAGTAACTTCCCAAAATACTCATCAACCATAGTAACTAATGAAGCATAATTGGCTTTAATTTCAGAAATTTCTTCTTTAGTTTCTTTAACTCGATCATAAATAGGCCAATCTAATATTGGTCCGTTATAGTTAGTTGGATAAAGGTCACGAAACCTTTTGGGCGCATGAAAGGGTTCATGTGGATCAAAACACTCAATTTGCAACAACCAATTATCAGTATCTTTGTTCTTAGTTAAAAATTCTTCTGCATGTGAAAAAACTTGAGGTGTACAATATTCATCTTCTTTGGTCATATATTGTCTATTAATCATATAATTTTTTCGATGGTGTTGGTTTTTGTGATACTCTTTTTTCAATAATTCTATATCTGGCTTAACTTCTGC
>CAZCWO010000066.1:0-10731 GCA_964502335.1 uncultured Rhodobacterales bacterium | reverse complement strand
TGATCCTCAAAACCAAATCCCTCATAACTACTCATGCAGGCAAGGATACCGAACACCCATACCGGAAGAGTTTTATCCTACTGCGTTTGTAGAAAAAAAATCTGTTGAATACTTTAATTCTATTGCAAACGATCAAAACCCGTTTATATCTTTTATCTCTTTTCCTGACCCTCACCATCCATTTACTCCTCCAGGAAAATATTGGGACATGTATGACCCCGATGATTTTGAAGTAAAACTAGATTACAGTTCACATCAAAATCCCATTCCTCCAATGCAGAATGTTTATAAAGCTTATAAAGAAGGTATTGAACCCAAGGTAAGCACCTCGGTTTTCATGTCTGAAAAAAGACAGATTCAGGAAAGCATGGCGCTGACTGCAGGAATGATAACAATGATTGATGACGCAGTTGGAAATGTAGTCCAGTGTCTCAAAAAGAATAAACTATATGATAATTCTGTTATCATATTTACATCTGATCATGGAGACTATTTAGGCGATTTCTCATTGATGCTGAAAGGCGCTTTACCGTTTCGATCGATTACCAACGTGCCCTTTATATGGTCTGACCCACTTACCAGAAAAGCAAAGACTTCTAACTCCCTATCTTCCACAATTGATATAGCTCCAACTATTCTCAGCCGTGCAAGCGTCAAGCCCTATTGGGGGATACAAGGAATTGATATTAATGAAAGCATATCAAGTAATCTTTCCCTAAGAAACGAATTGATGATTGAGTATCACGATAATCTTGCCCGCTTTGGTTTTGACAGACCTGCTTTCGTTCGATCCCTTATTACAGATGAATATAGATTTACAATGTATAAGAATGAGAATTTTGGAGAGCTATATCACTTGAAAAATGACCCTTGGGAAACCACAAACCTCTACGAAAACCCCAAGTATAAGGACATCAAAAGTGAATTAACAGAAACATTGGTACATCAGATGATGGAAAATATTGATAAAAGTCCAGCGCCTAAATGGCTAGCCTAAGTTAAATTTCAAAGTGAAAATAAAAAATTCATTGATAGAAAAATATAATCTCCTCATAGAAGAGGGCAAACTGAATTCAGACCCTTTTCAAATACTCACATTAGAAAAATTAAACGAGTTATCAATAAAAATCACTTCTGGGAAAAATAAAAATTTATTTGGTAAGTTTTCTAATTTGATTGGTCAAGGAACAAAAACAGAGAGTAGAGGGGTTTACATATGGGGAGGTGTTGGAAGGGGCAAGTCAATGTTAATGGATCTATTCTTTGAAAATGTTAATTTTAAATCAAAAAAAAGAACTCACTTTCACAACTTTATGGCTGAAACCCATGATTTAATTCACAAACTACGCAAAGATGAGAGGATTAAAAATATACCTGACCACGCCGCTGAATTAATTTCCAGAGATTCAAAACTTTTATGTTTTGATGAAATGGAATTACGAGACATTGCTGATGCTATGGTTTTGAATCGTTTATTTAGTGGGCTTTGGAATCGGGGAGTGATTATCGTAGCTACTTCAAATAGGCCGCCAGAAAAACTCTATGAAAAAGGCCTTCATAGAGAAAGGGTTTTGCCATTTATTAAAAATTTAGAAACTAAGTGCGAAGTTTTAGAAATTAAAGGAAATAATGATTTTAGACTTTCTGCCAGAAAGGGAATGGCGGGTTGGTTTAATCCAATTTCAAATGAAAATACTTTGATTTTAAGAAAAGATTTTGAAAAATTAATTGGTGAAATACCCTCAAAACCAGATTATATACCAAGCGCTGGAAGGCAAATATTTATCCCCTGCGCAGCCTCTGGAATTGCGTTTATTGATTTTAAAGACTTGTGTGAAAAGAAACTTGCTGCCAGAGATTTTATTGAAGTTGCGTCAAGGTACAGGGGTTTGATCATAGATAAAATTCCTATTTTAAATGATGAAAACAGAAACGAATCAAGAAGGTTTATTTGGCTCACTGATGCCTTATATGAAGCAAGATGCTTTTTAATTTGCAGTGCAGAAAAACCGATCGATAAAATTTACAGTGGAAACGATTGGAAATTTGAATTTGATAGAACCAAGTCTAGACTAATAGAATTAACTGCTTCACCAGGATAAAATTTTAAATAATTAAATTTAAAATAGATGAAGCTGTTGTAGTTACATTGTTTTTAAGATAAATGTTTAATGTATAGATTCGAGAAAGATTAGATTAATGGCAAGAAACAAAATTGCACTTGTTGGCTCTGGGAATATTGGAGGAACTCTAGCCTTGTTAGCTGGCATTAAAGAATTAGGAGATGTTGCTCTATTTGATATTGCTGAAGGCATTCCATCTGGGAAAGCCCTTGATATTGTCCAAGCATCCCCTGTTGAAAAGTTTGACGCCAATTTGATTGGTGGGAATGACTACAGTGTTTTGAAAGGCTCTGATGTAGTCATTGTTACTGCTGGTGTGCCAAGAAAACCCGGTATGAGCAGAGATGACTTAATTGAGACTAACACCAATGTAATGAAGCAGGTTGGGAGAGGGATAGCAAGCAATTGCCCAAATGCTTTTGTAATTTGTATTACTAACCCTCTTGATGCAATGGTAGGGGTTTTACAGCGAGCAGCTGGGCTAAAAACAAACAAAATTGTTGGCATGGCTGGAGTTTTGGATAGTGCTAGATTTAGATACTTTTTAGCAGAAGAATTTAACGTATCTGTAAGAGATGTTTCCGCATTTGTACTTGGTGGCCATGGGGACAGTATGGTTCCACTTATTCGATATTCAACAGTTGCAGGAATACCGGTTCCTGATCTTGTATCAATGAATTGGACCACTCAAGAAAAAATTGACTCGATTGTCCAAAGAACACGTGACGGTGGTGCTGAAATAGTGGGTTTATTAAAAACTGGTTCCGCTTTTTATGCTCCTGCATCCTCCGCAATAGAAATGGCAGAGTCGTATCTCAAAGACCAAAGAAGGCTCCTCCCATGTGCTGCATGGTGTGATGGAGAATACGGATTGAACGGAATGTTTGTGGGAGTACCTGCGATTATAGGTAAAGGAGGTATAGAAAAAGTTGTTGAGATAAAGCTTAATAAGGAAGAAATGGAAATGTTTAAAAAGTCTGTTGAAACAGTTAGGCAATTAAATGCAATTGCATCTAAAATGGAATGATCAAAACTTGAAAAGAAAAAAAAATGAATATTCATGAGCATCAAGCAAAAGAGTTACTAGCATCAAACAATGTAAAGGTTGCCAAAGGGATGCCAGCTTTTTCAGTCAAAGAAGCTTTAGATGCAGCAAAAGAGCTTGGCGGGCCAGTATGGGTAGTGAAAGCGCAAATTCATGCAGGAGGCCGCGGGAAAGCTGGCGGCGTCAAGGTTGTAAAGTCTTTAGATGAGGTAGAATTAGCTGCGAAGGAAATACTGGGTAAAACGCTTGTAACTCCTCAAACTGGCCCTTCTGGGAAAGTAGTAAAAAGGTTATACGTTGAAGATGGATGTGATATTAAAAAAGAATTATATCTATCTGTTTTAGTTGATAGGAAGTCAGGTTGTATAACATTTATTGCCTCAACTGAAGGTGGAATGGACATTGAAAAAGTAGCTGAAGAGACGCCTGAGAAAATACTAACTTTGGGAATCAATCCTTCCACGGGATTCCAGGATTATCATGGAAGAAGAATTGCCTCTGCGTTAGGCATAAAGGGAAAGTCTATTAGATCCGCTACCCAATTTTTAAATAATATTTACAGCACATTTTTAAACAATGATGCCTCTCTAGTTGAAATTAACCCCCTCGTAATAACTGGATCAGACGAACTGATTGCTCTAGATGCAAAAATGTCATTTGATGATAACGCCCTTTTCCGTCATTCAAAGATTTTAGAAATGAAGGACCCCAATGAAGAAGACCCTTTAGAGTTACAAGCATCTGAATATGATTTATCTTATATCAAATTAGATGGAAATATTGGATGCATGGTTAATGGTGCAGGCTTAGCAATGGCTACAATGGATATTATTCAGCTCGAAGGCGGAACACCGGCAAATTTTTTGGATGTAGGGGGTGGCGCAACCAAAGAAAAAGTTACAGAAGCTTTTAAAATTATTCTATCAGATCAAAATGTTAAAGGTTTACTAGTAAATATTTTCGGTGGGATTATGAGATGCGACATCATTGCTGAAGGTGTCATTGCTGCTGCCCAAGAGTTAAAGATTGAAATACCTCTAGTGGTAAGGCTTGAGGGCACAAAAGTTGAAGAGGGCAAAAAATTAATGTCAGAAAGTGGCATTGATATCATTGCTGCTGACAATCTTTCAGATGCTGCAAAAAAAATAGTTTCGTCTGTAAAAGGAACATCCTGATGTCTATTTTAGTTAATAAAGATACCAAATTAATCTGCCAAGGATTTACAGGTAGTCAAGGCACATTTCATTGCCAACAAGCTCTAGACTATGGCACCAAAATTGTTGGAGGCGTGACACCAGGGAAAGGTGGGCAAACTCATTTAGAACTGCCAGTATTTGATACAGTTCAAGAAGCTGTTTCTAAAACCAAAGCAAACGCATCGGTCATTTATGTTCCTCCTCCTTTTGCCGCCGATTCAATTTTAGAAGCTATAGACACGGGCATTGAACTAATAGTCTGCATAACTGAGGGCATACCAGTTTTAGATATGGTAAAAGTAAAAAACGCTCTTAAAGACAGTGACTCTCGCCTCATAGGCCCAAACTGTCCGGGAATAATTACCCCAGGAGAGTGCAAAATTGGCATCATGCCTGGCCACATTCACAAACCAGGGAAGATTGGAATTGTCTCAAGGTCAGGCACTCTAACCTATGAAGCAGTTGGCCAAACAACTGCTGTTGGATTAGGGCAATCTACCTGTATTGGCATCGGAGGGGACCCTCTAAATGGAACAAATTTTATTGATTGTTTAGAGTTGTTTCTTGCTGATGAACAAACCGATGCAATAATCATGATTGGCGAAATTGGTGGCACAGCAGAAGAAGAAGCTTCCGATTTCTTGAAATCTTCAAAAGTAAAAAAACCTGTTGCAGGTTTTATTGCGGGTAGAACTGCTCCTCCTGGAAGAAGAATGGGGCATGCAGGCGCAATAGTATCGGGGCAAAGCGGTGGTGCTGAAGGAAAGATTGAAGCAATGAGAAGTGCAGGAATTAATGTTACCGATAGTCCAGGAATGCTTGGGGAAGCAATTATTGAAGCAATTAATAAATAAAAAGTTTTAAAAAATTGGATTTAATAATTTATGCGTTACACTTTGAATTTAATTTATAAAAATAATTTGATTTCAGGAGTTCAAATTACATGGATGAAACATCTTTGGATCCCTCAGTTTTAAGTGGTCTAAACTCTACATATATTGCAGATTTATATGAAAAGTGGTTAGATGACCCAAATTATGTTGATTCCAACTGGAAAAGTTGGTTTGAAAACCTAAAATCACATGGCTCTTCCAATGACGTTCCAAACTGGGCAAAAGGTAAGTCCTTTGACTCAGACATAATAGAAACCGTCCAAAAAAGCGATTCTTTGTCTACTGATCAAGTAAGGCAGGCTACTATGGATTCTCTCAGGGCAGTTATGATGATACGCGCATACAGAGCTCGCGGTCATCTTGAGGCCAAAACAGACCCTCTAGAACTTGAGAAAAGTGTTGAGCATCCTGAACTTAGTCCAGAATTTTATGGATTTACGAAGGATGACTACGATAGGCCAATATTCATTGACAATGTTTTAGGTTTGGAAACTGCAACTTTAAAGCAGATTATTTCTACTTTAAGAGACACCTATTGTGGCTCGATTGGTGTTGAATATCTTCACATTCAAGATCCAGAACAAAAGTCCTGGATTCAGCAAAGAATAGAGAACATCAGAAATCATACTGAATTTACTGATAAAGGCAAAGAGGCAATCTATGAAAGACTGGTTGATGCAGAAAGTTTTGAACGTTTTTTAAATAAAAAATATACAGGAACAAAAAGATTTGGCCTGGATGGTAGTGAATCTGTAATTCCCGCTTTGGAACAAATAGCTAAACGAGGTTCACAATTAGGCCTAGAAGAAATTGTCATTGGAATGGCACATAGAGGGCGACTCAATGTCCTTAACAATGTACTTCAAAAGCCCTTTAGAGCGATTATTTCAGAATTTATGGGGAACCCTTCGAATCCAGAGGAAACAGGCGGTTCTGGTGATGTTAAATATCATATGGGGTCTTCAGCAGATCGTGAATTTGATGGTGTAAATATTCATTTTACCTTAAACGCTAACCCTTCTCATTTGGAAGTGGTTAATCCTGTTGTAATTGGGAGAGTCCGTGCAAAACAAAATCAAAGAAAGGACGCTGACAGAAAAAAAGTGTTGGGTCTGTTAATTCATGGCGATGCAGCGTTTGCTGGTCAAGGAATATTAGCTGAAACTTTTGATTTTGCTGAATTAAGAAGTTATAAAACTGGCGGGACACTCCACTTGATTATTAACAACCAAATTGGTTTTACTACTGCTCCATCTTACTCAAGGTCATCTCCATATTGCACTGATGTTGCGAAAATAGTGATGGCTCCAATTTTCCATGTTAACGCAGATGATCCTGAATCCGTTGTTCACGTATCAAGAATAGCAACTGAATTTAGGCAAAAATTCTCAGCTGATGCGGTAATAGATATTATTGGGTATAGGAGATATGGTCATAATGAAGGAGATGAGCCATCCTTTACTCAACCAATAATGTACAGAAAAATTGCTGGACATCCCTTCGTTACTAAAATTTATGCCGATAAGTTAATTAATGAAAAAAAATTAACCAACGAGTTAGCAAAAGAAATTTACGACAGAAGAAATAGTTTTTTAGAAGAAGAATTTCAAGCTGGGAACAGTTATTTGCCTAATAAGGCAGACTGGCTAGAAGGGAAATGGTCTGGTTTAAAAAAAGCGCCTGGACTTGAAGAAAGACGTGGGAGCACTGGAGTTAGTATCAAAAAGCTGAAATCCATCGGTAAAATAATGACCACCGTTCCAGATAAATTTGAAATCCATAAAAAACTTCAAAGAGTTTTGGATAATAGAAAGCGAAATATTGAATCTGCAACTAATATAGATTGGTCAACCGCTGAGCAACTTTCATTTGGGTCGTTGTTGATGGAAGGAAATCCTGTACGTTTATCCGGTCAGGATTGTGGACGTGGTACTTTTAGTCAGAGGCATTCAGTTTTCATAGATCAAAATAATGAAGATCGATATATTCCACTTTCTAACATTAGCAAAGATCAAGGAAGTTTTGAGGTTATTGACTCTCCTTTATCTGAAGCAGGGGTTTTAGGTTTTGAGTATGGTTTCAGCCAAGCTGAACCTAACGCTCTAGTTATGTGGGAAGCTCAGTTTGGCGATTTTGCCAATGGTGCTCAAGTGATTGTCGATCAATTCATTGCATCTGGTGAAGCGAAATGGCTCAGAATGAGTGGCTTAGTTATGTTACTTCCACATGGTTATGAAGGCCAAGGTCCCGAGCATTCGTCTGCAAGGCTTGAAAGATATTTAAGGCTTTGTGCTGAAGACAATATTCAAGTTGTCAATTGTACCACCCCTGCAAACTATTTTCACGTTTTAAGACGGCAATTATGTAGGGATTTTAGAAAACCTCTAATTGTAATGACACCAAAATCTTTGCTAAGAAATAAACTCTGCGTTTCCAACTTAAGTGATATGGATGAAAATACTTCTTTTCACAGAGTGATTGGCGACAATAAAAATCAAGCAAGAGACAAGGATATTACTAGAGTAATAATTTGCTCTGGTAAAATTTTTTATGACCTTTTTGAAGTAAGAGAAAAAAATAATTTAACTAATGTTAGAATTTTAAGGCTTGAACAAATTTATCCTTTTCCAAAAAAATCCCTTCAGGGATTTATTTCAAAAACACCCCAAGCAGAAATTGTTTGGTGCCAAGAAGAACCCGAAAATATGGGGTCATGGAGTTTTGTTGATAGGCGATTAGAAGCAGTTCTTGTTAACAGTAAATGTAAGTATTCTAGACCTGTGTACGCAGGTAGACCAGAAGCTGCTTCACCAGCTACAGGAACTATGTCTAGACATATAAGAGAACAAAAATTACTGGTGAACCAGGCTTTAGGTCTAGAAAAAATTAAAACAGCTACAGCGGCTGAGTAAATGAACATTAATTAAATGGAGTTTTTAAGCAATGACAATTGAGTTATTAGTACCTGCTTTAGGGGAATCCGTGGTTGAAGCAACTGTTGCTAAATGGATGAAATCATCTGGTGATCATATAAAAGCTGATGAACCCATAGTTGAATTGGAAACAGAAAAAGTAACTTTAGAAGTGCCTTCACCTGTTTCAGGGATGTTAAGTGAAATTATCGCAAATGAGGGTGATACAGTTGAAGTAGGCGCTCTGCTTGGCAAGTTGTCAGAAGGGGAAAATATACAAGCTGGTTTTACTACGCCAGGTAAGGAAACTTCCTCAATAACGGATAAAAAGGAACCTGAAATTGTTAGTGAAAAAATCAATGACCATCTTTCTCCTGCAGTCCAAAGATTAGTAACTGAAAACAATATAGATGTTTCTAAAGTCAAACCTACGGGAAAGGATGGAAGAATTACAAAAGGTGACATATTAGAAGTAATTTCGACTGATGGTGTTTCACCGAATTTGAGAAAAGAACGTAAATCTGATCAACAATTATCTTCCCATCAAGATGACTTTCTTGAAGAAAGAGTACCAATGTCACGGCTAAGAAAAGTGATAGCCAAACGGCTTAAAGATGCTCAGAACACTGCCGCCATGCTCACTACATTTAATGAAGTAGATATGTCGGAGCTCATGGGTCTAAGGGCAGATTACAGGGATAATTTCGAAAAAGAGCATAAAGTAAAACTTGGCTTCATGGGAATGTTTGTCCAAGCAACAATTTCTGCCCTTAAAGCATTTCCTGCAGTCAATGCAGAAATTAATGGAGATGATATTATATATAAAAAATATAATAATATAGGAGTGGCCGTTGGAACTCCACAGGGGTTAGTTGTTCCTGTGATCAAAAATGCTCAAAATCTAAGCCTTCCAGAAATAGAAAAAACTATTAGAGATTTTGGTTTGAGAGCTAGAGATGGAAAAATTAGTATGGATGAGATGAGTGGGGGGACTTTTACAATCTCAAATGGTGGTGTTTATGGCTCACTGATGTCAACTCCAATATTAAATCCTCCACAGTCTGGGATACTTGGGATGCACAAAATACAAAATCGTCCAATTGCTGTTGGTGATAAAATTGAAATTAGACCGATGATGTATTTAGCGTTTAGTTATGACCATAGAATAATTGATGGAAGAGAAGCGGTTTCATTTTTAGTAAAAATAAAAGAGGTTATCGAAGATCCTCGAAGACTAGTAATTGGTATTTAATTATTTTTTGGAGTTGATATAATGGCAGAATTTGATCTTACTGTTGTAGGCGCCGGGCCAGGAGGATATGTAGCTGCAATAAGGGCTGCACAACTTGGGATGAAAGTGGCAGTAATTGAAAAGCGAAAAACCCTTGGGGGAACTTGCTTGAATATTGGCTGTATACCTTCTAAGGCCTTACTTCATACATCTGAAAAGTTTGAAAACATAAACTCAGGTGATCTATCTAAGTACGGAATAGATCTATCTAAACCAAAACTCAATATTTCTAAAATGATGGAAAATAAAAATAAAATTGTTAGTGATCTTACAAAGGGAATAGAGTTTTTATTTAAAAAAAATAAAATTGCTACCTTTTATGGCAATGGACATATTGACACACCAGGTGAAATCTCAGTTTCTAATGGGAATGAAAACAAAACAATCACATCATCCAAAATCATGATTGCTACAGGCAGTCTGGTTGCGCCTTTAAAAAATGTAACTATTGATGAAAAACTGATTGTATCATCTACTGGAGCACTTGATTTAAAAAAGGTTCCTAATAAATTAATAGTAGTAGGTGGAGGATATATTGGACTTGAAATGGGAACTGTTTGGAGGCGTCTTGGATCTCAAGTTACAGTGGTTGAATATTTAGACAGAATACTACCTGGCATGGATAGTGAAATTGCTCAAAAGTTTAAGCAAATTTTGCAAAAACAAGGAATTGATTTTAAATTAAATACAGGTATAGAAGATGCAAAAACCTTGAAAAACAGCGTTCAATTATCAGCTACAAATAACCTCACCAAAGAAAAAATTAATCTTGAAGCTGATGTGGTTCTTATATCCACAGGAAGAATACCTCATACAAAAAACCTTGGGTTAGAAGAATTAGGTGTTAAATTATCTGATAAAGGCCAAATATTAGTAAATGAAAAATTTGAAACTAACGTTCCAACTATTTTCGCTATTGGCGATGTTATACCTGGCCCAATGCTGGCACATAAAGCTGAAGAAGAAGGGGTTGCTGCAGTTGAAATGATGAATGGGGTTGCAGGTCATGTCGATTATAATTTAGTTCCAGGCATAGTTTATACCTCCCCAGAAGTTGCTACACTGGGGAAAACAGAGGATGATCTAAAACAAGGGAATATAGAGTATTCAAAAGGCGTTTTTCCTTTCAGTGCTAATAGTAGGGCAAGGGCAATTAATCATACTGACGGTTTAGTAAAAATTCTAACAGATAAAAAATCAGATAAGGTTATTGGTGTTCATATTATTGGGCATGAAGCCGGTAACTTGATTCATGAGGTTGCAACAACAAT
>CAZCWO010000065.1:0-10929 GCA_964502335.1 uncultured Rhodobacterales bacterium | reverse complement strand
TTTTTAATAAATCTAGACCTGATAAAGCTTTGTATTGGGCAAAAGCTAAAACAGCTGGGAAAACAACAGCTGAGCCATGCACGACGCCTGCGTAACAATTGTCATCAAAGTCTAGAGAGTGAGCCGATGCTCCATTTATAAAGGCAGCACCTGAAGGATTAAATGATTTAGTTCGACCAATTACATTGCAATTTCCTGGTGAATAAATTTCTAAGGCTGCATCAAAGATTGAGTGCGCAGAGCTTGTGCAAGATCCTGCCAAAGTAACTCCTGAAATATCAACAATTAATTCTTTAGCAATGCTGATGACATTTTCAGGAAATGTAATCGAGTTTAAATCAATAATTCCCTTTGCAAGTTTTTCTATGACCAGATTTTCAAATTTCATTAATGACCCTGTATATTATATGGTTGGGATTAAAATTGAATTTTATAAATTACTATTTTTTGAAGTATCCAGCTCTTACAGCAGAGCCAATTAAATTGGATATAAACCTACCAGCAGTGATAGCGGTTATACCATTAACATCCTTACTTGGAGTTATCTCGACAATATCCATTCCTAGCACCTTACCTTTATTTACCAACCCTTGTATGAGGGTTCTCATCTGTGAGTAATTTACTCCACCTGGTGCAGGTCCAGCAACTGCAGGCATAATGGTTGGATCTACACCATCTGCATCGATAGTAAGGTAGTAATTATGGCCGTCTGGAATTCTGTCTAAAATAGCTTTCATTCCAACTTCTTGAAGTTCTATATCAGAAATTAAATTGGCTCCATAATCTAGTGCTGCTTGCGCCTCTTCTGGTCTGGCGCTACCAGCTGAACGAAGACCAATCTGAAAAATTTCATTAATATGATCCATTTCTGACGCTCTTCTGATTACACTAGATAAACCATAGCTTACTCCATGAAAAACATCCCTCCAGTCGATATGGGCATCTACTTGAACTAATGTAATGGGCCCGTGATTATCCAATGCTCTGAAAACGGGAATAGGAATCGCATGGTCACCACCCAGAATGATAGGTAAAGCACCAGAAGATAAAACTTTTCTTACAGCTTGTTCAGAACGGTCATGATTACCGGCCACATCTTTTGCTTCTCCTATAACATCTCCACAATCAACAACTCTAATATCTTCACCATTTAAAAGAGTTCCACCAATATCGAAGTCGTACCTGTCCAGTCCCCGCAAAGCTCTTTCACAGTATCTCCTTATATGAGTTGGAGCTGTGCACTGGTCATTACTAGCTTCACCCATAGAATAAGGATCCCCAAAGGGGATGCCTAAAAATGCTATATCAGCTTCAAAATTATCTAAGTCAGTTACTATTGGAAAGTCATGAAAACTCTGAAATTCTTTCTTTGGTGGTGCGGTGAGACTATTTGACATATTTGTATCTCCTTATAAATTACTATTTTTTGAAGTATCCAGCTCTTACAGCAGAGCCAATTAAATTGGATATAAACCTACCAGCAGTGATAGCGGTTATACCATTAACATCCTTACTTGGAGTTATCTCGACAATATCCATTCCTAGCACCTTACCTTTATTTACCAACCCTTGTATGAGGGTTCTCATCTGTGAGTAATTTACTCCACCTGGTGCAGGTCCAGCAACTGCAGGCATAATGGTTGGATCTACACCATCTGCATCGATAGTAAGGTAGTAATTATGGCCGTCTGGAATTCTGTCTAAAATAGCTTTCATTCCAACTTCTTGAAGTTCTATATCAGAAATTAAATTGGCTCCATAATCTAGTGCTGCTTGCGCCTCTTCTGGTCTGGCGCTACCAGCTGAACGAAGACCAATCTGAAAAATTTCATTAATATGATCCATTTCTGACGCTCTTCTGATTACACTAGATAAACCATAGCTTACTCCATGAAAAACATCCCTCCAGTCGATATGGGCATCTACTTGAACTAATGTAATGGGCCCGTGATTATCCAATGCTCTGAAAACGGGAATAGGAATCGCATGGTCACCACCCAGAATGATAGGTAAAGCACCAGAAGATAAAACTTTTCTTACAGCTTGTTCAGAACGGTCATGATTACCGGCCACATCTTTTGCTTCTCCTATAACATCTCCACAATCAACAACTCTAATATCTTCACCATTTAAAAGAGTTCCACCAATATCGAAGTCGTACCTGTCCAGTCCCCGCAAAGCTCTTTCACAGTATCTCCTTATATGAGTTGGAGCTGTGCACTGGTCATTACTAGCTTCACCCATAGAATAAGGATCCCCAAAGGGGATGCCTAAAAATGCTATATCAGCTTCAAAATTATCTAAGTCAGTTACTATTGGAAAGTCATGAAAATCCGAGTACTGAATACTCTGAAATTCATTTTTTGGAGGATTAGTAAGCTGATTTAACATTTTTAACTTTCTTTTTTTGTTTTGTTTAAAATTTTCCTATTTTCCTATTGTTTAAAAGAAGTAATATTAAGTTTTTCTAAAAACATTTTTAGTCTTTGAGTTTTAGGTGCGTTAAGAATATTTTTTGGAGTTCCTTCTTCGATAATTTCACCGCCATCCATAAACACTATTCGGTCTCCAAATTTAGAAGCAAACCCAAGCTCATGAGTAACTATTAACATTGTCATCCCATTAGTTACTAACCGTCTTAAAACAGACAAAACCTCACCCACAAGCTCAGGGTCTAGTGCAGAAGTTGGTTCATCAAGTAACATTAATGTAGGATCCATAGCCAAAGATCTCGCTATAGCTAATCTTTGCTTTTGCCCCCCAGAAAGATTATCTGGCCATTCGCCTATTTTATCAGATAAGCCAACTTCATCTAGAATTTTTAAGGCCTTCGCTTCAGATTCAGCTCTATTTCTTTTAGCCACCACCATTTGAGCTCTGACTACATTTTCTAATGCGTTTAAATGGGGCCAAACATTAAATTGTTGAAATACCATTCCCATTCTTGCGCGGAAATTATTCAATAATTTGGATTCTTTAATCGTTAGTTTGGAAGATAAAGAGCCAACAATATTACCTTCTAGCCAAACTTCACCTTTGTCTGGAGGAGTAAGCCAATTTACTGCTCTTAAGAGAGTGCTTTTTCCACAGCCACTTGGGCCAATGATAAATATCACCTCTCCTTTTGATACATTTAATGAAACATTTTTTAATGCTGTAATCTCCCCAAAATTTTTATAGAGTCCTTTAAGTTCTAAAAATTTTAAAATCATCTTGTATTTTCACTTTGTTTCAAAGTTGCAATAGAATTATTTGCAGAGCTTGTATTTCTATTCTTATTAATATTTTTTTCAAACCTTCGCATGATTGTTGCAATTGTTTCATTTAAAGCCCAATAAAGAAGTGCGACCATTATGAAAACTTCAAAAGGTCTAAATGTTTCCCCTTGAACCATCAGTCCTGTCATAGTTAATTCATGAACTGTAATTGTTGATAATATAGCCGATTCCTTTATGAGAGTTAACGTTTGATTAGTTAAAGGCGGTAAAACAATTGATAAAGTTTGTGGTAATATTATATTTTTCATAGACTGCCAATCAGTCATGCCTATTGCTCGTGCACTTTCAAGCTGACCTTTAGGGACAGCATCTATTCCTGCTCTGATAATTTCAGCAAAGTATGCACTGCCAAAGGCTGCAAGAGCTATTATACCGACATATTCTGCTGAAATTCGTACACCATAAAATGGCAAAACGTAATAGAATAAAAATACTTGTATTATAAATGGTGTGTTTCTAAAAACTTCAATAAAACTTGTAGATAAAAAACTAAGAATTAAAAAATTAGACCTTCTTCCAAGGGCAAGAAATAATCCCAATGGAATACCCAGTGAAATTGCACAGACCACAATTTTTAGGGTTAGCCAGAAGCCCAATAATATTGTTGGCGCATAATCAAAAAATATTGTGTACTCAAGATTCATCTTTCAATTAAGCCCTTTTAATTTTTAGTTTGTTTTCTAAGATTGCAGAACTTCGACTCACTACAAAACACATCAAAAAATAAATCACAAAAGTAGCGCTTAAAACTTCAACAGGGTGATAATTAGCACTGTAAATCTGTTGAGAAACTCTCATCAGTTCTACCACTGTTATAACTGAAAGAAGGGCAGTAGCCTTTAAGACCATTGTAAATTCGTTGACTAACGGAGGAATTGAAGCGATAAAAGTTTGAGGTAAAATTATCTTTCGCCATAGCGCTACACCTGACACTCCAAGTGATTTTGCTGCCTCAAACTGGCCATTTGGAACAGACGCCAAGCCTCCTCTTAAGATTTCTGTAACAAAAGCAGCACTGTTTAAGGTTATTGCAATTATTCCTGAACTGAAAGGGCCCAAATTTAATCCAAATACAGGCAGAACGTAATATATAAGAAAGATTTGAACAAGTAGGGGAGTGCCCCTTATAAAACTTATATAAAAAGCCAGTAAACTGCTAAAAATTCTAGAATTGAATGATGTGCGAACAATTGTTAGAAATGTGGCCAAAATTAAACTTAAACAAAAACCCAAAATTGCCACTTGCAATGTTATTAGTGCCCCCTCAAACAGTCGAGGCAATGCATCAATAATATAACTTATGTCAAATTTCATTTGTTTAAATTAGAATTTGAAAATCAAATATAAGATTGCCTTATTATACTTATAAGGCAATCCTATTCTTTTTGTTTTAGATATTAAAGTGATCCTTCAGGAAGATGTCCTTCACTTGGTATAGCCATTCTAAAACCAAACCATTTATCTTGAAATTCATCAATTTTTCCACTGTCACACAATTCAAGTATTTTTGAACTTAAATAATCTCTTAAGTCAGTATCTTCGGGTCTAGTCACCCAGGCCATATATGTTTTGTCTGTAATTGGTCCAACAAGCTCAAAAACGCCCTTTTGTTTTTTTGCAACAACAGCTAAATTTGGTACTGTTTGTGTTTGTGCATCACATGTCCCATTGGCAAGAGCCAGAGTAGCTTCAGGGTGTGCAGTGAATAATTTTAATTCTCCATAACCCTTTAAACCCCTTGACTTCATATCTTCTTCCCATTCCTTGGTGGCTTGTTCACTACCTGATGCTAACTGAGTACAAACTACTTTACCTGACAAATCATCTGGGCTCATAATTGATGAATCCCCGTTACGTTTCATTACCCAGTTTGTTCCTTCAGCAATAGGAACTGTAAAAGCGTATGTTTTCGCTCTTTTTGGACGAATGCTGACACTTGTAGCTACAAAATCAAACTTACCTGCTAGGACACCAGGAAGAATTCCTTGCCAAGGAAGGTCTAATTGATTTAATTCAACTCCTAGATCAGCAATAATATAATCAAGTATATCCTTTCCATAACCTACAATCTTGCCATCTTCTACAAATTCAAAAGGTGGGAAGGCTGCTTCTGTACCAACAGTTACTTTTCCTGTTCTTTTAATTTTCTCAAATGTTGTTTCAGCCTGAACGTTCAGGCCAACCAGTGAAATAGAACCTAATAATATTAAACTAAATATACTTAGGAGTCTATTTTTTAACAAATTTTTCATTTATCCTCTCCTTAAATAATTCTTTTTTTGTCCACACAAAGTAAAAAGCAAAAATATTTGTATAGATCAATTTGTTATTATAAGCTTTATTTTAAATAAATTTAGAGTCAAGCTAATTTGAAATGCTATAGTGCACAATATAACTTAATATAGGAAACTATAAATTAAATTGGAATGTTAAAAGATTTATTTACTCCTTGCCTTATTTTGGATAGAGGCAAACTCGATTATAATATAAGAAAAATTAAATCAATCGTTTCAAAACGAAAGATTGATTTTCGCCCACATTTGAAGACTGCCAAGTGTCTTGAAATAACAAAGATACTGGTTAAGGAGTTTGGATCGCGTGCGATGGTGTCAACTATAGAAGAACTAGAAAGGTTAAAAAGTAGTGGAATTAACGATTTTCTTTATTCCGTTGCAATTGTTCCAAATAAATTAGACCGAATAGCAAAAAATTTAACGAGTAATTGCAAGACAACAGTTTCAGTTGATAATATTTCTACTGCCCAAGAATTAGTTAATTTTTATAAAAATACAGGAAATAAAATAACTGCTGTAATAGAATTAGATCTTGATGGTCACAGGTCAGGTGTTCGACCTTATGCGAATGATCAACTTATTAAAATTGGTAAATGCCTTGATGAGGTTGGCCTTTTTAGAGGTGTAATGTCTCACGCTGGTGAAAGTTATGGTCTATCAGATGAAAAAGATATAAAAAGTTGTGCAAAAAATGAAGCTGAGCAAACAACGTTTGCTGCAGAGACAATTCAAAACGCTGGAATTAATTGTGAATTAGTAACAATAGGATCAACGCCAACGGCACTATTAGGTTGCAAAAATATTGGAATTACAGAATTAAGAGCAGGGGTGTTCCTGTTTTTTGATTTGGTGCAATCAGGAGTAGGTGTGTGCGAAGTTGAAGAAATAGCGCTATCAGTTTTAACTTCAGTTATTAGTTGCAATAAAGAAATAGATGCGATCATTGTTGATGCAGGTTGGATGGCTCTGTCACGTGATCGAGGAACATCTTCTCAGCAAATAGACTATGGTTATGGTCAGGTTTGCTATGAGGATGGTACGTTAATTGAAGATGTCATAGTGACTAATGTTCAGCAAGAACATGGAATAATTCAAGTTCGCAAAGGAAGCAACGCAGAACTTCCATACTTTAAACCCGGTGAGGTTCTGAGAATACTTCCTAACCATGCTTGTGCAACGGCTGCAGCTCATAGTCGTTACAATGTTGTAAATCAAAAAAATCAAATCATTGACGTTTGGGATCGTTTTAATGGTTGGTAATTAATTTATGTTAGAAAGTTATTTAATAGGCAGCTAAGAATATTATCAAAAACGTTTAAATATATAGAATTATAAAAATTTAATTAGGTATAAAGAGATCTCTGAAATAACATGAAAAAAATTATACCATTAACGGAACTGCCCAGAGGAAATGCGAGAGGTTTGTTAGGGTTTCCTTTATGTTTAGATTTAGATAATTTAGATGCAGATATAGCAATTTTAGGCGTCCCATATGGCTTGCCATATTATCCTAACGAGCTGTCTAATGATCAAAGTACTGCGCCTGACATATTAAGATTAAATGCTCAAGATGCAGCATGGGAAGAGCCAAGGACTTTAAAGCATTTCGATTGGGATCTTGGCGGACCATTATTAGATAATAAAGATATTAAAGTTGTAGATTGCGGAAATGTTACAGCTGATTTTAGGAATCCCAGAGAGCACTATAAAAGAGCTGAAGAAGTTGCAAGAAGGATATTTTCTTCTAATATTACTTTAATCTCTATAGGTGGAGACCATGGTACTCCAATACCAATAATGAGAGCGTTGCCTGAAGATAGTCCTGTTGTTTTAATTCAAATTGACGCTCACATGGATTGGAGAGACGAAGTAAATGGTGAAAAAGAAGGGTATTCCAGTCCAATCAAGAGAGCCTCAGAATTAAAATCCATAAAATCCATTTTTCAAATTGGATTGAGGGGTGTGGGGAGTGGACGACAGCAAGAATATGAAGATGCAAATGCCTATGGCTCTAGTCTCATAAGTGCATATGAAGTGCATGATATAGGGATAAAAGCAATACTTGAGAAAATACCAGATGACGTAAACTTTTATATTACAGTTGATGCAGATGGTATGGATCCAACAATAATGCCAGCAGTGAATGCGCCTACCCCTGGCGGGTTAAATTGGTTGCAAATAAGAGAATTAGTTCATGGGATAGTTAAGAAAGGAAGGGTTATAGGGTTTGATCTAGTGGAAATCTCTCCTTCTTTTGAAAACGGAAATACTACACTCGTTCACGCGGAAAGACTGATTTGCAATTTTATTGGGGCAATGGTTAGGGCTGGTTATTATGATAGCAAATAAAATAAACAATATTACTTCTTATATTCCTTAATAATCAATTAAATCAAACGCCAAGTCCAGCTCCAAAAATTTTTAACCCTTTAGTTATGAAAAAAAGAATAGAACACATTATTAAACATGAAAGCAGAGTAAAATCTTTTGTTAAAGGTACCTTTGATGAAAGGAGAATCTTAGAAGACAAAGCAAAAATACATTCTAAAACAAATAAAAATTTACCTCTTAAAAATGTTTTAATTGGTGTCAAAGATATTATCAATGTTGACGGTTATCCAACGCAATGCGGATCCTTGTTGCCGCATGAACTATTTAAAGGACCTCAAGCAAGTTGTGTTTCTAGAATGCTTGATGCTGGGGCAATTTTTGCGGCAAAGACAGTAACTGCTGAATTTGCAGTATCCGATCCAGGTGAAACTAGGAACCCTCGGA
This sequence comes from uncultured Rhodobacterales bacterium, assembly GCA_964502335.1. Lineage (GTDB taxonomy): Bacteria > Pseudomonadota > Alphaproteobacteria > Puniceispirillales. The sequence goes on along the minus strand of CAZCWO010000065.1, from coordinate 2,582 downwards.
ATCTTTCCCATACTCCTGGGGGGTCTTCTAGTGGATCAGGAGCGTCAGTAGCTGCAGGTTTTTGTGATATTGCTATTGGAACTCAAACTTCTGGCTCTGTAATTAGGCCAGCCGGCTATTGCGGTATTATCGGTTACAAGCCAAGCTTTGGTCGTATAAGTAGGGATGGAGTTTTGCTTTTTTCAAATTCAATGGATCATATTGGAATATTCACAAAAGACCTAAATTTATTAGAAAAAACACTACCAATCATTGTTGATAGTTGGAGTTCTCAAAAACCTGTGCTAGATAAAAACATTTTCATTGGGATCCCTGAAGGTTCATACCTAGGCCTATCAAAGCCACATATTTTGAAACAATATCTTAAAGTTGTTCAAAGATTAGATGAATCATTTCATGTAAAAAAAGTAAAACTAGTAAATAATATAACGAATTACAATCGTACAATTGATAAAATAACACTTGCTGAACTTTATAATGTTCACTCAGGTTGGTATGAAAAATATAAAGAACTATACAGGCCAATGAGTAGACAATCTATTGAAGCTGGGAAAATAATTTCTCCTAAAAATTTGGCTTTGTTGTTAAATAAGGCTCGGAAAGATCAGCAATCTGTTCAATTGTTAATGATGAAGAATGGAATTGATATTTGGATAGCGCCAGTTGCACCAGATTTGGCTCCTTTTGGGATTGATTCAACGGGAGATTTTAGAATGAACTCTATTTGGAGTTATACTGGTTTACCAGTTATCACAATCCCAACAGGTGTAAATGAGAAAAACTTACCCTATTCCATCCAGATTGTAGGGCGGTTTGGAGAAGATGAAAAATTGTTACAAATTTCAAAACTTATTGAGAAAAATTTAAATATTTTACCTTTATTAAATGAATGGGAACTTAATTAACTTATCATAAATGATAAAGTTAATAATATTGTTTTAAAATAGAAGCGTTAATTGTTATGTCTTACAAAGCCTTTAATATATCTGATGGAATTTCTTTGATCCAAGAAACTTATGTTGCCAATTTTATGCGATGTAACATTTGGCACGTCAAAGGCAAAAACTATGACTTAATCATTGATACGGGAATGGGCCTTAGCCCTTTAAGGGATTGGGTTGTGAAGCAAACAGACAAACCTATTAAAGCTATTATTACGCACTCGCATTTTGATCATTGCGGTTCATTGCATGAGTTTGAAGACAGATTGGGACATAGAGATGAAGCAGAAATAATGAAATCGCCCTTAAATGAGGATATTGTATTTTCAGGAGCATGGAAAGAGATAGAAATAATTGATAAAAAACAATTTCCAAATTATTCAGGTGATACATTTTATGTAAAACCAGCTCCGTTGACGGGTTATTTAGATGAAGGTGATATCATTGATTTAGGTGATAAAGCGTTTCAAATACTCCATCTTCCTGGTCATTCCCCAGGGTCAATAGGCTTGATGGATGTGAAGTCTAAGGAGTTGTTTAGCGGGGATGCAATTTATGATGGTGAACTTCTAGATACATTTTATCATTCAAATATAGAACAATATAAACAAACTTTATTGCGAATTAAGAATTTAGATATAAATTTATTTCATGGAGGGCATTTCCCATCTTTTAGCAAGCCCAGAGCTAATGAAATTATTGATGAGTATATTTCAGGATTTAATACAATAACAAATGTCACAGAATGGTTTGAAAGTAGCAAAAAAATAAATGACAATATTTTTTCAGATCAAGATTGGGATTTAGCAAAACTAATTATTTCTCAAAATTAGAACTAACAATTGCGATATTTCATCAACTAGTATATCCTTAGAGAGGAAAAACTGTTTATTATATATGTATTTAGATGCATGGCAAGTATTTTAGAGCTTTACCAAAAAAATGCTCAAACCTTTTCTATGCAATTAATTGCTAAGGCTTAGTTAGTGACATTTTTAAATAATATTTTCAAAAGCAAAGAAGTCAGTTTTACTGTTGGTCAAAGAATTTATTCAAAGATCAACGGATCAGTATGCTCTATTAAGAGAGAGATGAAATTAAATAATATAACACATTATGAAATTTGCATTGAAAATGATGTAACTAAGAGAGAAATTATATTAAGTGAGTATGCCCTAAGAACCAACTACAAATAAATATTTACTGAAGTTTGTTTGCTCTTTTCTCGAGTCTTTTTGTTTCAGCTAAATAACTATTATAACTAATGACATTTCTACTGTATTTATCTTGCAGCTCAAGTAAATCAATCTCAATTTCGAGAAGCTGACCTCTAATGGTCTTTGGTTTGGTTTTTGAAGTTTTATTTCCATTTTCTGTTTTTGGTTTTGGTTTGAGCGCCATGATTAAAGCAAATGCGAGAATAATTATAGCAAGGGTGGCAGCTGCAACTTTTCCATTCTCACTTAAAGAATTAGTGAATGATGAAAAAATTGTTATAATATCAGAGAGTTCTATATTTAACCTTGAAAGAACCATCTCATAGGTTGTTAAAACCATCTCATAAGCTTTTGACAAATAGTTAGTAAATGAAGAAATAATATTCTTCAAAACTTCAAACTCAGACTTTAATTTAATAAAAGC
>CAZCWO010000064.1:0-10934 GCA_964502335.1 uncultured Rhodobacterales bacterium | reverse complement strand
CTGTAACTGGCTGGCCTAACATGAAACAGACACTCACTCATGATGGCTGGATGGGAATAGCCCCAGTTAATAAAAAAATTGAAATGCGATCTTTAGACTTTTGGAGACTAGAAAATGGAAAGATAAGGGAAAATTGGGTTATGGTAGACATCCTTGATGTTTACAATAAAATTGGTGTAGATGTATTTGCAAGATTAAAAGAATTTAATAAAGCCAAAAACATGAAAGGGTATTAGATTTGAAACTTCCAACAACACCATCATTTAGATTAGACAATAAAAATGCTTTGATTACTGGATCTTCATCTGGAATTGGTTTGGGTTGTGCTGTTGCATTAGCCGAAGCCGGAGCATCTGTTGTTTTAGCTGCAAGAAGAAGAGAACCACTCGAAGAATTAAAAAACAAACTTATAGAGAAAGGTCATAAAGCTGCAATTTTGGAATTGGATATTACTGACACAAAAAAAGTTGAAACTACACTAAATGACCAACCTACCTTTGATATATTGGTTAATAGTTCCGGAATGGCAAAACACACCCCAACAATAGAAACAACAGAAGAAGACTTTAACTCTGTCATAGATGTTAACCTCAAAGGCGCATATTTTATTACTAAAGAAGTTGCTAAAAAATTAATAAAAGAAAGAAAACCTGGCTCGTTAATCAATATTTCTTCTCAAATGGCTTACGTTGGTGGGATTGATAGAGCTGTTTACAGTGCTTCCAAACACGCTGTTGAGGGATTTACTAAATCAATGGCTATTGAGTTTGGCCCATATAAAATAAGGGTTAATACAATTTGTCCTACCTTTATCAAAACTGCTCTCACTATTGCTACATTTGATGATCCTGATAAAATTAATTGGGTTAAGAGTAAAATAAAATTGGGTAGAACAGGTGAAGTTGAAGACATAATGGGTGCAGCGGTTTATTTAGCATCAGACGCATCATCACTAGTAACAGGCACATCAATTTTAATTGATGGTGGCTGGACTTCTGGATAGTATAAATAGAATTTTTAAACTAAATTTTCTTTATATAATTTATTTATTTTCTCAAGATGTTAATTTATCATTAATTCAAAATAACTTCATTGGATATATTCCTGTAATTTTATGAAAAAACTAAAAACTCAAGACGAATGGATTGCTAGAGCAAAAGAGGTTTTGCCTGCTGCCGGTTTTGGTAACTTTGAAAATGATATCATTATAAAAGAAGGAAACGGGAGCAAAGTTTGGGACGAGGATGGTAATGAGTATATAGATTACCTGATAGGATCAGGGCCCATGTTATTGGGGCATGGACACCCCGAAGTAATGGAGGCGATCCTTAAGCAACTACCTCAAGGGATGACTTTTTTTGCAAATAATTCGAAGGGGATAGAATTAGCAGAAGAAATTTGTAATGCAGTAAGATGTTCTGAACAAGTTAGGTACGTCAGTTCAGGTGGAGAAGCTGATATGTATGCAATGAGACTTGCTCGAGCATTTACAGGAAAAGATAAAATACTAAAATTTGAGGGGGGCTACCATGGAATGAGCGCTGAAGCTCAAATGAGTTTATCTCCTTCAGTTTCGGTTAATTTTCCCCAAGCTGTCCCGGATAGTGCGGGCATCCCTGAAAATATTCAAAAAGACGTTCTCATTGCACCTTTCAACGATCTTGAATTCATAGAATCTATAGTTTCAGAATACCATGACCAAATTGCTGGCATCATCGTTGAACCTCTTCAACGAATAATACCTCCACTGCCTGGTTTTCTTGAAGGCTTGAGAAAAATATGTGACAGCAACAATATTCTGCTTATTTTTGATGAAATTGTTACAGGGTTTCGATTGGCTTACGGAGGCGCCCAAGAAAAATACAATGTCACACCTGATATTTGTACACTAGGAAAAATAATTGGCGGTGGCTTTCCATTAGCTGCAATTGCAGGCTCTAAAGAAATTATGTCCCATTTTGATCAATCGAGTGTTGGCAAAGATAAATGGTTAATGCAAGTTGGAACCCTTTCAGGAAACCCCATTGCTGCAGCGGCTGGTTTAAAGACTATGGAAGTTTTGAAAAGGGATGGGATGTTTGCAAAACTTCATCAACGTGGACAAGAGATTATGGATTGCATGAGCGAATGTTTTGAAAGGGCTAATATCCATCATAGAATTGTGGGGGATCCGTCATTATTTGATGTGCTTTTTATAAACGAAGACGTGAACAACTATAGAAATTCTATTAAGGCTGACGCCAAGCTCAACGCTCGTTTCAACCAAGGCCTCAGAAAACGCAAAATTTTTAAAGCTTCAGCTAAACTTTATCCAAGTCTAGCTCTAACTGACGAAGACATCTATCACACAAAAGAGGCAATTAAAGATACTGTTTTAAATTTAGTGTAAAGTTAATGATCTAAACCTGTTCCTCCATAGAGCCATTCAATATTGTCATGCCATTCATCCTGTGATTTAGACTTCATAATTTTGTTACGAAGTAGAGCATGAGCTCCATCAGGATGATAAACATGTTTTCCGATTTCTCTTGATTGCAGTTGAACTCTAGCTGTTCTTATAATCCTATTATTCTGGTAATTTAATAAAGATGCTTCAATATTACTTAATCCAGACTTCATTGCTTCAGATAAGCAAACTGCGTCCTCAATAGCCATGCATGCTCCTTGAGCTAAATATTGGAGCATGGGGTGCGCAGCATCCCCAAGTAAAGTTACACGGCCATCCACCCAGTTTGTGATTGGTTCACGATCACACAACACCCATAACTTCCAGTCCTTTCCTCTTTCTATAATCTGCCGAGCAACTGGGTTAACGTGATCAAAGCCCTTCCTTACAACTTCTTTTGAAACTAACTTTCCAGCGACTGGTTTTGGAGCGTTATTGTGGTATGTAACAACTAAATTAAAAAACTTCCATCCAGAGAGTGGATAGTGAACAATATGACATTTGGGCCCTGCCCAAAGTGTTGCAGCATTCCACCTCAGTTCTTCCGGCATATCTTTGATTGGAATAACAGAGCGGTACGTTGTGTGACCTGAAACTTTTGGGGGACCATCCCCTACCAATTGCTCCCTTATCTTTGACCATAACCCCTCGGCACCTATGAGTGCAGTGCCATTTACCTCATCTCCATTTTCCATTAACGCTGAAACATTTTCTCCTTTTTGCTTATAACCGACCACATGCGCGTTAGTTTGGAGTTCAACATATTTATTATTCTTGCATGCCTCGAGGAATACTGCATGTAAATCACCTCTATGGACAACAGCATATGGATTTTTAAATCGTCTTCGAAATTTATCTCCCAAAGAAATTCTAGTGATCTCATCACCCTTAATGGCATCCATTAATATCAAGTCGTCAATATAAACTGACATCTTCCTCGCTTGATCACCAATTCCAAGATAATCAAATCCATGAAAAGCGTTTGGGCCCAATTGAATTCCAGCACCAATTTCACCAAGTTTTGAGGCCTTCTCCAGGACAATAGAATTTATTCCCTGCTGCGCTAAACCAAGAGCAGAAGCAAGTCCTCCTATGCCTCCTCCGACAATGATAAATCTATTTTTTTCGATAGAATTCATCAATTTATTTACTATTCTGCATCTGGTTGATTTTCTGGATGGGCATCTTTAAAGGCTTCTAACGAACTGCAATGATTAAAAATTTTCATAAGGATTGGCATCTCTGATAGGTCGACGTTGAACCTTTGTGCAGAAAAAATTTGTGGAACCAGACAAATATCAGCAAGACTGGGATGATCCCCAAAGCAAAAATCTAAATTTTGATTTTGATTTTTGATCATTTCCTCACAAGCAGAAAGCCCACCGCCCAGCCATCTCTTTAACCATTTATCAATTTGTTTACTATCTTGATTAAACTCTTCAGCAATAAACTCTTGAACTCTCAGATTTTGCAGTGGGTGAATTTCGCACGCTATGCTTTGCGCAAAAGCTCTAACTTTAGCCTTTAAATTTGTATCTTCTGGCAATAAATTTGGTATGGGGTATTTTTCATCAAGCCACTCAATAATTGCCATGGATTGCGTTAATATAAATCCATCATCCTCAATCGACGGGATCAATGCTTGTGGGTTTATTTTTTTATATTTTAAACTATGCTGCTCACCACCATCATTTTTCAGGTGAATGGGTTTTAAATCATAGTCTATATTTTTAAGATTAAATGCAATTCTACATCTGTACGCTGCTGAACTTCTAAAGTATCCATATAATTTTATCATTAAACACTCCCTTCCAAAAAATTATCTGGTTTTGCATTAGCGGTCTGTCATGAATGTACATAATAATTTAATATTTAAATTATCAGATATTCAAGACAAAAGTACTCACTAACTTAAAGCAATAAATATTAGTCCTACTGTTACAGCTGAAGCAGCAATGATCCTTAATTGCCACGGCCTTTCCTTAAAGATAAACAGTCCTATGATAGAGCCAAAAATAACAGAAGTTTCCCTTAAAGAAGAAACAATCCCCAATGGTGTAGTTACTTTTACTGTTATAACAATGGCATAAGCCACACAGGATAAAGTTCCTCCTAAGGTTCCCTGAATGAATGTTTTTTTATCCAAAATTAAATTTAATTTTTTAGATATTATCCAAAAAATTATTATTCCACCAATGCCCTCTAAAATAAACAACCAACTGATGTATCCAAGAGCCGTCTTCGATTCCCTTGCTCCGATACCATCTAAAAGAGTGTATGATGCTATGCAGATACCTGTTAGCAGTGCAAAGTTTAATGCCTTATATGAAATTGAATGAAAGAAACTATACAAAGAGAGAATTATAATACCAAAGGATACAAAGATAATCCCTATCATTCCATTACCCAAGGGCAACTCACCAATAAATAAAAATGCTCCCAACGTTACTATTAATGGAGCAATGCCCCTCATTAATGGGTAGACTTCACTTAAATCGCCCCATTTGTAACTTTGATAAAGAAAAAATAAATAAGCGAGATGAACAATGGTAGACGCTATCAAATACGGCCATGCCGAAAATTCTGGGAATAAAGAAAAAAAACTTAAGACAATTCCAAAAACTAAATGGGCAAGGCTAATTAAAAAAACAACTAATGACTTTTTTTCATTAGTTTTTACTAAAGAATTCCATAAGGCATGAAGCAAAGCTGCTGTGAGAACCATAAAATAAGAAGTCAACGTAATCATAATTTACAGCAGTCTTCCATATTATATTTGTATCAGCGAATTGATAAAAGTTCTTGAGCAACCCATTTGTTAAAATGATGAGTGGGATTGTCCATGACTGGCGAAAAATTACCTCCATTAAATATGGGAGACTGCCTTCCTTCTTGCATGCCTTCTATAATATCTATGTCTTCAGATTGTATACTATGCCATTGTTTAAAGTTTTGCTTTCTGATTGACTTATACTTGTCTGAATTCGCGGCTTCCTCACCAACGTAATATATGTCCATATGCTCTTTAGTAAAATTATGACTGATTGGCTCGAGCCAGTAAACATAATAATGATCTCTATGAATGCCCAACATAACGTTTGGGAAAAGGGCGACATACTCAGCAATTTTTTCTTTTTCTTTAGGCCAATTAGGGAAATTAGGAAAGGTTTCTCCTCCTTCAAATCTCGGGTTATAAACAAGCGTTCCCTGCCCTGCGAACCTATTTGGCAAACCTTGAATATGATAATGATCTTCAAGTTTTGAGTAAGAGTTCAAACCAGGGTGAACCCAAGGCAAGTGATAACTCTCACAATAATTTTCAATTGCAAACTTCCAATTACATTTTGCCTCCAACAAAAAATAACCACTATCATCAGCATGTTTAATTAAAGATTGATCTTCTTTTGGCCAAAACTGCGACCATCTATCTTCGAGGGGCTTTATATATTCGTCAAAAGGGATCTGATTATTAGAAATATTAACAAAAATCATATCAAGCCAAATATAAGACCTAACCTCATGTAAATTACTGTCAGACTTATTAAAACCTTTAGCTTCATTTTTATCCATGCCGCCTAAATGTGGTGTAGACACTAATTTTCCATTCAAATCGTAAGCCCATGAATGATAAGGGCAACGCAAAGCATTTTTTATACGGCATGGCTTCTGAAGAATTTTATATCCTCTGTGACTACAAACATTATGGAAAACCCTTATTGACTGATCCTTATCTCTCAAAATAATTAACGGGATCCCAAGCAAATTAAATGGAACAGCGTCTCCTGGATTTTTTATTGAACTTGCAACTCCAATAACAACCCATTTATCCTCAAATAGATATTTCCTCTCAAATTTTGAATAATCTCCACCAAGATAACACTCGTTTGGAAGCCCATGCGCAGTTTCAATTGAATTGCAAACAATTTCCAATTTTTCTAATGGAATATAGCCTTCTATTTTTTTCATTTGCCCTCCTTAACCTAAAAATCTGTTTTAACTCCACCTTCAGACTTTCTTCTTTCTACAAAAGATTTAAGTTCATCTTTAATATGTATGTCAATCTCAGGTGCTTCAAATTCATTTAAAATATTTTTCCATATCTTGTTCGCCCTTTGATGAGTCCATTCTGCCCCATCCTGTTCCCAAGCTTCATAATTTCTCCAATCGGAAAGAAATGGTGAGTAAAACGCATTTGTGTATCTTTCCTGGGTATGGTCACAACCAAAAAAATGCCCGTTAGGACCAACTTCACGAATAGCCTCTACAGCAAGAGAGCCCTCTCCTACATCGGAAATTACAGGATCAAAGTATCTCTGAAATTGCTGTAACACTTCACAGTCCATAACAAATTTTTCATAGCTTGCAATCAAACCACCCTCTAGCCATCCAGCTGAGTGGTAAACAACATTTACACCTCCTGTGCTAGCAGACCATAAACTATTTAAGCTTTCCCACATAGCTTGTCCATCTGGAGCGTTTGCAGCACAAGCGTTTGAAGCCCTTAAAGGCAAACCATAAAACCGAGCCATTTGCCCTGTGATTTGAGTGGCCCTTATATATTCAGGCGTCCCAAATGCGGGTGCGCCACTCTTCATATCAACATTTGATGTAAACGTTCCAAAAACACAAGGCGTACCAGGATTAATGTATTGTAATAATGCTATTGCAGCCAATCCCTCTGCCAATGACTGAACCACAGCACCTGTCATTGTAACTGGCGCCATTGCACCAGCTAAGGTAAATGGCGTGACAAATACTGGCTGCCCTCTTCTCGCAAATCTCATAGCGCCATCAAGCATAGGGTGATCATGTTTCAAAGGAGAAGAAGAATTTATATTTGTATAAATTCGTGGTTTAGAAAAAAATTCTTCCTCCGAAAGCCCCGATGCAATTTTTGCCATTTCAATCGCATCTTCCACACGTTGGCTCCCCAAAGAATAGGCGTGACATACTTTATCGGTTAACGTCAATTTCTCAAACAAGCAATCCAGATGTCGGACCGAAGCGTGAATATCAACGGGCTCAACGGGGTACCCTCCTGTTAAATGAATGCAATTAAAATACTGGGTCAATTTCATCAGATCTTTAAAGCTCTCAAAGTCTCCGACCCTTCTTCCTCTATCTAAATCCATAACATTCGGTGGCGAGGAAACATTTACAAAGGCCATATTCCTACCCCCAACCTTTACAGCTCTATCAGGATTGCGAGGAATGATCTCAAATTCAGTAGGCGCTTTAGCGATCATTTCTGAAACCCATTGCCGATCCATTTTCACATTGTCAGAACTTTTATCTACTGTGCAACCTGCATCAATTAATATGTTCTTCGCTTCTTCGTTGAGAAACTCTATTCCTATTTCCTCAAGAACTTGCATTGCAGCATTGTCAACTGCTGCGACACCCTCAGCATTAAGTGGTTCAATAAAGTTATCAATATTATAAGGTATCTTCCATTCTAATTGCTCAATGGTTTTCTTTCCTTTTCTGAGTGATTTACTAGATCTACCTCCTGATCTTCTTGCAGTTCTTTGTGTCAATTTAGCCTCACTCAATTCTTAAATAGCTTTTCTATTTTCCCATTAGTGACAAATTCTTCTAGTAAAAAAGTACAGTTATTTATGTCATCATTCATTGGACGATCATCATCAATTTTGTCAATTGTTTTTCTAACTTGTTTCCATATATTTTTAGTTAATGACGAAACTTTATCTGTTGTTTTAACATTGTTATACCTCAAGTCTAAAGCTTGACTTGCCACTAAACACTCCATGCCTGCAATTAATTTCATTAATTTGGATTGCTGTAACAATTTTTTTGCACAGGCTGGTGTCATTGTAGACATATCCTCAACCGACTCAGATACTGGACTTGCATCAAAGGCTATGGGCAAAGAGTATTGTTTAATTTCTGCCAGGACTGAAGCTGCAGTTTTTTGAGTAGAAACGAAACCCGCAGATTTCCCTCCTACTGGGGATAAATACTTGGGAAGATCTGAAACTCTTTCATCCATAAGCCTCTGCATACGTTGCACCGATCCATTTGCAGTCATCGTATTGGAAAGCAATAAACTTTCTATCGATATAGCCAGTCCAGGATTGTGAAAATTAGGAGTAGATAAAAATTTTCTGTCATCAATTATCACTGGACTATCTGTAATACCATTTAACTCATTTTCCCAAATTGATATTGTTTGTTTTAGATTTGATTTTGCCAGTCCGATCATGACAGCTACTGTCCTGAAAGAAAGAGGGTCTTGTATTCTTCTGCCTTGTCTTTTTAATGGTTTTAGAATTTTATAATACCAGTCAGCACATTCTTTTTGGCCTGGAGAATTCCTTAAATGATTGATATCTGGCAAAAATATTTGATGGTTAGCACTAAATGCCTCAATAGACATGAGGGATGACAACTGATGCATCATCAAACATATTTTTGTTTCATTTAAAGCTTGGGCAGAAAGAGCTATTGATAGGCATGAATGATTAACTAAAACCATAGCGTCCTTTCCATCAATTTTAGGGATGTTAAGCAGTTCTGATTTTAATTTTGTTTTTGAACTTTTAATTTTTCCTTTATCCCAAATCTTTCCCCTTCCCAGAAGGGACAAGCCAAAAGATGCATTTTGAGTAAGGTCTCCAGCTCCAATTGATCCAAACTCTGGAATTGCTGGATCAAATCCTTTTGAAAAACAGTCAATCATAAATTTATATAATTGAGGGGAAACTCCGGTGCCACCTCTTGATGATTGGATGCACCTTGTTAGTAGTGTCATGAGGCCTAAATTTTCATTTAAATAATTTCCTGAGCCTACTGCTCGGCCCTCGATGATTTGAAGTTGAAAGTTGGAAATTTCTTCCTTGCTTAAACTATAATTTAGATTACCACCAAGTCCTGTATTTAAACCGTAAACTGACTTCCCATCTTCTAAAGCTCTTTTTACATAATCAAATTCAGTATTAATTTTTGTTAAAGATTTCTTGTCAATAATGATTCTAAGCTTATTTCTCTTTAAATTATCTAAAATTAGAAAGAACGTATTTAAGTCAATAGTTTTTCCATCAAGAACAATCTTCATTAAGCAAACCTAAGCCTTTCCCCCAAACCAATTTTTTTGGCCTTTAATAGTATTTTATGGCCTAATGCGATGTCTGAAAGTGATAAACCTCTATGCCAAAACAATATTGTCTCCTCTTGATTTTCTCGGCCTTTTTTAATGCCGCAAACTATTTGCCCAAGTTCAGCATGAAGTGTTTCATGGGTAATTTTTCCTTTATCAATATGCTCCCTTAATGATCCAAAGATACCCTTGGCTTGTCCCCAATCGTCCATGACAAATTTATCCATGATATCAGGGAGTGAAAACTCAACAGCTGACATAGTGCCATACGGTACAACTAAAGCTCCTTTTTTTATCCATTTTGTTTTCAAGAGAGGTTCTGGCTTAGACAATCTAGAAGCTTCAACAACTATATCAGCTTCTTGAATGCAGCTTTTCCAATCTTCAGTCACTATGATTTTCCTGTTCAAATCATTTCTCAATTTCTCAGCGAAACTGTTTCTACTTTCTTCTCTTTTTGAGTGGATCCTCACTTCTTCAAAATCAAATAAGTGGCACAACAGACGAACATTCCAATACGCGGTTCCTCTCGATCCTATATGAGCTAACACTCGTGGTTTTTTAATCGATAAATATTTTGCACCTATAGCAGTGATTGCCCCAGTTCTCATGTCTGTAATTCCAGTAGCATCAACAATAGCTTTTGGGGACCCATTTCTTGGGTTGAATAAAGTCAGAACACCATATTCTGAAGGTCTGTTCTCTTGGTAATTATCAACAAAATCACCTACAACCTTTGTGCCTGCACTATCGATGTCTCCACCTATCCATCCCCTTAGAACATTAAAGTGACCATTTGCCCCTGCCCTAGGTCTTATATGGGTTCTTGGTTCAATTTCAGTTTCTCCCTTACCCTGCATTTTGAGGCTTTCCTCAATAGAAAATAAAATTTCATTATTGGTAAGTGTAACTTTCTCGACATCAAATTTATTAATGAAATCGATGTAAACTTCAGGCGTCATGAAGATTTTCCTTCAAGCCCTTCAGAGGCTTTGCCTGAGGCTCCCGGTATCCGCATCTCAAACACATCAGTAATGGAGGTATAATCATAATATCCTAATCTTGCCAATGGCCTTAATTTTTTGATATCCATTTTACCGTTCTCATTAATATATTTATCATTTACATGGATACGGGTTACTTCTCCATACACCACATCAACGTATCCATGATTTGAGTTGCCAGTTAAACGGTGTGTTGTCAGATATTTACATTCAAAATGTGCAGGGGCCTCTGCTACTCTCGGAACTTTTGTATCCATACATTCTTCTTTTGAAACACCTGCATGTAAAAACTCATCTTCAAGAAAAGGAAGCTCCATAGCTGAAATGTTAACAGCTTCGCGCAAATCATAAGTTGCCATATTCCATA
>CAZCWO010000063.1:0-11067 GCA_964502335.1 uncultured Rhodobacterales bacterium | reverse complement strand
GAACTAGAAAGTTCTGATTTTATATAATGGGATTTATTTGTTTCTCCAGTGCCATCTATAGATTTTATTTCTGCATTACCACCTTTATTATCACAAGCTTCAAATGCTGTGGATCTAACAGTAATAATTTTTTTTGCATCACTAGATTTGACTGTACAAAGTGCATTGCCAGCATAAATAGGTCTTTGGAACGTAGCATCATCAATCACTTTGATAATATCAGAGATTTGCATGACATCTAACAATGCCGCGACCCTTGGCATAAAATTTTTCCCAGTTGTTGACGATGGAGCTATCAAATGAGTGTAATTTTGAGATAGACTAACAATTAAAGTAGATACATTTTCGGCAATGAAATTTTTATATTCTTCAGAGTCAGCAACTAAAATTGAATTTATATTAGGAATTTGACTAGCTTGTTTTCCAACTTCTTGGCAGTTATTACCTAATACCAATAGATCAATATTTGACCCGATTTGTTTTGCTGCTGTAACAGTGTTTAATGTTGCAGCACTTAAATTAGAATTATCGTGCTCTGCTATTACTAAAATTGACATTATATCACTCCTAAATTACTTTTGCTTCATTTTTTAATTTATCAACTAATTCATCAACTGATCCTAAAATCACACCAGCTTCTCGAGATGGTGGATCTTCAACCTTTACCACTTCAAGCCTCTTTTTAGTGTCAACATCTAAGTCTTGAGGCGTTAATTCTTCGAGAGGTTTTCTTTTTGCCTTCATAATATTTGGTAGAGATGCGTATCTAGGTTCTTTTAATCTTAAATCAACCGTTACTATTGCTGGTAATGAACACTGAATGTGTTCTAGACCACCATCAACTTCCCTCACGGATACGATTTTTTTATCATTTAACTCAAGGTTACTTACAAAAGTGGATTGGGGCCAATCAATGAGCGCTGAAAGCATTTGGCCAGTTTGATTGCAATCATCATCTATTGCCTGCTTTCCTAAAATTACCAGTCCCGGACTTTCTTTTTCTATTATTGACTTAAGTATTTTAGCTACAGAAAGAGGTTCAATATCTTGCTCTGTTTTTACAAGAATTCCTCGATCGGCACCCATCGCTAGAGCCGTTCTTATGGTATCCTGTGCCTCTTGAACACCTACTGAAATAGCAATAACCTCATCAGCTTGAGAAGCCTCTTTGATTCTTAAAGCCTGTTCGACAGCAATTTCATCAAAAGGGTTCATGGACATTTTAACATTGGCAAGTTCTACACCAGAATTATCTGGCTTTACCCTAACCTTAACATTGTAGTCTATAACTCTTTTAACAGGTACTAGTATCTTCATTATATTCTTGCCTCTCTTTGATTAATTTATCTTGTCAAACCCGGTTGCCATAATATATCTGCTTTACCATTATCATTACAATGCCTCGCCATTACAAAAAGCAAATCAGATAATCTGTTAATATATATAATCACTTCATTATTTATGCCTTCTTCAGATGCCAGCTTTGTTATTTTACGCTCTGCTCTCCTAGTTGCGGTTCTTGCTAGATGAAGCCATGATGAAAGTTTAGATCCCCCTGGTAGAACAAATGATTTAAGTGCATTTAAATCTTTGTTAAATTTATCTATTTCATTTTCAAGCCTTTTGACTTGAGAGGAGGTAATTCTCAAAACCTTATCAGAATCCTTGCTAATTTCAGGTGTGGCTAAATCTGCTCCCAAGTCAAATAGCTCATTTTGTATCCTTTCAAGAATATCATTTAATTCACTTTGTTTGTCTTTGCTAATATATGTTCTTACAATGCCAATAATAGAGTTCAATTCATCCACTTCACCGAAGGCATCAGGTCTTAAACTATGTTTTGCTACCTTCAAACCTCCAACCAAGACGGTTTCTCCTTTATCACCAGTTCTTGTATAAATTTTATTTAAAGTAACCACAATACTCTCTTTAATTCCCTGAGTTAAATGACAATATAACTACAAATATTAAAAGAGCAATCGCCTGCAATATAACCCTATACCTCATTATTTTATTTGACCATTTAGAGTTATATTTTCCACCTATGCCCATTGTGATAACACCCCAAGAAAGTACCGAAACTAGTGCCACCAAACTAATAATTAAAATGATCCAACCCATTTAATCACATCACTGGTTCAATAATATCTCTTCTTTTGCAAGCTGCTGTTACTGTATTTCTAAGTAGGCATGCAATTGTCATTGGACCTACTCCCCCAGGTACAGGAGTAATTGCAGAACAAATTTTTGAAACAGATTCAAAATCAACATCTCCAACTAATTTACTTTTTTTATCCCCAACTGCTGGTAACCTATTTATACCAACGTCAATCACAACAGCTCCTTTTTTAATCCATTCTGCTTTTACAAATTCAGGCCTTCCTACAGCCGCAACTAATATATCTGCATTTTTGCAAACATCAGGAAGTCCTATTGTTTTTGAATGTGCAATCGTAACTGTACAATTTTCTTTAATTAATAATTGCGCCATTGGCTTGCCAACAATATTTGATCTCCCAACGATCACAGCAGTTTTACCTGCCAAATTACCTAAACAGTCTTTGAGCAAGAGTAGGCACCCTAATGGAGTGCAAGGTATTAGACCGTCACCCGATGTTGATAAAAGCCCTACATTGGGAATGCTAAAACCATCAACATCCTTGGATGGTGAAATGGTATTAATAATTGAGTTCTCATCAATGTGATTAGGTAAGGGTAACTGAACAAGAATACCGTCTATATTGTCATCATCATTAAGATTTTTGACGAGTGCTATTAATTCACTTTCAGATGTTGTGTCAGGTAACCTGTGTTCTATGGAAACCATACCCGCTTTTTCTGTTTGTCTAACTTTATTACGAACATAAACTTCACTTGCAGGGTTATCGCCAACTAAAACAACCGCTAGCCCAGGTTTAAAATTATGATCTTTTATTAATCTTTCTACCGCATTTCCAACATTACTGATGAGGTTTTCAGCAAATGCCTTGCCATCGATTAAAACTGAACTCATTATAAATTCCTAAAAAAATTATACTAACATATATATGGTTCAATATTTAAATTTTCAAACCACAAATTAATCTAATAAAAATATAATAATAATTAAATTATACTATTACGAAGTATACCAGATATAAAGTGTATAACTACAAATACTATTAAGGGTGTCAAGTCAAGATTGCCAAAAATTGGAATGTATTTTCTTAAAACATTTAAAATAGGTTCATGAATTTGGGATAAAGAATTTTGAATTAAATTAATTATTGAATGATATGGATTCACTACTCCAAACTGTACAAGAAGAGAAATTAAAATATATACCAACTAGTGAACATTGAAATAAGTATAAAACTAATAATAAAACTTCTATAAGAGGGTTTATAACTAGCATATATAAAACCATGTAAAATAAGTAACAAACAAATTTAATTTATTCATAGGATCCCATCTTAAATTTCCAATGTTTTCGACATAATGAGACATATTTTTCATTGCCTCCAATTTCTATTTGAGCGCCTTCCTTAATAACTTTACCGTGACTATCTAATCTGACAACCATAATTGCTTTTTTCCCACAATGGCAAATAGTTTTAATTTCTTTTAATTCATCCGCAATAGCTAAAAGTCTAGCACTTCCTTCAAACAAATTTCCTTGAAAATCAGTTCTTAATCCATAACACATCACTGGAATATTAAATTTTTCAACTACTTCAGAAAGTTCCCAAACTTGATTGGATGTTAAAAATTGTGCTTCATCAATAAATACACATGATATTTTTTCTTTTTGATTTCCTTTTTCAACTAAATTGAACAAATTATCTTTATTTTCAAAAGTTAGTGCTTTTTCTGATAAACCTATCCTAGATGTTATATTACCCACTGAAGATCGATTATCTAGCTTGGCAGTAAATAACATAGTTTGCATTCCTCTTTCTCCATAGTTATGAGAAGCTTGCAATAACACTGTTGATTTACCCGCATTCATTGCAGAATAAGAAAAATAAAGTTTAGCCATAAAATCCTATATTACATTATTTAAATATTTTTGAAATGAGGCATAAGAACTATAGAATAGATTGGTCAAAAGCCCTCATTTTTTAATCTAATTAAATATTTTTTCTATTTTTTACTAAGCTGTCCACTACGGAGGGGTCTGCCAAGGTTGAAGTATCTCCAAGATCCTTATATTCATTAGCTGCAATCTTTCTTAAAATTCTTCTCATGATTTTTCCCGAACGTGTTTTTGGTAAAGCAGGAGAGAACTGAATTAAATCAGGAGTTGCTATAGGCCCGATAATTTTTCTTACAATTTGTTTTAGTTCTCCTTCAATTTCATTAGATGGCTCTTTGCCAAGTATAAGAGTTACATAAGCATATATTCCTTGGCCTTTAATATCATGAGGGTATCCGACGACTGCAGCTTCAGCGACTAAACTATGTTCAACCAGAGCCGATTCAACTTCAGCAGTACCCATCCTATGTCCAGAAATATTAATAACATCATCAACTCTTCCAGTTATCCAATAGTAACCATCTTTATCTCTTCGGCAACCGTCTCCAGAAAAATACCTCCCTGGAAAAGTGCTAAAATATGTTTTGGCAAATCGATCATGGTCTCCGTATACGGTTCTCATTTGCCCGGGCCAAGACATATTGATGCAAAGACTCCCTTCAGTTGGCCCTTCAAGAATTGTATTTTCTTGGTCAACTATAACTGGACTTATACCAAAAAGCGGTTTAGTAGCGGATCCGGGCTTTGTTGATGTTATACCGGGCAAAGGACTTATCATGATTCCACCCGTTTCTGTTTGCCACCATGTATCTACAACTTCACATTGTTTGTTGCCAACAACATCATAGTACCATCTCCATGCTTCTGGATTGATGGGTTCACCAACAGTGCCTAACAATCTAAGAGATGAACGTGAAGTTTTCTTTACAGGGTCGTCCCCCTCCCTCATTAAGGCTCTAATAGCGGTTGGTGCTGTATAAAAAATGTTGACTTGATGCTTATCAACAATTTCCCAAAACCGAGAATTTGAAGGAAAATTTGGCACACCTTCAAACATCAATGTTGTCGCTCCATTTGCTAATGGACCGTAAACAATATAGGAATGTCCAGTTACCCAACCAACATCCGCAGTGCACCAATAAATATCACCATCATGATAATCAAAAACATATTTATGGGTTAATGACGCGTAAACCATATAACCACCAGTTGTATGAAGAACACCTTTTGGTTTTCCAGTGGATCCAGATGTATAAAGAATAAATAATGGGTCTTCGGCGCTCATTTCTTCAGGCGGGCATTCAGATGAACTAACCGATATAGCTTCGTGGTACCAAACATCACGTCCATCGGTCCAATCTATATTACCGCCAGTTCTTTTAACAACAAAACATTTCTCAATAGAAGAACATATTTTAAGTGCTTTATCCGTGTTTTCTTTCAAAGGAATTTTTTTCCCTCCCCTAATCCCTTCATCGGCAGTTATAACTATGTTAGAATTGCAGTCAGTAATTCTTCCTGCCAATGAGTCAGGTGAAAAACCTCCAAATACTACCGAATGAACCGCTCCAATTCTTGTGCAGGCCAGCATTGCGACTGCAGCTTCAGGTATCATTGGCATGTAAATAGTTATTCTATCGCCTTTTTTGGCGCCATTATCTTTTAAAGCGTTGGCAAACTTACAAACCTCATGATGTAATTCTCGGTAAGTAATTCTTTTCTCTTCATTGGGACTGTCCCCCTCCCAAATAATAGCAACTTGATCACCTTTTGTGTTTAGATGTCTGTCAAGACAGTTAGAAGAAGCATTTAAAGTTCCATCATAAAACCATTTTATATGAAGATCATCAAGATCATATGAAACATCTTTAATCTTTGTATAGGGAGTAATCCAATCAATTCGTTTACCTTCTTCTTTCCAAAATTCTTCATTTTGACTGATAGAAAATTTATATCTATCATTGAACTCTTTGTGACTTATCAACGACTGTTTCTTTGCACGATCTGAGGGTTCATATGATTGTTGTTCTGACATTGTGTTTCCTTTAATATTTTTCAATATTCTTGATTTTCAATATTACATAAAAACTTTTCTGCTTCAAAAGAAGATTTTATATTAAGAACCTTTTGAGACACTTCATAATTAAAACCTGCTCTAGCAAAAGATCCCAACCATTTATTTAAAACTTTTTGAAAGTTATCATTTAAATTTCTTTTATTAAATGGGCCCAAACTTTTTTTTCGTGCAAATATTAATGCTGCTCTAAATTCAGTATTTGATTTTGAATCATAAAATTCCCCAATAACTTTGTTAACAATAATTTTATCTATACCGTAATTTTGTAATTTTAAGATAATAGCTTTTTTACTCGTACCTGCATTGTTATACTTCTCAACTTTATTTTTTGTAAATTCCTCATCATTAATATAATCTAGCTCTTTGCACCTATTAATGATTGAAACAATTTCTTTTTGAACTTGAATTACGTCAAAATTTTTAAAGTGATTTTCTGAAAAAGTTTGTAAAACTTTTTTGAGTTTATTTTCTGTTGAAGAAAAATTGCCTAAATATGCCAAAGCCTTGTTCATTAAGGCTTTGTTTAAGTCTTTCACATAATTATCTGTTTGATTCATAATATTTAAACTTTTATTAGTTTAATTCTAAAGTCAATTTAACTTTTATTTAATTTTATTCATTTACTTGATTATTGGAAACGTAATAAAGTCACATCATAAGTTTAAGCTTTTTTATCAGGTATCATAAATGTTAGCTAAAAATCGTATTTCGGGAATATATTCTGATATTCAAATACAAAAATTAATAGATCAAAAAAAAATCACTTCTGCGAAAAACATTTCTATTGACCAAATTCAACCTGCGAGTTTGGATTTGAGCTTGGGCAATAAGGCATGGCGTGTTAAATCTTCATTTCTTCCTGGAATAAAAAACAAGGTTTCTGATAAAGTCCCACGCCTTTCTATGCATGAAATAGATTTAAATAATGGAGCTGTATTAGAAAAAGGTTGTGTATACATAGCTGAGATAGCAGAAAGTTTAAACTTGCCAAAAACTATTTCTGCTTCAGCTAATCCAAAATCAAGTACAGGGCGTTTAGATATTTTTACCAGATTGATTGTAGACAACGTAGGTGAATTTGAATATGTGCCAAATGGTTATAAAGGCCCAATTTATATTGAAATATCACCAAGAACATTCTCAGTTTTAGTCTATTCGGGGTCTCGTTTAAACCAGTTAAGGTTTAGAAGTGGTAATTTTTTGTTAAGTGACAAGGAAACCAAAAGCCTTCATAAAGGCAAGTCTCTTATTTCAGGTTATGAAGGAAAAATAGATATTCGTGATGGTGTCCCGTTATCAATTGACTTATCTGGAGGTTCAGATGGACTCATAGGATATAGAGCAAGGAAACATGCAGACCTAATAGACATAGAAAATATTGGTTATTATGACAAAGAATTATTTTGGGAAATGGTGACCTCAAGTGATTTATCTTCTGATGGTCTTGTACTAAACCCTGATGAATTTTATATTCTTGCTAGTCGTGAATTTGTTACAATACCAGAACAATATGCGGCTGAGATGAGGGCTTACGATACAAGGGTTGGAGAATTCAGGGCGCACTATGCAGGTTTTTTTGATCCTGGTTTTGGTTTAGCTGCTTTAGGTGCTAAGCCTACTAGAGCAGTTTTAGAGGTTAGAAGTCATGATGTACCCTTTTTAATAGAAGAAGGGCAAACTGTTTGTCGTTTAGTCTATGAGAAAATGTCAACTGTCCCAAGAAAAATTTATGGTGGCAAAGGAATGTCTTCAAATTATCAATCTCAAGGATTAAAACTTTCAAAACATTTTATTGCCTAATTTAGGTGCTATCAATATAATAATTGTTTTATTTTTTGTGAAAGTTATTTTGATAAAATAAAATTTAGTTTGGAAGTAATAAATGGCCTCAAATTTTTTAATGAATACATACGCTCCTTCAGATTTAACTTTTGAAAAAGGTGAAGGTAGTTGGCTTTTTACAAATAATGGAGATCGATATCTGGATTTTGCTAGTGGGATTGCTGTAAATTCAATTGGTCATTGTCACCCGCATTTAGTTTCTGAAATTCAAAAACAATCATCAAGATTAATCCACACATCAAACCTCTATAATATTTCTCAACAAGAAAGACTAGCAGAAAGATTGTGCAAGCATAGCTTTGCGGATGCTGTTTTTTTTGCAAATTCTGGTGCCGAGGCTAATGAGGGTGCTGTTAAGGTGGCAAGGAGATATATGCATGAAAATGGGCGACCAGAACGAAATGTAATTATCTGTGTTGATGGTTGCTTTCATGGAAGAACTTTGTCAATGCTATCCGCAACTTCCAAAGAAGAAAACAGAGTAGGGTTTGGACCTCTTCCTAAAGGCTTCAGGCATGTTAATTTTAATGACATCAATTCTTTGGAAAAACATTTTTCTTCTCATGATGTTGCTGCAATTATGGTTGAACCTGTTCAAGGAGAAGGAGGGGCAAGGTCAATTTCTAAAGCATTTTTCTCAAAAGCCCAAGAACTTGCAAAAAAATATGAATGTTTAGTAATTTCAGATGAAGTGCAAACAGGTATGGGACGTTTGGGAACATTATTTGGATATGAAACAACAGATTTAAAGCCAGATGTGATGGCTCTGGCTAAAGGTTTGGGTGGGGGAGTGCCAGTGGGGGCTGTGTTAGCGACCAAAAAAGTTTCCTCTGTTATGAAGCCAGGGAGTCATGGTTCTACCTTTGGAGGAAATCCTCTTGTAATGGCTGCGGCTAATGCAGTTTTAGATGTCATAACTGAAAAAGAATTTTTACATAATCTTTCTGTGAAAATTGATTTCTTAACAATAGAATTGCAGAAGATGCAGTCTGAATTTCCTAAGTTTATATCAGAGATTAGAGGCCAAGGATTTCTAAGAGGAATTAAATTAAACTATCCAGTTGATGAGGTTCAAGTTGAATTGAAAAAAAACAAAATTTTATTTGTTGCGGCTGCAGAGAATGTTTTGAGAATACTTCCACCATTGACTGCCAAGCTAGATGAAATTGCATTAGCAATATCAGTATTAAAAAATGTTGCAAAAAAAAGGTTCAATAAATGAGGAGCTTTACTGACATAAAAGATATTTCAAGTGTTGATATTGAAACAATTTTAGAACGAACAAAAAAAGAAAAAAGAAATATTAAAGAAAATGGCGCAACAGGTATAGAGAAGATTTTGGCGGGTAAATCTGTAGCTCTAATATTTGAAAAACCTTCAACCAGGACAAGAGTATCTTTTGAAGTTGGTATAACACAACTTGGAGGAAAGCCCATAATTTTACAAGCTGCTGATATTCAGCTCAGCAGAGGGGAAACAGTTGCTGATACTGCCAAAGTTTTATCTAGGTATGTAGATTTAATAGTCATTAGATGTTTTAAGCATGAAATGATGTTAGATTTTTCTGTCCATGCATCTGTTCCTGTAATAAATGGACTTACGAATTTAACTCACCCATGTCAGGTGATGTCAGACATACTAACAATAGAGGAAAGTAAAGGAAAAATTCAAAATCAAGATATCATTTGGCTTGGTGATGGTAACAATGTTGCTCGGAGTTGGGTTGAAGCATCAGAGGTTTCAAAGTTAAATTTAACAATATGCACCCCCGAAAATCTTTCCCTTCCTGAAAACTTAATAAAAGGCGCAATTTCAAAAGGAGCCAAAGTTAAAATTGATAATGATCCTGAAAATGCTGTTAAAAATAAAAATGTAGTTATAACAGACACATGGAATTCCATGGGTGACGGAACTGTGAATAATGAAAATTCTTTGAAGCCTTACCAAGTGAATAAAAAGTTAATGAAATTGGCATCTAAAGAAGCGGTTTTCATGCATTGTTTACCAGCTCACAGAGGTCATGAAGTAACCGCAGAGGTTATAGACAGCAAGCAATCATTAGTGTTTTTAGGTGCAGAAAACAGAATGCATGTTCAGCGATCAATAATTTGGTGGTGTTTAAATAATGATTGAAAATGGTTTAATTAATTTTGATAAAGTTTTATATTTTACACTTAAAAACTCATCAATCAGAGGCCGCTTTGTTAAATTAGATGAAACAATAAATAATATATTGGAAAGACATGATTACACATTGCCAGTGTCTTTATGTTTGGCAGATGCACTAAGCTCATGCTGTTGCATTGGATCTTTATTAAAGTTTAACGGGTATTTTACTATTCAAGCAAGCGGCAAAGAAAAACTAAAAACAATGCTGGCTGACTATTCTAACAATGGGGAAATTAGGGGTTATGCTAATTATGATAAGAACGCATTGAAAGGAATAAAAAAGGATGCCTCGATTGATCAATTAATGCATAAAGGTCACTTAGCCTTTACGGCTATTGAATCCAAAAGTAATAAAAGATACCAAGGAATTACACCAGTACAAAAAGGTAGTTTTTCAAAATGTATTGATTATTACTTTAAAAAATCCGAACAAATTAACTCAGAAATGATTTGTTTTTCTGAATTTTCCAATAAAGCCTATATTTCTTCTGCCATATTAATTCAAGCAACGCCAGAAGAATTGAATGACACTTCAGAAAACCAACTAAATTTATTTGAAGAAGCTAGCCTTTTTTTAAAGTCTTTAAATAAGTCCGAACTTTTATCAAGGCAGATTTCTATGGAAAATATTTTATATAAGCTTTTTCACTCTTTTGAGGTGAGAGTTCAAAAAGAAATCACCATTAAAGATAATTGTAGATGCTCATTAGATAGAGTGAAAAAAACTCTATCAAATATTTCTGATGCAGAATTAAATGAGATAACATTTACAGATGGAACGTTAGAAGTTATTTGTGAGTTTTGTAAAAATCTTACTAAGTTATCTAGGCAAGACTTGTTTTCAATGCGTAAATCAATACACTCTTAATTAGATATGATAATAATTCAAATTAGAGATAATTCTTATGCTAAATGAAATGTCTAAGATCTTATCAAGAAGAAATTTTAATTTAATTTTATCTGG
>CAZCWO010000062.1:3646-11135 GCA_964502335.1 uncultured Rhodobacterales bacterium | reverse complement strand
TAAGTAATGAATAAATGGTAAGCTACCAACAATCATTCCAAAAACTATAATCCAATCAATAAGATAACTATCAAATGCCGCTATTGAATGGGTCTTGGTTGAATAGCCCCCTGTAGCTATAGTAGTCATGGAATGCAAAATTGAATCGAACCCTGGCATACCTGATAAAAATAGAAGTAACGCCCAAATTAGAGTTAAAATAGAGTAAATAATAAAAATTCCTCTTGCTAGAGATGTTGCTCTAGGAATAACCTTTTCTGGAGTTTCAAAGTTTTCAGTTTTGAAAAGCTGCATTCCTCCTACACTCAGCATTGGAAAAATCGCTATAGCCATAACTATAACTCCAATACCACCAAGCCATTGCAGTAGTGATCTCCAAACTAAAATACCTGGTGGTGATATCTCGATTTCTACTATTACAGTTGATCCGGTCGTGGTAATGCCTGACATAGATTCGAAAAATGAGTCAGTTATACTTAGTCCGGTAGTACTTAAGAAGAAAGGCAAAGCACCAAATAAAGCAATTGTAACCCATGACATTGTTGTCAATATAAACGCTTGCCTTAAATCTAAATTTTGTTCACTTTTCATTCTTGTAGCAAGGAAAATTGACATTCCTAAGAAAAGAGTAATAACTGCTGAGCTAAAAAAATTTATCCAATTATTATTTGAATAATAAAGATCAACCAAACCTGCTAGTAACATGAAGCCGGCTAAAGGCATTATTAATATACTTAATATATGTAGAACGGGTGTAATTTTCATAGAGCAATTACATTTTGTTTTAAATCTTAAATTGATTTTATACTAAAATTTAAAAACCTAAAGATTAATTATGTTTTAAGGATGAGAGAAATCTTTTTTTAGCTTCAGAGTTTTCATTAAATTCACCTGTAAAGTGTGTTGTAATCATTTCAACGTCTGATTTATGAACACCTCTAGTACTCATACATTGGTGTTCAGCGTTAATATGTACAGCAACACCTTTAGGGTTTAAGTTTAGTTGAATACACTCAGCAATTTCCGAAGTCATAGTTTCCTGCGTTTGAAGTCTTTTAGCAAAGACATTTACTATTCTAGCTAACTTTGAAATTCCTACGATGCAATTATTTGGAAAATAGGCGATAGAAGCTTTACCTATGATTGGAGCTATATGATGTTCACAATGGCTTTCAAAATCAATGTTTTTAAGTAAAACAAAGTCTTCATAGTTAGCAGTTTCAGAAAAAGTTTTTTCTAAAATAGATTTTGGATTTTTTGTATAGCCTGAGAAATATTCTTCATAAGCCTTTACAACTCTTTTAGGTGTTTCTATTAACCCTTCTCTATCAGGATTATCTCCAGCCCACCTTATAAGAGTTCTGACGGCTTCTTCCGCTTCTTCTCGTGATGGCCTTCTATCTTCTTCGTCATTTAAAATTGTTTTTACTGTTTCAATTACACTCATGATTTTACTTATATTAATATTGTTATAATCGTGATATATAATAGTTTTTTTAAGGATAGCTATAGAAATTAATTAATAATTAAATATTTTTCAATTTTTTGTGTCTTTTTCAACGTTTAGAACTTGGCTTTGAAGCTTTAGATAAGCTTGGAACAAATCAGATTCATTTATTGAGCCAATATAATCATTATTTTCAAAATTCTTTACAGGAATAAATTCACCAACAAAATTACTAGCCTCTTCAATAGATTTTACAAGGGAAATTTTATAGTCTAACACAAGATGAGAGCTGTCTATTAATGATATAATATTTTCACTTTCGTTTTTTTTGGATTTGATTATGTCATAAATAGATATTTTGCCCTTATATTTATTTTCATTGCTTATAATAACAGCTTCGGTTGCACTATTTATTGTCATTTTTCTATTAATTTCTTTTATTGAAGTATTTTCTGGAAAGGTAATCGCCTCATTTGATAAAATTTTAGTTAGAGGCAGGTCATTCATTTGGACGTGCTGACGTCCTAGCCCAATTTTAATACCTCTATCGTTTAAAGCCATATCAAACAATGAATCTCCGTAAAGCCTGTGAGAAATGAATGTGCTGACCTGAACCGCAATCATCGCTGCAACAGCAAACTCATAACTACCAGTAAATTCAAGAATAATTAAAGTTGTTGCAATCGGAGCGCCAATGGCTACAGCACCAACAGCTGCGGTTCCTGCAAGAGCCATGGCTGGCAATGAAACAGAAAAGCCTAGTAACATTAACAACTTAGCAAATAAACCGCCTCCGGCTGCACCAACATAAAGTGCTGGGGCAAAAATTCCTCCAAAAAAGCCAAAACCAATACACAAGGATGTCATGAAAATTTTTCCTATCATGATCAAAAAAAGAAATTTTATTTCATATTGCGCAGAATAAATAGAATTCATTTCTTGCGTTCCTAATCCTAAAATCTCTGGAATGAAAATTCCAATAGTCCCACAAACTAAGGCTGCAATAATGATTTGGTAAGAGGGTGATAAACCTGAAGCTTTTGAAAGCCTTGCTCCTGAGCGGATGCCAAACATAAATAAAATTGCTAAGATACCAAATATGGGTGAACAAATTAAAACAATGGGTGTAATTTCTATGAGTTTTGGAGCTTCAGATATAATTTCTAGACCTAAAACTTCATTAAAAAATCCTGCACCAACAGTAGATGCTGTAATTGATGAGATGGCAATTGCTCCCCCCGCTCGTAATGAAAAATGTCTTAAAATAGCTTCATGGGCGAATACTAGACCGGCTATTGGAGCATTAAAGCCTGCAGAAATTGCAGCCGCCACTCCACATCCAATGAAAATACCCGGTGGAAGCCGTTTGGAAGTAAAATTTTCCAAAAATGTTGCTACTGTAGCTCCAAAGTGAACTAATGGTCCATATTGGCCCACAGATGCTCCTCCACTAGCTGAGATAAATGCGGTTAATGTAGATCCAAAACCACGCTTTACATCAATCGAATTACTCGCTTGATGTGCAGCTAAAATTGAATCAGGTGGTCCATGCCACCTAGTTATATTAAAAAGCTTTCTTATTAAAATTATCAAGATAGCAGCAATCAAAAGAGAAATGACTGGAATAAAAGAAAGATCAATAAAATCTAAGAAATAACTTTTTCTAAAATTGGTTATTGTAGCCACACCTTTTATAAATAAATTAGAAACGAGTCCAAGAGTGACGCCAACAGTCAGGCCAATAATCAGCAATGAAAATAAATCGATAACTAAATTTTTAATTTTTTGAAAAATTTCTCTAATCCATTTAAATTATAATCGAGACAATCTTAATTGAATTGCTTTTTAAATGCACCAAAAATAGTTTTCAGCCTTGGTGAAGTGCCACAATCTGCAGTTAATTCAACGTTTTTGGATACATTAACCTCAATACCATCATATCTAAATTCAGGGTATTTATCATTTGCTTCAAGCCTTATTTTCCAGTCAGACATAACTTTAATTCTTGTGATTCCATTAGAAAAATATGCTTTTCTATTATATGGCCTTGTCACAACCATAAAAGCGTCATCATGTACTGAACACAAATTATTAATTTTTACTGTTGATATAATCGAAGTAGGCTTTGTTAAAGATTTTATAGTAATTGGAATGATAAAAATCAATAAAATGATTATGATTAATAAAAAAATTAAAGATCCAAATATATAAATTTTATTCATAAACAAACAAATTATTTATCTAATTGCAAATGAAGTAAAGTGAACTCCTTCAATTGCAGGTTCCTCATTTAAATCTTCTAATTTTAAATTAATTTCAAGTAATAAAGTTTCAGATAGTTCTTCTTTTCCAAGTTTAGTTCTAGCCAATTCTTCAGGCATTTCTGAGAGTGTATCTAAAATAACTCTCCTTAGTGCTGGTTCGTGATGTTTTAATCTTGCCATGTAAAACTCACCTTTAAATGTCGAAAGGGCAACTTCCATATTCATTATATTTTTATCATCTTTTAAATTAGCTGAGAAGGAAAGCATAAATTGAAAATATGATAATTTTGGAGGAAGTAGTGCACTAACGAGTCCATCACCGCCATCGTCTTCAGATAAAGTTTGATTGTCTTCAGTTAAGTGTAACTCTAATAATTCCTCAGCAGTTTTTGGAGGGGTTGTTAATAAATTAAACCCCATTAAATAAAGCGAAGCTACTATTAAACTTGATAAGATAGATAAGGCAATAATTATAGGAAATTTTTTTAACTTCATTTTATACCAATTTATAGGCTTTTACTTAAGAGTAAATATAAATAACGACAGATGTGCTAATTATTAAATCGATTCATTACAATTAATATTATTGGGGAATTAGTCGTTAGTTTATTAAATATTTATTAAATATTAGAAATTTAACTTATTTTAGGCAAATAAAATGCAAAAATCTTATCTTTATTTCATTACTATTATTCTTTTATTACCAGGTTGTCAGTTATACATGGATCCTAGAAATGAACCGCTAATGTTAATAACAGAAGAAGAATGGACTGACTTGAAAACTGAATTGAAAACTGTAAATAGAGAATTGAAAACTGTAAAAGAAACTAATTTTGAAATAGAAACGGATCCTCTTCAGCCTCCAGCTGCAATCCCAGGAAGTGAAAAAATTGGATTCATTGATACGACAACTGCAAGGCTTTATGGATGCAGAGCCCTCACTACTCTTAAAATGATGCATGAAGGACCATATGACTACGGAATAATTGCTATAAAAAATAGAGCACTAAGCTTAGGCGCTGATATGATGGTTGCTGGGAAAATGGGCGAATATAAAGTTGGCACTGTTGAAAGCAATATGACCGTTAGCCAATTTAATGTAGAATTATATAGATGCCCAGATTCAGTTTTTGAAAAGGAATTTGCTAATGACTAATGTAATTAATTTTTCTGACCATAAAAAAACAAGTAAAAATATAAATAATAGCTCTAAAGAAGATTTAACAATAAATGAAATCAAAAAACTTGAGAATTTGAGAGATGGCATTGAACAGTTATTAAATACCGCTACAGCAGTACATGGAGAGCCACTGGGAGTTTCGTTGGCTGCTGGAAGGTATGCTGCTATGAAATTATATCAGATGCATGGCAGAGCTGAAGCAATGGCCTTTTTCGACAGTTGTATACAAACTGTTGAAATCGCTGAAGATATTTCAGTAAAATAATAACAAATATTATAGAATTATGGCTTAAGTAACTCTAGCAATGCTTCCAGCAATTTCAGCACCTGAAGCAACTTCTATTGAATTCGTTAACAGTTCTCCATCCACACGTGCAGTTTGGGCTACTGTAAGTTGGTAAGATTTAACTTTACCTTTTAAATCACCTTCTATAGTTATCATTCTTGCCTCAACTTCACCTTCAAACCTACTGCCTTCTTCAAGGATAACTTCGTTGGCATTGATATTGCCAGAAAAACTTCCAGCAACAATCACCTTCAAATCGGCAGCTTCAAGTACTCCTTCTACTGAAACTTCTTTTGATATATAAGTTATTTCACTCATTTTCGTTGCTTTCCTCAGTTATGTCCTCTGAAACATCTTCTGAACTTTCTTTTGTTTCTTTAGACTTAGATTTTTTAGACTTTTGATCGGTATCATCCCAGTTGTAAACCACTCTGCAGTTAAGTGCTGCACCTCTATCCATTTGAAGAGATTGGTACCTGATTTCTCCACTTACCCTAGAAGTATCTGTTAACCAAATTGATTCAGCTTGCATTGTACCTTCATAAATACCAGAGATTACTGCTAAATCAGCTTTAATTCCTCCTTTGAAGTGAGCGTCTTGCCCAATAGTAATTTTGCCAATATCAATATCAGCTTCTACTTCACCATTAATTTCAAGAGCTTTTGCACCTGATATTTTGCCTTTAAATTTAGCACCACTTCCAATAGATGATTGTTGATCAGACATATTTTATTGCTCCTCATTACTAACCGAATTTTCAACGGATGTATCACTGAGTTGTTTTGTTTTACGTAACTTTAATGCAATATTTGCTCCAGTTTCAATCTCTAATTTGCCATAACTTAATCTACCATTAAGATCTCCTGTGCTGGCAATGTTAACTGTTCTAGCGGATAATTTACCTTCTAATTTACCAGCTAATAAACATTGACCAGCCTTAACTGTGCCAGTTACTACGCCAGATGGTCCAATTTCAAGCGATTCGCAATTAATTTCACCATCTACATTACCATTTATAATTAAATTACCAGAACTTGTAACAGTTCCAGTTATAGTAATTTCATCACTTATAACTGAAACAGAACCTTCTAAATCATTGTCTCTCATAAGATTTTTTACCGGATTAAGCATTGTTGTTCTCAATTAATATTTCCGTTATAATAATTTATTTATAAATTTTGTCTATCATAATAACGACAGATGCCGTTTATATGATAGATTATACAATAAATTGTATTAATAATACTATAAAGATTTTAATAAAGGCACGTTCCATGGCAAGTGAAGTGGTAGATATTAGGGAAAGAATTGAAAGAGTGCGAGCTGAAATGGCTGGTGAAATTGTTTCAGATAATAGCAATGAGATCTTAGAGAAAAGTAATTTTTCAGAAGAAAATATTAAAAAACATACTAGAAAAGAAACGAATTTAGCTGGGAAAAGTGAGTTACCTGATTTTAAATTAACTGTCCAAAATCCAGTTTCTCCTAGGGTTTTATTGTTTTTGATTTTAATACAACTTATTACGAGTATTGTTTTGGTAGCAGTTATTTACTTTAAGTAATCAAATGAATTTTAATAATTTTCTTTATATTTTTACTTTTTTTAATGGTCTGAGGACTAGAAAAGTCACAGAAGGAAAACACTTTTTTCTTATAAATTATTCAGGTTTATCTTGGCATTTGCGAGAAAGAAGATATTTGCTTATGACAAGAAAAGGCCCTATGGAATATGTTTTTAATCTCAAACATTATTTAGTATGTTTTGCAGTTTTTGTTTTTGGGCTTTTCTCAAGTTTGTCAATTTTTACCAGTTTTATTATTAATGTTTTGAAAGATGACTTAGTCTCGTCTGCAAGCGCAACCCCGATTATTGTTGCACATTTTATCGATTATAGAGCCTTGGAAACACGAAAACAGGGAACCGATCTCAGTGAGTTAAAACAAAAATCAAATATTACATTTGATAGAAATGATCTTATTAAAAACCTTAAATACAGCTATTATCGAGATGAAAAAATAAAAAATAAAGACTTTTTTTCATTTAACCCTATGGAAGATCTTTCATTAAAAACTTCAAATTTTTCTTTGAAAAATATTAGGGGCACTATTAAACCTGAGATATCTTTTTATTCAGCGTCGTTGCAACCTTCAATTTCAATTAAAAACTTAAATACTAATAAAATCAAAAATTCGAAACTTTTTAGTAGTGCTACTTATGAAGGTTCAAGCTTTAAAGTTGAAAGCGAATCAAATCATTTTTCTAATTTAATTTCTTGGTTTAAATTTCCAGATATAGTTGACCCAAATCAAG
>CAZCWO010000062.1:0-3546 GCA_964502335.1 uncultured Rhodobacterales bacterium | reverse complement strand
TTTTCTAATTTAATTTCTTGGTTTAAATTTCCAGATATAGTTGACCCAAATCAAGGTTTAGTAGCTAAGGATGTTATAGGTTCAAAAGAATTAGAGAAATTTTCAAGCCTAATGAAAGAAAATTCAAAAAATAACGATTTGATCAATCCCAAAGAATTTTCAATAAATCCTGCACAAATGCCTCCAGAAGCAGAAGCGTATAGAATTTTATCTGGGTTTGACAATGAAATTTCACAATTTAGTGAACTTTTGAAAACTTTAACCATTAATATTGGTGAGGAATTATCTCAAAAGGTTGAAGTAGTATTAGAAAAAAGAGAGATAGTTTCACCAGATAGCCCAATATTTTTTAAGCAGCTAATTGATAGAGTAAGCTTAACAAAGGATTTAAGGTTGGCCCTAAATTTTATACCTTTAAAAGCTCCTATGGATTATTACTATATTTCAAGTAAATTTGGGATGAGGACAGATCCTAAAACTAAAAAGAAAAGGTTTCACAGGGGCATTGATTTAGCTGGTACATGGCATGAAGACGTTCTTGCTCCTGCAGATGGAGTAGTTATTTTTGCAGGAGGTAACGGCGGTTATGGTAAGATGATTAAAATACAACATCGTTATGGCATAGTTACCGCTTATGCTCATTTACAAAAGGTTCTTGTCAATAAAGGCCAGAAAGTAAATATAGGAACAAGAATTGGTAAAATGGGGTCAACAGGAAGATCAACTGGCCAACATCTTCACTACGAAATTATAGTTAATAAAAAACATATTGATCCAAGCATCTTTATCAAAGAAGGTAAGAAACTTTTGACAAGGAATATTTTGCAAGCAGCTTCTAGATAAAGATAACTTTAATTCATTCAAATTTTCTTGAAAAAACTTAATATAATTTAAATTTTTTAGCTAATCGCTGCAAGTCTCGTCTGCCTTTTCCTTTGAGCAGAGGATGGAATTTTCATGATTTCTCTATATTTTGCTACAGTTCTTCTTGCAAGGTCAATCCCATCTTTTTTCATAATTGTGGCTATAGCTTCGTCACTAAGAGGTTTTTTTGATGGTTCCTCTAGGATTAATTTTTTAATTGCCTCTCTTACTGCTGTTGCTGCATGTGTTTCTCCGTTTTCAGCAGAGTTTAGTGAAACACTAAAGAAATATTTCATTGCAAAGCAGCCTCTTGGTGTTTCCATTGTTAAGCCTGTTGTCACCCTGCTCACAGTACTTTCATGCATACCAACATTATTGGCTATATCCCTTAAAACCATTGGTTTTAGATGAGAAAAACCATGTTCAAGAAAATCTTCTTGTTGAGCGATAATGGCGGATGCAATTGTTAAAGTTGTGCTATTTCTCTGCTCAACAGATCTTTTTAGCCATCTAGCGGAGGCAATTGAGTCTGCAATAAAAGACGTTGAGTTTTCATTGTTTTTTGTCGAATTCATTTTTGAAATATAATCTTCATCAATTACAACAGCTGGCAGAGTGGATTTATTTAATTCAACAACCCATCCCTTGCTACTTTTTGAAACTATTACGTCAGGTGCATTTTGGATGGTTTCATCATAGTAATATGTTTCACCTGGTTTTGGGTTCAAGCTCCTTATGGTGACAATTGATTTAGAAATTTCATCCTGATTAAAATTTGTTATTTTTATAAGTTCTTTAAGTTCTCCTTTTGCCAGTAAGTCTAAATTATCTAATAAAAGGTCCATGCCTTCTGTTAAAAGTGATCTTTCTTCTAATTGGATTTTTAAGCATTCAGAAAGGTTTCTTGCAAAAACACCAGAAGGCTCAAATTTTTGAACTTTTTTTAAGACTTGTGACACTTGGCTAATAGGACAATTGGTTTCATCAGCTATCAACTGAGTATCTGTTGATAACCACCCAGTAGGCTCAAGATTATCTGCAAGAAATGATGCAATTAAACGTTCTGTTGGATCTTTAATTTCAAGGCTTATTTGTTTCATAACATGCTCTTTAAGTGTCTCAGGCCTATTAGCTAAGCTAGAGATGTAATCATCAAAATCATCTGAAGCAACATTCTTTGAATTTGAATTCGGTGAGTCTAATTTTGGTCTTTCATTTAAGTCCGTTTCAAATCTATTTTCATAGTCTTGATTTGATGAAGGGTCATCAGAAACTAAATTGCCATTTTTTATATCATCAGAAATGACAGAGGTTGTTTCCTTAATGCCTTGTGATTTTTCCTCGATTTTGTTTTCTTGATTATTTAGTTTTGTGTCGATCTCTAAAAAGGGGTTTTCTGATTGTTGGTTTTCAAGAAACTGACAAAGCTCTAAATTTGTCATCTGTAGCAGTTTAATTGCCTGCTGAAGTTGTGGTGTCATTACCAGGGATTGGCTTTGACGCATTTTAATTTGTTGAGCAAGTTGCATAATTACCTCCGTCGTTTGAGAAGATAATCATTCAAAAAATCAATTATTCAAAAATCTTAATTTGACATATAAAATAGTCAGAAATCTGACTAAAAATTTTTGAGTTAATGGCTTGAAAAATCGATAAAATTAATGAATTTAAAAAAACTACAAAATGTGTTACATGTCATGTAATTGACAGCCGACACAGTAATATTTTTGATAATTTGCATGAAAATGACAAATCAAATTGAAAACATAAATCAAAAAAAAATTTGCAGAACTTGCGTAGTTATTAGGTTGTTTATTGTTGCTATGTTATTGCTATTAATTTTAGGAATATTAGCAAAAGATCAAATGCATCATTTGTCTTTTTTAACTACCTGGAACGTAGCGATTGTTATTATGGTATTTGGAAGTGTTAGTTTTCTAGTAAAATTTTTATTTTGGAAATTAGAGAAGAAAAATAATTCTAACGATCTTTCACAAAACGACTAGCCAATGGTTTTGACCCTGTAAAACGGCTAAAGGAAAACCCAGTAAAAAAGTTAACTGTCCAGTAGCGTTCTTCTGACCAATAGTTTTTATCTGAAGTCCAGTATGGTTCAGCAGGTGTTGAAGGAAAAACTTCTTGATTGATTTTATGACCTTTTTCACATTTTTTACACACTATCCCTTCAAGCTCTTTACGAGTGGGAAGCCTCCAGTGTCCGCCAAGTTGCTCATTTGCAAGTTTTATAGCTTCTTTTATCTCTTCAAAATTAAGTCTAGCAATTTCACCATAACAGTTTGTTCCATCCCATGTTTGACCGGTAGAACACCTCAACCATTCCACTCTACTCAGAAGATCAATAACAATGTGATCCTTCTCAATAAATTGCCGAGCATGAGAAGTTAATGGGAAAACCAGAAAGAAATATATAAATGGTATAATAATTGTTAATTTGAAATTTTGGTAGCTCATAAATAAAACGTATTCTCTGTTTACAATAAAAAAATTAATCACATTATTTATGCAATAACTATACCTTAATTAGTTTAAATATAGTATAAAAGTTAATATTTAATAATCTTGGTATTAAAATTGCAAATATCTGGCGAATCGTTGAAATTTAATGCATTAAAGAATTTTATTGAGGTATAATCATGGATATAGCGTCTCTTATAGGAATAG
>CAZCWO010000061.1:0-11320 GCA_964502335.1 uncultured Rhodobacterales bacterium | reverse complement strand
CAGGCTGCTGTAAAAGTCATTAATGATGGGGGAGGCATTAATGGAAGACCCATCGAAATAGTTGCAGAAGATGATGGAACTGATCCGAAGAGGGGTGCAGAGGCCCTTGAAAAATTTGCAAATCAGCATAAATGCGACGTTGCATTTGGCACTCTTTTTTCCCATGTAGTTATTGGTTCTGCTCCTAGAGCAGGGGAGCTCAAGCTTCCTTACTTTGTTGTTTCAGAAGGCCACCATGTAGCTTCTGGAATGCTTAACAGATACACTCTACAACCTGGCATTACTGACGTAAAAAGCCAAGTGCAAGCCATGGCTCCTTTTGTGAAAAACAATTTAGGTAAAAAAGTTACAATGGTATACCCTGATTTTGCTTTTGGTCACGATCATAGAGATTACTTCTCTGCTGCTTTTGAGGCGCAAGGAGGACAAATACTTGCCAAAGTTCCAATACCACCAACTGAATCAAGTTTTTCAAAATATTTTCCTAAGATTCCAAGAGACACTGAGGTACTATACCACGTTATGGTTGGTCCAGCAGTCTTGACATTCGTTAAAGAACTTGGTGAGTTTTATGGTAACAAATCTCCTAAACTATTTGGTTTTATTGATAGTGTAGAAGCAGTTGATTTAAGTACACCAGGCTTGGAGTTTTTAGATGGAAGTTATTTCTGGGAAGGAAACCCAAGATATGCGCAATCAAATCAAACAGAGCATGATAAATTTTATAGATCAGCAGTAGGTGTTGATGAAAATGGTGCATCTGTTTCTGACTCAAAAGATGTTTCAACTTATGCGCATATGTTTGGTTGCTGGGAAACACTTCACATCATTAAAAAGGGCATGGAAGAAGCAGGTTATTCCAGTGTTGGCGACAGGTCAAAATTAATTGAAGCTGTTGAAAGCATGAGTAATATGCCTTTATCTCAGGCTCATCCCCAAGGAGCTAAAATATTTAATGGTAAAACTCACCAAACGTTTGGGCATCAATATATAACGAAGATGACAAATGGAAAATTAGTGTTAGCACACACAACATCTATAGAAGATACTTTTTATCCTGACGAAGTTGATTATACGAAACAATCATTCTAGAAAGTATTTTTATAAACAAATATGGATTTAGGACCTTACCTACTTTTTGCATCTCTTGAAGGTCTTGTCCATGCAGCCGTTCTATCTCTCATTGCTCTGGGATTAAGTTTAGTTTTCGGAGTAATGAGGATAGTAAACGTGGCTCATGGTGAGTTTTTTATGCTTGGTGCTGTTTTAGCCTGGTGGATTTCAGGCTTTGTCTTCGGGAACCCTGCAATAGGATTTTTACTAGCTTTAATTATTGCCCCTTTAATAGCAGGCGTAATTGCTATGTCTTCTGATTGGTTGATTTTAAAACATTTAAAATATGACCCTGAGGCAACTATTATAGCTACTATTGGCATTTTATATATTATTCAGCAGGCAGTTTTAATGACATTCGGTCCTGATGCAAGACCCGTCGAACAGCCTTTTAATTATAGATTGGATTTATATTGGTTTGGGTTTTCTGCCTATAAATTTTTTGTTGTTTTCTCAGCTATCATACTTTTATTTTCTGTTTGGCTTGTAATGGCAAAGACAAAATTTGGATTAATTTTAAGGGCTACACAATTGGACAGTGAAACTGCACAAGCTTTCGGAATACCTATTTCAACTGTTTATAGTTTAGTTTTTGGAGCTGGGGCAGCAATAGCTGCAGTTGCTGCAGTGTTAATTGTTCCTATACAACAAGCTCATTACCTGATGGGTGGGGAACCACTGCTACTTGCCTTTATTGTTGTTATCATTGGAGGATTGGGAAGTTTGAGGGGCACAGTTGCCGCTGCAGTTCTGATTGGAATGAGTGATGGAATTATTTCTGTTTTTTTCTCTCCAAATCTAGCAAAAATAATTGCAACTCTTTTGGTGGTTATAGTTCTTTTAATCAAACCTAATGGATTATTTGGGTCAGAAAAAACATGAAAAGAGACCTTATTATTCATTTAGGCGCAATTGCATTATTATTCCTACTAGAAATCTTAGGTATATTTTCTGATTACCATCAAGGAAATTTTGCAAGAATTTTAGTTTTAACAGTATACGGTATTGGCTATAATGTTTTGTTCGGATATACTGGACTCTTAAGTTTAGGTCATGCCTTATTCTTTTCAGCGGGTTTGTATGCTGCTGGGCTATCTATCTATCATTTAGACTATAATGTCGGACAAGCTCTTATTCTTGCATTTTGTTTTTCAGTGTTAGTTTCTTTAGTAATAGGATATCTGGCTCTTAGAACGGTCGGTGTTTCATTTATGATCGTAACATTAATGTTTTCTCAAATAGCTTATTTATGCATTCTATACTTTGGTGGAATTACTCGTGGCGATGAAGGTATTGTTATTCAACAATCAAGTAGGGTCTTTCTATCATTAGACCTATCTGACCCTACTATTAGGTACTATTCTGCTCTAACAGTATTTTCATTCTGCTTAGTTTTTAATTTATGGATAGCAAGAAGTGCGTTTGGAAGAGTATTAATTTCCATAAGAGAAAATAGTGATAGGGCACTGATGCTAGGATATAATGTTCAATTATATAAATTACTTGCAGTTATTATTTCAGGCACAATATCAGGAATAGCTGGAGCGTCTTATGGAATTTTATTTGGTTATGTAGGAGCTAGTTTTGCAGCAGTGCCATATTCTATATTCCCTCTTTTATGGGTCTTACTAGGGGGAGCAGGAACGGTACTTGGACCCTTAATTGGTGCAATTTTTATGTTCTATTTAATTGATTATGCAAGTGACGTAACAGATGCGTATATGATTATTGTGGGTATTGCACTCTTACTTGTTACTCTTTTTGCAAGACGTGGGTTATTAGGTGAGTTAAGATATAGGTTTTTTCCATGGATACCATAGAAAAAAATACCTTGCTTTATACTGAAAATCTAAGCAAAAATTTTCAGGGCATTCAAGCTGTCAAAAATGTAAATTTTAAAATCAGCAAAAATGAAATAAGGGCTTTAATTGGTCCAAATGGTGCCGGCAAGACAACTTTCGTTTCTCTTCTGTGCGGAAGAATAAAATCTACAAATGGCGCAGTTTTTTTTGATGGTAAGGATATTTCAGATTTTCCTGTTTACAAAAGAATATCCGGAGGTATTGGTTACACCTTTCAGATAACTTCAATTTTTTTAAATTTGACAGTTTATGAAAATGTGGCCCTTGCTATTAAAGGAGAAACAAGGAAGACAAATTCAATTAATAAAGAGATTTCTAATGTATTAAGTAAAGTTGGCTTGTTAGATAGAGTAACCCAAAGAAGTGGAGATTTGAGTTACGGTCATCAAAGACTTCTTGAATTAGCAATGGGTATGGCTCAGAGACCCAAACTTCTTATCTTAGATGAACCGACACAGGGTTTATCCGATCCAGAAATAGACAACTTCAAGTTATTAATTAAAAGCCTTTCATCCTCAACTACCGTTTTACTAATAGAACATAATATGGATGTGGTTATGTCTATTGCAGATAAAATTTCAGTTTTGCACTTTGGAGAAATTATTGCTGAGGGAGACAAAAAAACTATTCAGAATGACCCTATTGTTCAAAAAGCTTATTTGGGGGATTGATGCTAGAAATTTCTAATTTATCAACTTATTATTCTAATATTAAGATATTGAAAAATATTTCATTTAATGTTGAACCGGGGAAAGTGCTGTGCCTGTTAGGAAGAAATGGTGCAGGAAAGACTACTACATTAAAATCCATTATGGGATTAGTAGATAAAGTTGAAGGTAATATAAATTACAATAATGAAAGAATTTCAAAAATATCTGCACATTTAGTTCCCAAAAAAGGTATTGGGTATGTTCCACAAGGCCGGCGTCTCTTTTCAGAATTAACCGTTGCAGAAAATTTAGAAATTGGTCTTTTGACAAGGAAGAATGGAGAGCAAACTAAAAATAAAGTTTTGGAGATGTTTCCAAGACTTAATGAAAGACTTAACCAAGTCTCAGGAACCCTTTCTGGAGGTGAACAGCAAATGCTTGCATTAGCAAGGGCTCTTTGCATTGAACCAACTTTATTGCTTCTAGATGAACCTACGGAAGGTCTTCAACCTTCAATGATATCGTTGATACGGAAAAGTGTGTTAGAATTAAAAAAACAAGGAGTTGCAATTCTTCTTGTTGAGCAAAGGGTAGAAGCAATTTTATCAATTGCTGATAAAATCATAGTCATTGAAAATGGCGCAATAGTATTTTCTTCTACTGCTCAGGAAATAAAAAGTAATCCAAAAAAACTATACCGTTTCATAGGGGTTTAATTAAGTAAATCAGGACTTGATAACAGTTGAACACCACTTGATGTCATTTCCTTAATAGCGTTATCAAGTGACCCATCGAGATCTATTGCCCTACATGCATCCTCTATAACAAAAACTTTAAAACCTAGTTTTGCGCCATCGATAGCAGAAAAGTACACACAAAAGTCCAATGCAAGACCGCAAAGATAAATTGACTTTATCTGCCTTGTCCTTAAATACCCTTCTAAACCAGTCGGTGTTTTGTGATCATTTTCAAAGAATGCTAAATAACTATCAATTTCTGGTCTAAAGCCTTTCCTGATTATTAAGTCAGAATTGTTCGTAATAAGTTCACGATGGAATTCAGCACCTTTACTTCCCTGAATACAATGTTCTGGCCATAGCACTTGTTGGCCGTAAAACATTTCAATTACAGATAATGGTTCTTTCCCTTCATGATCGGAAGCAAAAGATTTATGTGTATGAGGATGCCAATCTTGTGTTGCTATTTTTATTTTAAAATTTTTCTGTAATTCATTTGCTATCCCAACAATTTCATTGCCTTCATTTACAGCGAGAGCTCCACCAGGACAAAAGTCATTTTGAATATCAATTAATATTAACGCAGTATCTTCTTTGAAATCAACCATACAAACCCCATTTATATCCTATTAAAATAAACAATCATAAAAATCTTTGTATAATCCACCATAATTTAATTTTAAAATATAGTTTTAATTTTATTTTCATATTAAAATATGACCAATAACAATGCTCTGTCTAATTTCTAAAGGATATTATTATGAATAATGAAAAAATAAAATCGATGAAACTTTATAACTTTATAGACAGAGTTTATAATGAATTAAAGGAATTAGGAAAAGAAAAATCTGGTGACTTATCAATAAGTGAATTATCGTCATTCGATCAATTGCATTATCATGGTACTGAAGCAATAGATTATGCCATAGAAAAATTTGATATTAATGAAAAATCGAAAGTTTTAGAGATAGGATCAGGCATAGGCGGTCCTTCAAGATATATAGCACAAAAGACAGGTGCAAATGTAACAGCTTTAGAACTTCAGAATGATCACCACAAAGTAGGCATGGAACTTACAAAAAGATGTGGTTTAGATAATAATGTGGAACATATCTGTGGCGATTTCTTAACATATGACTTTAAAGATAACCGTTATGATACAATTGTAAGTTGGCTGGCACTTTACCATATTCCTGAAAGAGAAAAGTTACTAGATATCTGCTTTAAAATTCTAAAATCAAATGGCAATTTTTTTGCCGAAGATTTTGCATACCATAAACCGTTCAGCATTGAAGAAAGCCAGGAACTATCAACAGATTTTTTTGCAAACTATATTGTAAGTTATGCTGGTTATGTTTCTGACCTAAATCATAAAGGGTTTGTAAGCATTGAAAAAGATGACATGACCAAAAGCTGGAGTGAGTTTACAAAGTTAAGATTCAAGGCTTACCAAGACAATATCGAAAGACATACAAGAGTCCATAATCAAGATATAGTAGATAACATGCTCTACTTTTATTCCTTTGCAAAGAGATACTTAGATGGAGGAAAATTAGGAGGAATTAGAATTTCAGCAAAAAAAGAATGATGTATAAGATTTTGATTACCGCATTTGAAATGGATTTGACATTGGTTCATCAGAAGTATTAATCCATACTGTCTTGATGCGGGTGTAATCATGAATTGCCTGCATTCCACTTTCTCTTCCATAGCCTGAGTCTTTATATCCTCCAAAGGGCGCTATTGGGGAAACTACTCTATATGTATTCACCCATACAATTCCTGCCCTCAACGCTTTTGTAACCCTAAGAGAACGAGCACCATTTTTTGTAAACACTCCAGCGGCCAAGCCATACTTCGTATCATTAGCAAGTTTAATAGCTTCTTCTTCAGTCTTGAACCTTAAAACACTTAAAACTGGTCCGAATAGTTCGGTATCAACGATTTTCATTTTTTGATCATTGCAGTCAACAATTGTAGGCTCATAAAACCATCCACCATTTAAATTTGTTGGTTTTTTTCCACCATGTAAGATATTTGCACCCTCATTCTTAGCCTGAGATATTTCACCCTCAATTAATTTCATTTGGCCTTGTGTAGCTAAAGGGCCCATTTGGGTTTCCTCTAAAAGCGGATCGCCAATTTTAATTGAAGATGCTAATGACACCATTTTGTCCAAAAACTTATCTGCTATTTTTTCATGTAAGTACACTCTTGATCCTGCAACACAGCTCTGACCACTAGCACCAAAAATACCTGCTATAGAGCCATTAACTGCACTTTCAAGATCAGCATCATCAAAAACAATGAATGGAGACTTCCCTCCTAATTCAAGTGACACTTCAGCAAAATTTTCTGCTGAATTTCTAATCACATGTCTTGCCGTATTAGGCCCCCCTGTGAAACTAATTCTATGAACGAGTGGGTGGGTGGTTAAGGTCTTCCCACATGGGTCACCATGACCAGAAATAATATTAACAACCCCAGGAGGAAACCCTGCTTCTTGAATTACTTTTCCAAATTCTAACATTGCAGCCGATGCATGTTCAGATGCTTTAAGGACAACTGTGTTGCCTGCAGCCAGAGCTGGGCCAATTTTTACTGCAACTAAAAACAGTTGTGAGTTCCATGGAACAATTGCCGCGACTACACCTAATGGTTCTCTAACGTTAAAAGCGTACATATCCGGTTTATCAATTGGTAGAGTTGCACCTTCTATTTTGTCTGCAAGTCCAGCATAATAGTGAAAATACTCAGCAATATATTTTGCTTGCCATCGAGTTTCTTTGAGTAGTTTACCAGTATCTATTGATTCTATTTTTCCTAACTCTTCAGATTTATCAGCTAGTAATTCTCCTAATTTTCTTAAGTATTTTCCTCTTTGAGTAGGCGTAATTTTAGACCATTCACCTTCATTAAATGCATTATACGCAGATGTAACAGCTTGATTAACATCATTAGCCGACGCCTCAGGAATAACCGCCCAAGGTTTTCCCGTACTGGGGTTAATGCTTTCAAAAGTATTGTTATTTTCACTATCTGACCATTCTCCATTTATAAACATTTTGTAATGCTCTAAATTACTCATTTTAAAATCACCTATAAAATCTAAAAGTTTTATTCTATGCTATATTCAACACGATTTTTATTCCGCGTCAAATAACTTAAGTATATAAACTTTAATGACAAAAACTTTTTATTTGGAGAAGACGTAAAATGAATAAAAAAGAAGTAGTTGGAGATCCAGTTGTTATTGGTGGGAGAACCCTTTCATTGTCAAGAGCAATTAGAGCAGGAGACTTTATATTTTTAACCGGACAAATACCTTTTAAAAATGGTGAGGTTATGACAACAGGGACTATTGAAGAGCAAACTATTGCTGTTTTAGATGAAATTAAAGAAACCTTGTCAATTGCTAACTGTGATCTTGAAGACGTAGTAAAAGCAATGGTTTGGTTGACAAAAAAAGAATATTTTCCTGGTTTCAATAATGTTTTTAGTAAATATTTTCCAAAAGACCCTCCCGCGAGATC
The DNA here is from genome assembly GCA_964502335.1 of uncultured Rhodobacterales bacterium. Lineage (GTDB taxonomy): Bacteria > Pseudomonadota > Alphaproteobacteria > Puniceispirillales. The sequence continues at coordinate 3,425 of CAZCWO010000061.1, read as the reverse complement.
AGCAGTAGTTAACGAGCTATTAGTTGATGTGAAAGTTGAAGTTGAAGTTATAGCTTATAAGCCTGAGAAGTAAATTATGAAAAAAATTATACATAATGGAACTTCGATTAATTTAGTTTCCTCAAATGGCCCATTCGTAATATTGATCCATGGATTAGGACTTAACAAAAAGATGTGGAGTTGGCAAGCCAATGAACTTTCAAAATATTATAGCGTTATAACTTATGACCTCATCGGTCATGGAAATAGTAAAGACCCGGGAAAAATCATTAATTTGGAGTATTTCTCGAACCAAATCGTTGAAATAATGGATTGTTTTTCAATTGATCAAACTGCTTTAATTGGGTTTTCATTGGGAGGCATGATTGCAAGAAAATTTGCTATACGTTTTAATGAAAAGTTATGGGGATTAGTGATATTAAATTCTGCTTATGAAAGAAACAAAAAGTCTAGAGAGGCAGTTCAGCAGAGGGTGAATATAGCTATAAAGAATGGTCCTTCAGCTACAATTGATAATGCACTTGAAAGATGGTTCACTGAAAAATACAGAAAAGAAAATCAAACTACTATGGATTTAATTAGAAAATGGGTTTTAGCCAATAAAAAAGATGTGTATCCAAAAGTTTATCAAGTTTTAGTTGATGGTGTAGACGAACTCATAGGTGAAAGACTGCCAATAAAATGCCCAACCCTAGTTTTAACCGGAGACGAGGACTATGGAAACTCTCCTGAAATGTCTATAAAAATTTCAAAACAAATTAAAGGTTCTATAGTAGAAATATTACCTGGTTTGAGGCATATGGCTTTAATAGAGGATGCAGATACAGTAAATAAAATTCTTGTTGATTTTCTTATAAACTGCAGGAAATAAATTACAGAAGTCTATTTTATGATTTACTAATAAAGATTAAAAAGATTTTAAATTTATGAAAATTGATAATTTAGAATACAGAAAAGCATTAGGCCAGTTCGTTACAGGGGTGACAATAGTAACCACCTGTGAAAATGATGGAACACCACGCGGGTTTACAGCTAATTCATTTACGTCTGTCTCATTGGACCCTCCTCTGATATTAATCTGCATCGGAGACTTTAACGAAAGCTCAGAATTATTTAAGAAATCTAAACATTTTGCAGTTAATATTTTAAATGAAAATCAAATGGATATATCAAATCTCTTTTCTTCTCCAACATCAAAAAGGTTTGAAAATACAAAATGGATAAAAGGAGATTTAGGCTCTCCAATTATTAAAGGATCATTGGCCTGGTTTGAGTGTAAAAACCACGATCAAATACGGTCAGGTGATCATATAATTTTAATAGGAAACGTTAAATCATTTAAAAAGAAAAGTGGGCGCCCTTTAGGATATTATAGTGGAAATTATATATCCCTTAACAATGAACAATCATTGGTTAGTGCCATTGAAAAAAACACTAAAACAATTTTAGGGCTGATAATAGAAAAGAGTAATTCAATTCTCTTTTATGAAGATAATAAAACCAATGAGTTATTTTTACCCTCCATAGGCAGTCAAGGTGAACAATCAAACACTTCAAATCTAATTAAAAAGTTCTCTGGACTTGGATTTAAAGTAAAACTAGATTTTGTATACTCAGTTTATGAAGATAAAAATTTAAACGCAGTTTGTATTTATTATAGATGTAAAGACAATGCTAAACCTCCTAAAGCATACAGGTATATAAAATTTGAAGATATTGAATGGAAAAAAATAAAAGATAAAGCATTAATTATAATGTTAAAAAGATATATAGAAGAAGCTAACCATGGCAATTTTGCGATATATATGGGTGATGAAAAATCAGGCCTGACACAAACATTAAAATAAAGGAGATTATTAATGAAACTTCAAGTGAGGAAGATTGTAACCTTCCAAGAAGAAATATTTATAGAAGGCGAAAAAAATGCAGCCATCCCTCTTAAATTATTTGGAGTTGCTGCCGTAGTAAAAAATCCATGGTCTGGTCGAGGATTTGTGGATGATCTTAAACCTGAAATAAAAGCTTTTGGACCAATTTTAGGGAAGGAACTTACTAATCGGATTATTGAATTAGCCGGAGGAGGAGATAAAATTGAAGCTTACGGCAAAGGATGTATGTCAGGTTTAGATTGTGAAATTGAACTTTCGTCTGCCTTAATTCATACCTTACATTTTGGAAATTTTTACAGGGATGCTGTTAAAGCGAAAAGCTATCTAGGATTTACTAATACAAGGGGGCCTGCTGACACTCAAATTCAAATCCCATTGATGGATAAAAATGATACAGGTAGAAGATCACATTATTTAACTGTTCAATTCTCTATTTCTGATGCTCCTGCTAGTGATGAGTTGATCGCAGCTTTTGGTGGAGCAAATGGTGGGAGACCGCATCACAGGATTGGAGATCGGTATACAGATTTAGCAGAATTGGGCCATGATATTGAAAACCCTGCAGGTGTGTAAATTATTAATTCAAAATAAATAGATGAAAATGAATAAAGATTTAGAAGAAATAACCGTAGTAACATTAGAGCAAGCAGTGGCAGCCCCATACGCATCAGGAAAACTTGCTCAAGCTGGTGCAAGAGTAATAAAAATTGAAAGACATGAAGGTGATTTCGCTCGAAATTATGACCAAGATGTTAAAGGTTTGAGTGCTTATTTTGTTTGGTTAAATCACGGAAAGCAATCGGTCTGTTTAAATATTAAAGATTCAAAAGATTTAAAAACTTTAAAAAATATTATTTCTAAATCTGATATTTTTATTCAAAATCTTATGCCAGGGGCTACGGATAGATTAGGAATAAACAGTAAAAATTTAAGAGCGAAGCACCCTGCTCTAATTACTTGTGATATAAGCGGTTACGGACAAACTGGCCCCTACAGCAAGATGAAAGCTTATGACCTTTTAATTCAAGCTGAAAGTGGCTTGGCTGGTATAAACGGTTCACCTAATGAACCAGGTAGAGTTGGTGTTTCTGTTTGTGATATAGCGGCAGGAATGACATCTTATCAGGCAATTCTTCAAGCTTTAATTGCCAGACAAAAAAGTGGCCAAGGTAGAGGAATAGAGGTTTCTCTGTTTCATTCTCTAGCAGACTGGATGAATGTCCCTTACCTTCAAAATCATTATGGAAAAAGAAAGATTAAAAGAGCTGGATTGCACCATGCTACTATCGCACCATATGGAGCCTATACATGCTTAAATGGTCAATTAGTTTTAATCTCTATTCAAAACGCAAGAGAATGGGCTCGTTTATGCTCCCAGGTTCTTAATAAACCCGATTTAACCACTGATAAAAATTTTATTAGTAATACAAAAAGAGTAGAAAATAGAAAAAATCTAAACCTAATAATCAATGAAACATTTAATAAAGTTTCTAGAGAAAAGGTGATACAAAAACTTAAAGATGCTGATATTGCTTA
>CAZCWO010000060.1:0-11504 GCA_964502335.1 uncultured Rhodobacterales bacterium | reverse complement strand
GATTCGAACCGCCGACCCTCTGCTCCCAAAGCAGATGCGCTACCAGGCTGCGCTAATCCCCGACTAGATCAGTTTTAAACCCTAATTTGAAACAATTTTCAAGAGTTATTTTTGATTATTCAAATTTAATATTTTAGAGCCTTCATACATATTATACTTTAATGATGACCCAGCAACCAGTTCCAATACGTATTTTGTTGGACGTATAGATTGAATATTTTCTAATGAAAATGGTCGAGTACTTTCAACGACATTAATCAACTTTCCGTCTTTATCAAAAAATAGAATATCTAATGATGAGGGTGTATTTTTCATCCAGAAATTTCTATATGCCTCCCTTTCCCAAACGAATAACATTCCAGTACCATTTGGTATATATTCTCTCCACATTAAACCTTTAATTCTAGAATCTTCAGTGTCAGCTATTTCTACATTAAAAATTTTAATCTCATTATCTGAATTATTAATTATCAAATCACGTTTAATTAATTCAGCGAGAGAATTATCAGAAATTAATATAAATAATAAAAAGAAAAAGTTTAAAAAAAACCTTTTATTCATTATGGTAACGTTTAATTAAACTCTCTATTGTCAAACCTTGAATTAAAATTGAAAAAACAACAACTGCGTAAGTTGCTGTTACTATTATTGGCTTGATTTCCATATCAGGTAAAGACAGAGCAAGAGCAATAGAAATTCCACCTCTTAAGCCTGCCCACGTCAATATTAAAATCTCACCTGGTTCCTTCTTTATTATTGGATTCAATAAATTCAATGGAATTGAAACAGCTAATAGTCTTGCTGTAACTGCCACTAAAACACATATAATACTAATTCCTAAAATACTCAGATCAGAAGATAAGACTATTACCTCAAAACCAATTAAAACAAATAAAGCTGCATTCAAAATTTCATCAATTAAATGCCAGAATTCAGTAACATGCTCTCTTGTTTTTTCGCTCATGGCAAATTGCCTACCAGTGTTCCCTATAAATACGCCTGCAACAACCATGGCAATAGGGCCTGAAATATGAAGATTTAACGCTATTGAATATGCGCCCATAACTAAAGCAAGAGTTGCTATAACTTCAAGAACATAATCATCCATAGATTTTAACAGAATAAAAGTAAAGTACCCTGCTAATATACCAAGCAACGCTCCTCCAAAAGCTTCTTTTACAAATAAGCCTAAAATAGCATTGGCACCCATTACTTCGTGAGCTCCATGACCAGTTGAACTTCCATAAGCAATGGTTAATAGAACAGAGAAAATAACAACTGCTACACCATCATTAAATAAACTCTCACCACCTATTATAGCTTCCAGTCTCTTTGGAACATTCAATCTCTTTAAAAGCCCTAAAACTGCTACTGGATCAGTTGGTGTCACTATAACTCCAAAGATCAAACAATAAATATAGTCAATATTAAAACCAGCAAACAGGCTTATATAATAAAAACAAGTGCCATTAATAAATGTTGAAAGTATAACCCCAAAAGTTGCTAAAATCGATACATGTAATTTAGATTTCATTAGACTACTTAAATCAACATGAAGTGCACCAGCAAAAAGTAAAAAACTAAGCATTCCATTCATTAAAGTTCTATTGAAGTCAATTTCATTTAGCCAAACTCTTAAGGTAGAAGAAATGTTTAAAAATGGTAAAATGGAGTCAATAATTAATACTCCTATTCCAGAGATTAAGGCTATCAATACTAGGCCAACTGTCAGAGGGAGTTTAAGAAATTTATGGTTCAAAAATCCAAAAATTGAAACAAAAACAAGAATAATTGCAGGGAGCTCAAGCATTTTAACCTCATAATAAGTTCTTATAAAAGAACATTAGTTTAAAATTATGTAAATTTCTATATTAAAATTAAATTATTAATTATGAAAATATTGATTTAAAAAAAAAATATATATACAAATTACTCTAAGTTTCATTAAATTTAAACACTACTTTTACCAGATGTTTTTAAAAGCAATTATTTTATTTATATTTTATTTTATATTTTGGATCTTACTTTCAGGTCATTATGATTCATTATTAATTAGCTTGGGTGTTTTGAGTTGTTTAACTTGCCTTTATGTTACCTGGAAAGCTAATTTCATTGACAAGGAAGGCGTTCCTTTACACCTTTTATTAAGACTTCCATTTTACACTCTTTGGTTGTTCAAAGAGATTATAAAAGCAAATATCGATACAGCAAAAATTATTATTTTAAACAATCCAAATCCTCAAACTTTTAGGGTAAAATCATCGCAAAAGACTGAAGCTGGAAGAGTTGCATACGCAAATTCAATAACTCTGACCCCTGGAACTGTTACTACACAATTAGAAGATAATATTCTTGAAGTGCACGCTTTATCAGTTCAAATGGCTAACGATGTAAAAAGTGGTGAAATGGATAAGATGGTTAGTTGGTTAGAAAAGAATAATAATGTTTGAATTCAGTATAACTATATGTGGAATAGCTTTTATAATTTGTCTCTGGAGAATTGCTTTAGGTCCAACAGCTTTTGATAGGATACTTGCTGTAAATGCAGTTGGAAGTCTTGTGATTATATCTATTACTATTCATGGATTTTTAATGGGTAGACCGGAATTTATAGATATCGCGATTTTATATGCCCTAATTAATTTTATTGGGACAATTGCAATACTGAAATTATTTGGTCAAAAGTTAAATAAAAAGAAATAGTCATGGAATTATTTATTGAATTATTCTCATATTTATTTATTTTAATTGGATCAATTTTGATCCTTGTTGGAAGTATAGGCTTATTAAGGTTGCCAGATGTTTTTTCTAGAATTCATGCTGTTGGAATGATTGATACAGCTGGCATTGGTTTTATTATATTTGGTTTACTTCTTCATTCAGGTTTTTCAAATACTTCAATTAAACTTATTATCATGGGCGCAATATTATTTTTTACAAGCCCAATTTCTGGCCATGCTGTTGCAATTTCAGCTAAGCAAAATGATTTAAAGCCTATTTTAAAAAAATCTACAATTGAAAGATCAGATATTAAAGATGGTTGAATTCTTAATAAATGGTTTTCTAATATTTTTGTTAGCGATTATAGCCGTAGTAGCTATAAGAAGTATTAAAATCTTTTCAACAGTAATGCTTGCAGGTGCATATTCACTTATATGTGCTATTATTTTTGTTAGTTTAGATGCAGTCGATGTTGCATTTACTGAGGCTGCAGTTGGAGCAGGTCTTTCAACGGTATTATATATTGCTGCTATGCGACATCTCCCTAAAAGAGAAAAAGTTGTTAATGATAACACTATATTTGCTCTAATAGTTTGTTTTGGTGTTGGGTGTTTGCTTATTTGGGCAAGTTTTGATCTACCTGTTATTGGAGATCCAATGGCTCCTATACATCAGCATGTTGGACCTTACTATATATCAAATACTAAAGCAGACATGGGAATACCAAATTTAGTAACAGGTGTTTTAGCCAGTTACAGAGGTTACGATACTCTTGGAGAAACAGTTGTTATTTTTACAGCTGGGCTTGGTGTTTTGTTGTTACTAGGTGACGGTAAAAATAGAGATAAAAATGAATGATGATCCAATATTAAGAGTGTGTACTAAAATCATTGTAGGGCCAATAATATTATTTGGTTTATATGTTCAATTTCATGGAGATTATGGTCCTGGTGGTGGGTTCCAAGCTGGAGTAATTGTTGCAGCTGGCTTTATTTTACATTCACTTATATTTGGATTGAAAGAAGGCAGAAAACTTATTTCTGAGAAATTAAATTTATTTATTATGATATTAGGCGTAATTTTATATGGTGGAGTTGGTTTAGTTTCAATTTATTATAATACAGAATACTTAAATTACAGTATTCTTGCTCATGACTCTAAGCATGGCCAACATATTGGTATTTTATTAATTGAATTTGGTGTTGGATTAACTGTTGCTGGAGTTATGCTAATACTTTTTCATTTGTTCTCTTCATGGAAAGGTGAGGATAAATGATACACGGTATACTTGGCATTTGGAATTACTGGATAGTCATTATTTTAATGATGACTGGTTTGTTTATAGTTATTTCAAGACACAATCTTGTAAAGAAGATGGTTGGATTAACAATTTTTCAAACAAGTGTTTTTTTGTTCTATATCTCATTAGGAAAAGTACAAGGAGGAACGGCCCCTATTTTAACTGGTTATAAAGATAGCTTATATTCTAATCCATTGCCTCATGTTTTAATTCTAACTGCTATTGTTGTTGGTGTAGCTACTACTGCGCTTGGCTTAGCCCTTATTTTAAGAATTAAAAGAGAATATGGTTCTATTGAAGAAAATGAAATTGCTAAACTTAATACAGAAGAAAATTCTAAATGATAGATTTAATAGCAATTGAAAATAATTTACCAGCTTTACAAGTTGTAATCCCTCTTCTTTTAGCGCCAGTTGCTATTTTAGTTTCTTTGCCTTTTTTATCTTGGCTTGTAGCCTTATTTGGATCTTTATTTTGCTTATATTCATCGGTGTCCTTATTTTTCCAGGTATCTGAGTTTGGTAAAATTAACTATTTTATGGGCGGGTGGTTGCCTCCTTATGGAATTGAATATGTTATAGATGACGCTTCCTCTTTTATGATAGTAGTTATCTCATTTATGGGGCTTCTTGCCACAATTTATGCCTACACATCTTTAAAATATGAAATCAGTGAAAGTAATCAATCAAAAGTTTACGGAATGTGGCTTTTGGCTCTTGGTGGATTATTAGGATTAGTAACTACTGGAGATGCATTTAATTTATTTGTTTTTTTAGAAATTTCATCTTTATCTTCTGTTACTTTAGTAGCACTTGGTTCAAAAAAAGATAAAAGAGCTCTAACTGCAGCATTTAATTATCTATTAATTGGTGCTGTGGGAGCAACTTTTTACGTAATAGGTGTGGGTCTTTTATATTCAGTTACTGGTACTCTTAATATTGCTGATTTAACTGTAAAATTGTCAGAATTATCTGGTAATAATGCTGTTAAAGCAGGTATTAGTTTTATTGTAATTGGTCTTATGGTCAAGGCAGCTATATACCCTCTTCATATTTGGCTTCCAGCAGCCTATACATTTGCTCCTTCTGCAGTTGCTGTATTACTTACAGCAACTGCTACAAAAGCTGCTCTTTATGTTCTAGCAAGAATATTGTTTACTTTGTTATCTAATGCAGATGAGTTTACATTTATTATACTTCAATGGGTATTACTTCCCGCTTCTATAATTGCTATATTTTTTGGGACAATTAGAGCAATATATGAAAATGATATTAAAAAACTTTTAGCTTTCTCTTCTTTATCTCAAATTGGTTATATTACTATCGGCTTAAGTTTGGGGACAGCTGCTGGAATAATGGCTTCATTTATTCATATTGCTAATCATTCAATGATGAAAGCAGCACTATTTATGGGAGTTGGCACGATTTCCATATTATCTAATCAAAGGGTTAAATTAACAAATCTAAAAGGCCTTGGTCAAACTATGCCAATAACTTCCATTTGTTTAACAATAGTTATTTTAAGTCTTTTAGGTCTTCCTTTGACAGTAGGTTTTATCTCAAAAGTATTTCTCCTAAAAGCAGTATTTGACCATGGAAATTGGCCAATTTTATTTATAATTGTTTTTACGAGTTTCCTTGCTATGGGATACGCATGGAAAATTATAGAACAAATCTGGATGAATGAACCAATTGATGGAACTGTCAAAGTATATGAAAAACCATCTCTTTATATCCCTATGATAATATTAGCTTGTCTAAATATAATTCTTGGAATTTATACTTATCCAATTGTAAACGGATCACTTCAAGCATCAAAAGCAATTTTTTGGAAAGTTGTATCATAATGATAGGAAATAATGTGATTGCAATTGCTTTAATTTCTCCAATACTTGTGGCATTTTTTACATATATATTTAAAAATAATATAAACATTAGAGACTCTCTTGGTTTTATAGGAGCTTTGATTTCATTTTATGCTTCAATTCATATTTCAATTATTGTTATCAATGGACAAACCCCTAGTTTAATTTTATTTAATTTATTCAATGATTTAGAGTTTTCATTTAAAGTTACTCCTTTAGGATCAATTTTTGGACTTGTATGTTCTGGGTTATGGATTTTAGCATCTGTTTATTCTGTAGGATATATGAGAGGTAATAATGAGAAAAAACAAACAAGATTTAATATGTTTTATTCTCTATCAATTTTTGGAGCACTTTGTGTAGCTTGGTCTAGTAACCTTTTACTTTTATTTATATTTTATGAATTCTTAACATTTGCCACTTATCCATTAGTTGCCCATAAGGAAACAGAACAATCAATTAAAGCTAGCCGGCTCTACCTAGGAATTCTTGTAGGATCTTCTTTATTGCTTTTCCTTCCAGCAATAATATGGGTTTGGTATTCCACAGGCACTTTAAATTTTACAAGTGGGGGTATATTGGAAAATTCATTTAATCCTGAATATGCCTCAATTTTATTAATTCTGTTTATTTTTGGCATTGGAAAAGCCGCTTTAATGCCACTACATTGGTGGTTGCCAGCAGCCATGGTTGCCCCAACTCCAGTTTCAGCATTGCTTCATGCAGTAGCTGTTGTAAAAGCAGGTGTGTTCTCTGTATTGATGGTATGTTGTTATATATTTGGAATTGATTTTTTAAATAAAACTAACGCTTCATTTATTTTAATTTGGATAGCATGTTTTACAATAATAATGTCAAGTATAATAGCAATTCAAAAAGATGATTTGAAAGCTAGATTAGCTTACTCGACAGTTAGTCAACTTTCCTATGTAATACTTGGCGGTTTAATAGCTTCGCAGTATTCAATCATTGGCTCATCAATGCATATTATGATGCATGCCGTTGGAAAAATAACCCTATTTTTCTGCGCTGGAGCAATATATGTTGGCGCACATTTAACTAAAATTTCTCAATTAGATGGAACTGGAAAACAAATCCCTATTATTTATATAGCTTTTTGTATAGGTGCTCTATCTATCATAGGCATACCTCCAATGGGTGGATCATGGAGTAAATTTTACTTAATGATGGGAGCTGCGCAGGAAACTTTAATTATTGTAATAATTGTATTGATTATCTCTTCTTTACTGAATGCTTTTTACCTTCTTGAACCAGTTTTTAGAGCTTTCTACAATTTGCCAAAAGAAAAAATAGAGTTTAAAGTTCCTAAGCTTGTAACTATTCCAATTGTAGCTTCAACTGGATTAATTATATTATTATTTTTCTTTTATTCGCCCCTTTTAACTTTAAGTACCATGGTTGCTAAATAATGCAAAAAAATGAATTAAAAATTTTGGGATCCCGGTTTACTTACATAATTTTAATTATAGCTGTTTTACTTATAATAGGAGAATTTGTCTTTCACAGACATGGAGAAACTAAAATAGAAGATTATCTATTTTTTCCAGCAATATTCGGTTTTATTGCATTCATTTTTATTGTTTTTGCAGGAATACTTTTAAGATATATCGCAATGAGAAAGGAGGATTATTATGATGATTAATCTTCCTCCAGGTATTTTAATGCTATTTGGCGGCATTTTAATTCCATTTCTTCCAAGTTCTTTTCGCCAAATTTGGATGATTATTATTTTGATTTTATCTGCGTCAAGTATCTTCGTTGATCACGGTATTCATATGATATGTGAAATGATAGATTATAGTTTTATTTTTTGGCGATCAGATGCGCTTACCATGCCCTTTGCCATTGTGTTTCACATAGCGGCTGCACTAAATATTTTTTATGGTTGGCATGAAGAAGACTGGAAGCAACATGCTTCATCATTTTCATATGCTGGAGCAGCAATTGGCGCTTTACATGCAGGTGACTTACTAACTTTATTTCTTTTCTGGGAGTTAACAGTGGTTACCTCTGTATTTCTTATTTTAGCTTCAAAAACTCCTCAAGCTATAAAAGCTTCATTTAGATATTTGTTAACTCAATTTACTTCTGGGGCCCTTCTAATAGCTGGAGCAGCATACTATATTTCTGTTACTGGAGAAGCCAACTTTGAAAAAATTAGTTTAAATAATCCAGGAGCTTGGTTCATATTTTTTGCTTTTGGAATAAAAGCAGCCTTTCCTCTTCTTAATGGTTGGCTCCAGGATTCATATCCTGAGGCAACTGTCATTGGAACAGTTGCATTATCGGCATTTACAACAAAATTAGCTATTTACGCATTAGCACGGTCGTTTGCAGGAGTGGAATATCTTATTTACATTGGAGTAGTTATGACTGCCTTCCCTGTATTTTTTGCAGTTATAGAAAATGATCTAAGAAGAGTTCTTTCGTACAGCCTTAATAACCAATTAGGATTTATGGTAGTTGGAATTGGTATAGGAACAGAATTAGCCGTCAACGGTGCTGTTGCACATGCATTTGTTCATATTATATACAAATCTCTCCTTTTTATGAGTATGGGAGCAGTATTGTATAGAGTTGGAACTATTAAAGCCTCTGAACTAGGTGGTCTTTATAAATACATGCCATTAACAGCAATTTGTTGCATCATTGGAGCAATGTCCATTTCTGCCTTCCCATTATTCAGTGGTTTTGTTGCAAAGTCATTAATTATGGTTGGTGTCGTAGAGCATGGCTATATTTTGATATATATAATGCTTTTGTTCGCATCTGCAGGTGTTTTAGAGCATTCAGGAATCAAAATACCTTACTTTGCTTTTTTTGGTCATGACAGCGGAATTAAAACTAAAGAGGCTCCAATGGGAATGCTTATAGCTATGGTTATAGCTGCACTTTTATGTCTATTATTAGGTTTTTTTCCTTCAATACTGTTTTCATTGCTACCATATGCTGTTGATTATCAAGTATACACCCCAAGTCATGTAATTGGACAATTACAATTATTAATATTTGCCATTTTGGCTTTTATATTTCTTATTAGATTTAACTTATACCCTCCCGAAATTCGCTCGACTGTACTTAATTTTGATTGGATTTACAGGAAACTTTTATTTAATTTTGCGGTAAAATTTATTATGTTATTAAATAAAATTTGGTCATCATTTTCCTCTAATGTTATTTCGTTGGCAAATATTTTCTTTTCCATTATAGAAAAATACTCAATTACATCTGGAAACAATGCTGTTAAAGTTGGTGGAAGTACTGTTCTAATTTTATTTTCCCTTGGATTTGTATTAATTTGTAATTATTTGTTATTTTGAAAATTATTTTGCTTTTTAATTTATGAATTTTAGGTTAATTTACATTTGATTCAATAATTTATAGTGTGATTAATGTCTGAAACTGAAATAAAAAAACGTCCTGAACATGTACCAGAAGAAAATGTTTATATGACTACACACTGGTCTGTGTACCTAGGTTATATATGTGTATTAGGTGCATTGTATTTATTGATTAATGGAGCTTTTTTTGGGGGCTAAAGTTCCCTTGGAAGATTTATATCAATCCAAAATATTAGAATTTGCAAGAATTGCTAGAAAAACAAACTTATTAGATAATCCTACTGTTCGTTTTACTTTAAAAAACCCTATATGCGGAGATGAAGTAACAGTAGATCTATCTATAAATAAAAATTATAAAATTACCAATTATGGTCATAATGTTAAAGGATGTGCTTTATGTGAAGCTTCTGCAGGTCTATTGTCAAATAATATTATTGGTGTTAATGCAAAAGAAGCTTCAAAAATTAATGACAATCTTATTAGTTGGCTCAAAAGTGAGAAAGATGAATTTATTTTCTCAGGATTAAAAAATTTTATTCCTGTTAGAAAATTTCAAAATAGGTATCGATGTGTATCATTATCATTTGAAGCTTTTAGCCAAGCATGTAACAAATATCTGGAAGGTTAATTAATTAATTCTTGTTCAAAAGGAAAATTGGTTAAATTTTCATGACCATTTTCAGTAACAAGAACTTGATCTTCTAATTTTATACCCTCTGAACCACCCACTTCACCAATGTATGCCTCTACGCAAAGAACCATACCAGGTTGTAATTCCGCATCAAATGCTCCCTCAACAAAATCATTAGGATATTGAACCAATGGCCACTCATCACATAATCCCACACCATGCATTTTACAGCTGTATCTAAGCTCCTCATATTTTTTTGGCAGCATTCTACCGCCAAAAACCAAGTCTTTTATATTAATCCCAGGCTCTATAATTGAAGTGTTTTCTTTAATTTGAAGAAAGGCTTCCGTATAAAGATCTTTTTGTTTTTGAGTAATGTTTTTACTTTCGCCAATAAACCATGTTCTAGAAATATCAACACAAATCCCATAGCAACCAATTAAGTCTGTATCAAAAGATAAAATTTCATTTTCGTGTAACACTCTTGGGCCACACTCTTGAAACCAGGGGTTGGTTCTTTGACCTGAAGAAAGCAATCTTGTCTCTATCCACTCTCCTCCTCTTTTAATATTTTCTGAATGTAGAATAGCCCAAATATCATTTTCTGTAACTCCGGGAACTGAAAATTTTCTCATTTCATGCATTCCCATTTCGCATGAATGGATAGCGCATCGCATGGCGTTAATTTCTTGCTCACCTTTTATGGATCTAGTTCTTTCCATGACCTCTTCACCGTCAAGTACCTGAATGCCTTGCATTTCAAGGGCTCTTAGACCATGTATTTGTATTTTATCTACTGCGAGACGTTTACCTTTACCACAATGGGAAGATAAAACGTCAGTTATTTCAATAGAAAAAATTTTAGCATCAGTATCTGTTTTATCACCGTTTGCAAAATAAAACATTGAAGCAGAGTTTCTGACTTCTTTAACAAGTGGATTAAAGGAAGAAAGCATGTTAAGTCCCTTGTAATCCCATAAAATAATGTAACCATCTGAAGAAATAAAACATGCCCTGAACGGATTATGAGAGTTCCACAACTGCATATTAGTTGAATCCGTTATATACCTAATATTTAAAGGATCAAAAACTAAAATACCATCTAAACCCCTCTGATTAATTTGCTCCACTAAGCGTGAGACACGAAATTCTCTCATTTCTTTCAAATTTGGAATCTTAATGCCAGCACTGACCCATTCATCAAATGCAAGTTGTGTAGGACCAATTTCAACCCTGTCATTAATGTTAGGGGTTCCGTCAAGTTTTAAACTTGGATTTTTCAAACTAGGATTAATTTTTCTAGAGTAAGACATGTACAATATAAAATTAAATTAATTTTATAAGTCAATTGCTATTTTTACTTTCCATTAATTTTTTTTTATCAAATAGTAATATATTGAAGTTCATGTTTACATTATTAAATTTTAAATTTTAATTTCAAAAATAGAATTAAAATTGCCGTTATTGAGTAGTCTATTAGCGTACCATTTAGCAAAAGATGCAACATTAGCTTCCATAAGTGGAGAAAATCTTCCTTGCACTGCATATGGTGACCTAAGTCCAGCATGTTGATTTTCAAGTGCTGGTATGTCTTCCTCTATCGCAGCATCCATTCTGTGATAGTAT
>CAZCWO010000059.1:0-11548 GCA_964502335.1 uncultured Rhodobacterales bacterium | reverse complement strand
GAAGGGGAAAGAGAAATAATTAAATTCGTAATTAAAGCGATACATGGATCAAAAAAAGTTGCTGATCTATTTTGTGGTAGTGGGACACTTTCAATACCTATTTCTCAAAGTGCAGAAATATTTTGTGCAGATTCAAACCAAAGTTCGTTATCAGGACTAAAAGAAGCTTTAAAACTACAAAAAAGCCTTAATAAGAATAAAATTATCAATCAAGATTTATTATCATTCCCAATTTCTCATGAAACTTTAAAGGATATGGATACCATTATTTTAAATCCTCCTTCAAAAGGTGCTAAAAAACAATTAAAAGAGGTCATTTTATCAAATGTATCTAACATAGTCTATGTATCATGCAACTTAAATACATTTGCCAGGGATGCTAAATTCCTTTTGGAAAATGGTTATAGTTTAGAATGGTTAAAGCCTATAGATCAGTTTCCCAACACAATGCATTTAGAGATAGTGTCTAGATTTATAGAAAAGAAATAATTTTGAAATCTAGTGATAAAATTATAAAAAAAAGGTCTGTAACAATTGGAAATCATCGTACCTCCATCTCCTTAGAAGATGAGTTTTGGAAATTGTTAGAAAAAGAGGCTAATAATATGGACTTATCTCTAAATAAATTGATTTTAGCTATTGACAATGAACGCCCCTACAATAATTACAACTTATCTTCATATATACGGATATGGATTTTAAAAAAAATATTGTATAAATAGAGTTGATATAAAAATATTATGACAAAGATATGTTCCATCTATGTATAATTGAAGCAGGTTTTATTAATCCTGCTCTTGCAAAACAATACCCCTCTTACTCTGAAATGTTTTCAGTATTTTTAAAAACCAACTCTCGAAACTGGAAAGTTACAAGTTATGATATCTACAATAATAATTTTCCATCAAATATTGACCTTTATGATGGTTTTCTAATAACAGGTAGCTCATTTGGAGTTTATGAAAATTATAAGTGGATAATTCAAACTATAAGAATAATAAATCAAATTTTAGATAATAATAAACAAATCGTTGGCATTTGTTTTGGTCATCAAATCATTGCTCAGGCTATAAATGGGTTAGTTGAAAAGTCAAATAATGGATGGGGGGTTGGAATTAAGGAGATTAAGTTTCATAAACAAAAACCCTGGTTCCATAATAAAATTGACAATATTAGATTAATCTCTTTTCACCAAGATCAGGTTATAAAAATCCCTGATTATGCAGATCATTTAGGAGGAAATAGTTTTTGTAAATACTATTCCTTCGGTGTTGAAAACTTTGTATTTACTCTCCAAGGGCATCCAGAGTTTTCAAAAAAATATGCTTTGGATTTATTGCATTTGAGAAGAAAAAGTATAGGAAAAGAAAGATATTTAACAAGTAAGCATGAACTCCAAAGTCAGGCAAACGATGGAAAATTGGTAGGTAACTTAATTGCAAATTTTCTTGAAAAAAACTTTTAACATTTTCGGAGATTAAATTGTCACTTATTCTTGGATTGGATGCTGGAGGAACATACACTGATTCTGTAATATTTGATTCAAAAACTCAAAAAATAATTTCTGAAGGCAAATCACTTACAACTAATTTTAATTTTTCTATAGGTATAAAAAAATCAATCGATATTTCATTAAATAAAATATCCACTAACAATCAAAAACAAATTAAGTTAATTGTTGTTTCTTCAACTTTGGCAACAAACTCAGTAATAAACTCAACAGGGTGTAGAGTTGGGTTAATTTTAGTAGGGTTCGACCAATCAATCCTCAAAAATCAAAAACTTTTAAAAGTTTGCAAAAATGGTGAAATTTTTCTAACACCCGGCGGTCATAATGCTGATGGGATAGAAATTCAAAAACTAAAACTTTACGAAATTGATAAATTTTTAAAGCGTAATTTAGACAAAATTGAAAGCATTGCCATTACCAGCCAATTTTCAACAAGAAATCCTGACCATGAGAATAGGATTAAAGAATATATTAGAAAAAAAGTGCAACTGCCAATTACCTGTAGTCATGATTTAACTTTCAATCTAAACGGACCCAAAAGAGCAATAACTTGTGTTTTAAACGCTAGTTTAACTAATATTATTGATGGATTACTAATTGACATTGAAAAGATTATTTTTGAAAAAAATCTAAAATCAAAATTGATGATCGTAAAAGGTGATGGCTCTCTCATTAATGCTAATACAGCTAGGTTAAAGCCTATTGATACAACAATGTCAGGACCTGCAGCATCTTCAGTTGGAGCAGTATGGTTAACTAATAAAAAAAATGCTATTGTAGTTGATATTGGAGGAACTACTACTGATATTTCTCTTATAAAATCTGGCTTTCCGTCAATCTCAAAAAAAGGCGCTGAAATTGGCAAATGGGAAACTATGGTTGAATCGCTATCAATTAAAACCACAGGATTAGGTGGCGATAGTGAAGTATCGTTACCTCAGAACAATTTGTTTAATAATCTTCAAATTGGGCCAAAAAGAATTATACCTCTATCTCTTGGGGCCAAAAATGAACCCTTAATTATAGAGTTTTTACAAAAACAATCAGCCTATCCTATAAGCAGCAAAACTGATGGATTTTTTGTATGGAAAAAACACTTAAATGATAATCCTAATTGGTTAAGTAAAATAGAAATGTTGGCTTATAAAAATTTAAATAATAAAAAACCGATTCCAATCTCTGATGCTGCTCCAAACCAATCACTTTTAGGTGCTTATAAAAGATTAATTAATTACAATTTGGTTGAAATTTCAGGGTTTACTCCTACAGACGCTGCGCATGTACTAAAAATTTTTAATGGGTTTTGTACAGAAGCAGCAGAGTTAGGAGCATTAATTTTTTCCAAACAAAAAAATGCTTCTGGCAATTTAATTGCACAAACAAAAGAAGAGTTTTCTGAAATTGTAATAAAAAGTTTAATCGATGAAAGTGCCTTTTCAATTTGTGATTTTGTCTTGAGCAATGAAACTATGAACTTTAAAGAAAATAGACTTAAAAAAGATTTTCTCCTTCAGGAGATTTTATCTGGCGAAAAAAGAAAACTTGCACAAATAGATTTAAAAATAAATTTACCTATAATCTCAATTGGGGCATCTGCTCCTTGTTATTACCCGAAAATTTCATCGAAATTAAAAACTAAAAATATTATTCCAGAAAATTTTTCAGTTGCTGGAGCAGTTGGAGCAGCAGTTGGTTCTATAAAACAAACAGTTAAAATTTTAATAACTAAAAGTGAAAATGATAAATTTAGAGTGCATTTTTCTTCAAAGCCAAAAATCTATAGCAATCTATCAGATGCTGTTAATAAGGCAAAAATTATTTCTAAAGAGCTCGCTTATAAAAGGTGTCATTCGAATGGTGCAAAAAAAATTTTCACAAAAATTAATGTTATAAAAAATGAAATAATTTTAAGTAAAAATAAGAACATCTTTTTAGAATATATAATTATTGCTACAGCTCAGGGTAAATTATTTGATAATTGAATGGTAGGCCCTGAGGGACTTGAACCCCCGACATACCCGTTATGAGCGGGTTGTTCTAACCAACTGAACTAAGGGCCTATAAAATTAGTTTCTAAGTTACTTGATTTCATAAAAAAAAATAAAAATCAATTAATATATTAATTATGCTTCAAGAAAACTTCTTAATTTTCTTGATCTAGATGGATGTTTAAGTTTCCTCAATGCCTTAGCTTCTATTTGCCTTATTCTTTCTCTAGTTACGCTAAACTGTTGGCCTACTTCTTCAAGAGTATGATCAGTATTCATCCCGATACCAAACCTCATTCTTAAAACCCTTTCTTCTCTTGCTGTTAAGCTAGCTAAAACTCTCGTAGTTGTTTCTCTTAAATTAGACTGTATCGCAGCCTCTAAAGGTTGAACAGCATTCATATCTTCAATAAAATCTCCTAAACTATTGTCTTCCTCATCACCAATTGGAGTTTCCAAACTAATTGGCTCTTTAGCAATTTTTAATACTTTTCTAACTTTTTCAAGCGGCATAGATAGCTTCTCAGATAATTCTTCAGGAGTTGGTTCTCTGCCAATTTCGTGCAACATCTGCCTTGAAGTTCTCACCAACTTATTGATAGTTTCAATCATATGAACAGGAATTCTAATTGTTCTAGCTTGATCAGCTATAGACCTTGTAATTGCTTGTCTGATCCACCAAGTAGCATAAGTTGAAAACTTATACCCTCTTCGATATTCAAATTTGTCAACTGCTTTCATTAAGCCTATATTCCCTTCTTGAATTAGGTCCAAAAACTGAAGGCCTCTATTTGTATATTTTTTAGCTATAGAAATAACTAATCTAAGATTGGCTTCAACCATCTCTTGTTTTGCCCTTTCAGCTTCTCTATCACCCTTTTGAATAATCTTAACCAATCCCTTAAACTCTGATGCTGAAAGCTTTACTTCTTTGCAGATAGAAATAATTTCTTTTCTATAATTATTTATCTCTTCAAAACTATTTTCTAGTACTCTTCTAATTTTATCATTTTTCTTAAATTTTTCTGGCCAGTTAGGATTAATTTCATTTCCTAACCAAGAATTTAAAAATGTTTTTCTATTAACACCTGAGTCTACAAAAATTTTATAAATTTGATTTTCCATCGTAATTAATGTTTTATTTTTTTCGTATAAATTAATCTTCAACTCATCTATCCTATTGATATTAAATTTAATAGATTTCATTTGATTAAGTAGAACATATCTTTCATCTGTTATTTTATTTTGTAAAGTTGCTGGAATTTTTTCACCTTCAAGTAAACAATTGATCATTCTTGTTTGAAGAGATGAAATTTTCTTTGAGTTCTTGGTAAATTCATCAAGTTCTTCCATCACTTTATCACGAATTAGGTTTTCTAACATTGCCAAAGACATCGAAGAGTTATCCCGATCCTCCATATCTTCATCAAGTTCTTCTTCAATGTCAGTTCGATTTTTTTCTAATTCAGAACTTTCATCATCTTTTTCTTGAATATCATCATGGTCAATCTTTTTAGAATCCACATTACTATTAATTATTTTTTGTCCATCAGTAATGCTAGCTTTATCATTTTGGTCAAAGGATTGAAGAGTTTCATTTTCAGAAGACAAAATAACATCTTTACTAAAATTTACTTCTAAATCTTCAGGTGGAGTAATACCAAGGCCATCTTTTGTTGCATCTAAATCTATTATATCTCTGAGTAATCTTTCTCCAGAAATAAGTTGTGATTTCCACTTATTAATACATTCAATGGTTTTTGAACATTCGTAAACTGTTCCAATCATAAATTCTTTTGCTGCCTCAATTCGTTTTGCGATTGCAATTTCACCCTCTCT
Organism: uncultured Rhodobacterales bacterium; assembly: GCA_964502335.1. Lineage (GTDB taxonomy): Bacteria > Pseudomonadota > Alphaproteobacteria > Puniceispirillales. The sequence goes on along the minus strand of CAZCWO010000059.1, from coordinate 6,211 downwards.
AGAGAGCAATTCAACACCACCCATTTCCTTGAGGTACATTCTAACAGGATCATCGGTCCTACCAGTTTCATCATTTAAGTTTCCTGAAACCAATCCTTCATCATCATCATCATTTGCTTTGTCATTTACATCTTCAGCATCTTCATCTTTTTCAACTATAGTTATGCCTAATCGATCTAAAGATGCATGCAAATCTTCAATTTGATCAGAAGATAAACTACCTTCTGGGATTGCTTTATTAATTTCATCCCATGAAAGCAACTTACTTTCTTTTCCTTTTTTTATAAGCTTTTTAATACTTAAACTAGTTAAGTCTACTACTCGACTGTCTTGTCTAAATTCTATTTTTTCTTGAGGTTTATTTTTTTTTACGGTTTTTGAAATTTTAGACATAATCCACCCAACAAAATTTTTCTAACATATACTTCTAAATTCGTTTATTTTCAGCTAACACTCTTTCCAGTAAACTAGAAAAATGTTTTTCAATTTTATCTTTATCTAATAGTAATGGATCATATCCAATTCTTTTAATTATAGAACCTGTATTTAGGTTAGATAATATATTACTTAATCCAATAGTTTTTAAATGATTATTAAATTCAGTTCTGTCAAGGTTTTCATTCGTAATTATCATATCTAATAAGATTAACAAGATTTTATTTTTAGATTTATTATTAAAATTTAATTTAACCAATTGCTCAGAGTAATCTAGAGCTAATTTAGGGTATAAAGTTAAAAATAATAAAATAGAGTCAAGTAATGTTTGCCTACCTATATAAGGACGTTCACTTTTAAAATTTAGACTGAAATTATTGTTAATATTTCTGCTAGAATTAATAATTTTATAAATTTCATCTGAATACGCCTTGTTTAAATTATTATCTTTAATTTTTCTAACTATTTCTTTGGCTTCAGCCCATAATAATGCCCTTGCATCAACATTTGAAATATCATGTTTTTTGAGCAAAATATCCCAAATAGTTTCTATTAATGTTCTAGGATTACTAATAATTTCTAGGAATTTATCATATTCAGAGTTTCTTAACATTTCGTCAGGATCTTTGCCTTTTGGAAGCCAAGCAAAAGATACTTCGTAGCCAATTTTTATCAATGGCATTAATCTGTTAATAAATCTCCAAGCTGCCATTTCCCCAGCAGAATCACCGTCTAAACAAAGAATAGGTTTTTTATTTAAATCCCAGATTAACTCTATTTGTTTCTCAGAAATTGCAGTGCCTAAGGGAGCAACAGACAAGGCAATTTTCGTCTGATAAATAGTGATTACATCCATATAACCTTCAACAATTAAAAGCCTTTTAGTATTGGTATCTTGATTTTTTAAATGAGAAATTCCATAAAGATTTTTACTTTTCTGGAATAAGTTTGTGTTAGGTGAATTTATATATTTGGCTTTTGAATTAAATAAAGCTCTTGCTCCAAAGGCTATTACATTATTTCTTTTATCAAAGATTGGAAAAATAATTCTATTCCTAAATACCTCTTGGTATGAATTATTTTCATAGCTTCTTAGCATGCCTGCTTTAATCATCATGTTCTCACTAAATCCCTTAGAAGATAGAAATTTTTTCAAACCAAAATCAGCCGCATATCCAATTCTAAATTTTTTTATTGCATGATCATTCAAGCCCCTACTTCTAAGATATCTTAAAGATCCTTTGCCCTGTTGTGAAAAAAGATTATTAGAAAAATATTGTGCTGATAATTCAGTAATTTCCAATAGTACCTTTTTCTCATTATATAAATCAGAATTTTCAAAATTTGACTTTGGTATTTTTATACTAGATATGTCTGCCAAAAATTCGACGGCTTCCATAAATGATTTATTTTCAGATGTTCTGATAAATGAAATGTTGTCACCATGTGCTCCACAACCAAAACAATGGTAGTAACCATCGTCATCGTTTACATTAAATGATGGCGTTTTTTCATTATGAAAAGGACACAAGCCTAAAAAGTTTTTACCTTTTTTGGTAAGTTTCACTTTTCTACTAATAATTTCAGATAGTTTTACTGAATCTCTTATTTCGCGTATAAATTCTTCAGGTAACAAATCAACAACTCAAAAAAACGGTCTAAATCAATTTAACATTATATTTAACCTTTTTTGCAATTTTAAGAAAGCATTTCTCTAGCTATTTTAGATACCAATGCAAAATCACACCTTCCGGCAAATTTTTCTTTTAATTTTGACATCAAAAGTCCCATATCTTTAATGCTTTTTGAATTAGTTTCTTTAATTGTTGATCCGACTGCTGTTCTAATCTCTTTCTCAGTCATTTGCTTAGGAAGAAAACACGAAATAATTCTAATTTCCTCTTTTTCAGCTTCTAGCAATTCATTCCTTCCAGCTTTTTTATATATTTGGCATGATTCATTTCTTTGCTTTATCATTGTTTGAAAAAGTAATTTAATTTCATCTTCTGAAATACCAACATTATTACCCTTCGATCTTGCTGCAATATCTCTATCTTTTATTGCTGCCAAAACCAGTCTTAAAGTGGAAGTTGCTTTTTTATCCTTACTTTTAATTGCTTCATTTAATTTAAGTTTAATTTCTTCTCTTAACATCTCTCTCTCCAAGAATGGTTTACTTAAGCACAAAATAATAACGACTATTCAAATAAAACATAAATATATTCACTTTGACTTGACGAAACAACATTTAACAGCATAAGAAATATTATTTATTCATAAAGTATTTTAGCCACATGAGTTAGATGTTAAACATGGCAAAAAACATACTACAACAGTCTTATAACGATTTAATCAAAAAAAACAACAATACAGCCGTTTTAATTCTAGAAGATGGGAAAAAATTTTTTGGAACTGGCTTTGGTTATCCAGGCATAAAAGCTGGTGAGTTGTGCTTTAATACTTCAATGTCGGGGTATCAAGAAATTATCACTGACCCATCTTACAATGGCCAAATTATTACTTTTACTTTCCCACATATAGGAAACGTTGGAACTAATCTTGAGGACTATGAATCATCAAAATCATTTGCATCTGGAATTATTACGAGAGAACCTCCACCTTTGAGTTCAAATTGGAGATCTGAAATCGAATTTGAAAACTGGCTTATTAAAATGAAATTAACTGGAATATATGGAATAGACACCAGGCTTTTGACTAAATATATAAAAGATAAAAATGCTCCAGCTGGGCTAATCTGTTTTAATCCAAATAAAAGTTTTAATTTTAATTTACTCAATAAGCATTTAGAATTTTGGCCTAGGATTAAAGGAGCAAATTTAATTCCAAACGTCTCATCTAAAAGAATTAAGAAATGGAGAAGAAATTCTTGGGGTGTTAAAAAGAGTGTATCTAAAAATAAAAAGTTCCATGTTGTTGTTTTTGACTTTGGTATCAAAAACAATATTTTAAGAAACTTATACGACCTTAGTTTAGAAATTACTGTAGTTCCTTATGAAAGCAGCAAACAAAAAATTGTATCCCTAAAACCAGATGGAATTTTTTTATCTAACGGCCCAGGTGACCCTCTTGCAACATACAATTCTATAAAAGATAATTTTGATGCAATTATAAAAATTGATCTTCCAATATTTGGGATTTGTATAGGACACCAACTTTTGGCACTTTCATTTGGGGCAAAAACTGAAAAAATGAAACAAGGTCATAGAGGTGGTAATCATCCTGTTATAGAATTATCTAAAAAAAGTGTTGAAATCACATCTCAAAATCATGGATTTAATGTTGTAGAGAATAACCTACCTCCAACTTTGAAAGTTACGCATAGGTCTCTATTTGATAATAGTATTGAAGGTTTAGAACATAAGTCAAAACCAATTTTTTCGGTTCAATATCATCCTGAAGCCTCACCTGGCCCTCATGATAGTATATATCTCTTTGAAAAATTTTACACTTTTATTGAAAAGAAAGATCCTAATGCCTAAAAGAAAGGATATTAATACAATTTTAATTATTGGAGCAGGCCCTATAGTAATTGGCCAAGCTTGTGAATTTGACTACTCGGGCACACAAGCGTGCTCTGCTTTAAAAAATGAAGGTTATAAAATTATATTAATAAATTCAAATCCTGCGACTATTATGACTGATCCAGAGACAGCTGATGTCACATATATTGAGCCAATCACTGCAAGCAATATAATCAAAATAATCAAAAAGGAAAAACCTGAAGTCATTCTACCTACAATGGGCGGTCAAACAGCATTAAATGCAACTTTAGAGTTAGAAAAGAAAGGTGCGTTAAAAGAATATCAAGTGGAAGTAATAGGAGCAAATCTTGAATCAATTGAAATGGCTGAAAATAGAATTAAATTCAAACAAGCCATGCAGGAAATTGGGTTGGAAACAGCTAAATCACAGATTGCTTCTAATTTTAAAGAGGTGCTTGAAGCTTATGAAGTGATTGGATTGCCAGCAATAATAAGGCCGTCATTTACTCTTGGTGGAGAGGGTGGAGGTGTTGCATATAATAAAAATGATTTTGAAGAAATATGTAGAAATGGATTAAAACTTTCACCAATTGGAGAAATCCTTATAGAGGAATCTTTGATTGGTTGGAAAGAATTTGAAATGGAGGTAGTAAGGGATAAAAATGATAATTGTATAATAATTTGTTCTATAGAAAATATTGATCCAATGGGGGTGCATACTGGAGATTCAATTACGGTTGCCCCCGCTCTAACACTTACTGATAAAGAATTACAGCAAATGAGAGATTCATCCTTTTCTGTATTAAAAAAAATAGGCGTTGATACAGGAGGAGCTAACGTTCAGTTTGCTGTGAACGCTTTTACCGGCAGACAAGTAATTATAGAAATGAACCCTAGGGTAAGCAGGTCATCAGCTTTGGCTTCAAAAGCTACCGGGTTTCCCATTGCAAAAATTGCTGCTTTGCTATCGGTGGGTTATACTCTAAATGAGTTAAAAAATGATATTACTAAGTTTACACCAGCCAGCTTTGAACCTTCAATTGATTATATTGTAACAAAAATACCTAGATTTACTTTTGAAAAATTTCCTGGATCAGAAAAAAAATTAACTACCTCAATGAAATCTGTTGGGGAAGCTATGTCTATAGGAAGAAACTTTAAAGAATCGCTTCAAAAAGCTCTTAGATCACTTGAGAATAATTTGGATGGCCTAAATAATGTGAATCCTCCTGAAGAATTCAATAAATTGTCGGATTTATCGAAATTTGAAGGATGGCTAAATGAAAATTCCCCCAATAAAATTTTGAGAATTGCGCAAGCTCTAAGATTAGGATTCAGTATTAATCAAGTATGCAGCGTTACCAACTGGGATCAATGGTTTGTAACCCAAATTTTTGAGATTATCTCTATTGAAAATGGATTGATTAATGGAAATTTCAAGAAAGATGAGCATGAGCTAAGAAAACTCAAGAATTTGGGTTTCTCTGACAAGAGATTATCAGATCTAACTGGATTAAATGAATCAAAAATATATTCCTTAAGAAATAGTTTTAATATTCGGCCTGAATATAAAAGAATCGATACTTGTGCAAATGAATTTGATACTAAAACTGCTTATATGTATGGAACATATGAATCAAATTATAGTAATAATGGCTGTGAAGCAAACCCCTCTAACTCAAAGAAAATAGTTATTTTGGGTGGAGGACCTAATAGGATCGGTCAAGGTATTGAATTTGACTATTGCTGTGTTCATGCTTCATATGCTTTAAAAGAAGAAGGCTATGAAACTATAATGATAAACTGTAATCCTGAGACAGTTTCAACAGACTTCAATACATCAGATAAATTATTTTTTGAACCACTTACAGATGAAGATGTTTTGGAAATATTAAAACGTGAAAAGCAAAACGGCTTACTTTTAGGAGTCATAGTCCAGTTTGGAGGTCAAACCCCATTAAAGATTTCAAAAAAATTAAACTTCGAAAACATACCTATACTAGGTACTTCCTTTGAATCTATTGATATTGCTGAGGATAGGGCAAAGTTCAAAAATATAATTAATAAACTAAATCTAAAGCAACCTATAAGTGGAGCTTGCAAATCATATGAAAGCGCAAAAAAAATAGTGGGGGAAATAGGTTTTCCAATAGTCATTAGACCTTCATATGTGCTGGGTGGAAGAGGGATGGAAATCATTAACAATTTTGAGGATCTTGAAAGTTACATGGCAAAAGCACTTTCTATATCAAGAGACAATACCATTTTAATTG
>CAZCWO010000058.1:0-11795 GCA_964502335.1 uncultured Rhodobacterales bacterium | reverse complement strand
ACCCATTTTAAATCATTAATTGAATAAGGAAGAGGTACATCAGTGTACAAGGAAACAAGTTGTTTGGAAATTCTTGCTAATTCAGCATGATTAATTAAACTTTCCCTTCTTTTATTTTGTTTAATCTCATGTGCATTTTCTAAAAGGTTTTCTAAATTACCATATTCATTAATTAATTGGGCAGCAATTTTGATCCCAATACCTGGAATGCCAGGAACATTATCGGAAGCATCTCCAGCAAGTGACTGAACATCAACCACCTTGTCTGGTGTGACACCAAATTTCTCTAAAACTCCATCTGCTCCAATTGGAATATTCTTCATTGGATCATAGAGTGATACCCCACTTTGTATTAGCTGCATCAAATCCTTATCCGATGAAATAATAACAGTTTCAATATTTTGCTTTACAGCAAATTTAGCATATGTTGCTATAATATCATCAGCTTCATATTCAGCCACTTCAAGAGACTTTAAACCAATTGCTTCTGTTGCATCTCTTATTAGAGAAAATTGTGGAACAAGCTCATCTGGAGGGTCAGATCTATTGGCTTTATAATCTTGATAAATTTTATTCCTAAAAGTATTGCGGGCAGCGTCAAAAACTACAAGGATATTTTCGCCTTCCATATCCTCTGACAGTTTTAATAACATTGAAGTGAACCCAAATACTGCATTAACAGGCGTGCCATCATTTCTAGTCATTGGTGGCAAAGCATAAAATGCCCTAAAAATATATCCTGAGCCGTCAACCAAAATTAGACGGTTCTGTTTCATTATTTAATTTTTGTGGTTTTATTTTGTTTCAAAAATTTATGTGAACAATAAGGACATAAAGTAATATTTTTTTCATCTACTGAAAGGTAGACTTTTGGATGCCCCAACACACCACCATCACAAGAAACCCTGTTTGCAGAAACAACTGTTTCATCTTCTTTTTTACCAAATATTTTAATGCTTACATTCATAGACATCCTAAATTAGATTTAAATTTTATAACCAAAATTTGAATATAATTTCAATAATAATATTGATTGTATAATTAATATTGCCACTTTTCTATCCAATATTCTAAAACTGGCAAAACATCTTTCATTTCTGATTTGTAGTTTTCCCACCTACCTTTTGCCCTTGTATATAATTTTTCTGTAACTTGATTATAGCTTGGTGTTGTTATTCTTTTAGATAAAGCAGTTTTCTGATAGTTTCTTAAATTATCGTTCCAATCTAAACTTATACTTTTAAGTAAACTTAAAGTAGTTTTCTTTAAATCAATTATTAGATCCTCATATTTTATAATGTGATAGTTTAAACTAAGTTTTTCATCATAAATTTCAAATAATTTCATTGTTTGATGATATAAATTGGCACTATCTCTCAAATTTAAAAAATTTGCCATTGCATCATTTATTTTAAATGTTTGCATAAAACAACTTAAAACACAATCACATGGATGTCTTAATGACAATATAAATTTTGCTTTTGGAAAAACTCTTACAATCAAGCCAATATCAACTATATTTAAAGGAAGTTTATCTATAATAACCTTCTCTTTTAAGTTGCATGAGACATGCCTATTTAATTCATTGATATATACATTTCTTAATGCATTTACCTCAAAGTTTTCAAGATTTGATAGGTTTTCATAGCTTGCAATATTTTTTAATTTTAATTTCATATTTGCTATCATTGGTTTTTCTTCAATTGTAATAATGTCAGGGTGGCTTCCTAAAATATTATCTAAAAGGGTAGTTCCTGATCGAGGAAATCCAATTAAAAAAACTGGCGTTAAATTATTTTTATTATCTTTGTTAGTGCTCCAATGTATTTTTCCTGATTTTGAAAACGAATCAATCAATTGTTTAATTTCAAATTGGTAATTTTCAGGATTGTAGTTTTTTGTTTCAACGTTTTCATTCTTTACTAAATGATTTGCTTTCTTAAAATTTTTAAACCCCTCTCTATATTCTTTTAATTTATCAAAAGTTTTAGCTAATAATGTATATTTTTGAATTTTTATCGTTTTTGAAATATTAGAATCATTAATATTTTTTAATAATTCTATATTTTTATTATATTTATTTTTTCTTCCATAGAACTGAGCAAAACGAAACCTAATTTCATCATCTTGATCGATTTTAACTATTTTTGTTTTCTCTAAGATTTTTGCTAATTTATCAAGATTATTAGTCTGTTCATAGAGATGACATAAATTTGAGTATGCATCAACAAATTTAGGTTGGATTTCTATGGCTTTATTGAAGCTTCTAGCAGCAGCCAAGTCATTATCTGACTTCATTTCTGCAGTTCCTAGATTGTTATAAGCATCATAGTAATTAGGATTTATTTGTATTGAATTCTTGTAACATTTTATTGCCTGATCATGTTGTCCCTGTTCTGCCAGCAAATTACCTTTGTTGTAAATAGCTTCAAAATATTTTGAGTTTAATAATATAGCCTTATTGAGTTTCTCTAATGCTTCATCATATTGTTTCATCTCTTTACATGTTAATCCTAAATTATTGTAAGCTTCAGAGAAACTTGGCTTAAACTCTATTGCTTTATTAAAGCTTTTTTTGGCATTTGAATAATCTTTAATTTTTTTGAATGTTAAACCTAAATTGTTATGAACTTGAGGATTTGTCGGATCTATTTTCAAAGCTGCTTGGTATTGCTTGATTGCAACTTTATATTTTTCTAACGCAGTATAGGTTGCACCTAAAATATTTAAAATAATTGCCTGACTGGAAAATTTTAGTAGTAGTGAATTACCATATTCTAGTGATTTTGAGTATTGAGCAGTGCTATAAAAGTTTATTAATTTATTTATAGAGTATTTAAATTCATCATCTGAAACTAAAGAATATTTTGATAATTTATTTAAACCGTCTAATGCCCTAGTATTTTTTGGGTAAATTGAAAGAATTAATTGATAGCACTCCTTTGCTTCTAAAATGTTTCCTTTATTAGCAAAATTTTTTGCTTTTTTTAATTGATCATCTATAGAAATTTTTTGTGTCATTACTAATTCTTTAAAAACTTATTATTTTTATATATTTTTTTTATTCTTTTGTGCATATAAAAAGCAAATTATAATACTCTGACGATCATATTTATGGATAATAATAATAATAATAGTTTAAATACGTTTGGCACACAAATTAGAAAATCTCCTTTCTTTAATGCCACCTTACAGTCTGGATGCACTGGCTTCTCTGTTTATAATCATATGTATATACCTAGAAGTTTTGGTGATCCTGTTCAAAATTATTGGAATTTGATTAATCACGCTATTTTATGTGATGTTTCTGTTGAAAGGCAAGTGCACATTAGTGGCTCTGATGCTTCAGAATTTGTTCAATTGCTCACATCAAGGAACTTAAAAAACTTGGAGATTGGACAAGCCAAATATGTACTGATTTTAAGTGAAGAAGGGGGTATTATTAATGATCCAGTTTTATTAAGACTTGATAGCAATCAATACTGGCTTTCAATTTCGGATAGTGATGTTCTTCTATGGGCTAAAGGGGTTAAAATAAATTCTGGGCTCAATGTCTACATAACTGAGCCAGACGTCTCTCCCCTCCAACTCCAAGGACCAAAATCGAAAGTAATCATGAAATCAGTCTTTGGAAATTGGATTGATAATATTAAATATTATCATCATGTTAAATTTGATTTTGATAATATACCGCTTGTTATTTCAAGAACTGGATGGAGTAGTGAATTTGGTTATGAAATATTTTTGCAAGATCAAAAGTTTGGTGACCAACTATGGAATAGAATTATGGACATAGGTAAGCCATTAGGTCTATTTCCGGGGCACACTTCTACTATAAGAAGAATAGAAGGCGCAATGCTTTCTTATATAGCTGATATGGATATTAACAACAACCCTTTCGAGTTAGGATTGGATAGATTAGTTGATTTAAAAATGAATTATAATTTTATTGGTAAAACCGCACTAATTAAAATTAAAAATAATGGGATCAAAAAAAAGTTTTGTGGTTTTGAAATTGATGGGGAGCCTCTCAACAACCCCAATGATGAAAATATAGAAATTCTCTATAATTCAAAAAATGTTGGCTATATAACCTCTTCTGTCTTTTCTCCAAGGTTAGAAAAAAATATTGCTATGGGTTATTTGCCTATACAATATTCTGATCATGGCTTTGTTGCAAATGCAACATTTGAAGGGAAAATTAGAAATATAAAAGTTATAAGTAAGCCTTTTTATGATCCAAATAAAAATATTGCAAAAGGCCTAGAAAACTGACAATTTATATAAGCTAGAAACGATAAATTGTTTTTGAAAGGGTAAATATAAATGACATTAAAAATTAATAGCGTTTGTCCAGATTTTACAGCCAATACCACAGAAGGTGAAATTTCATTTCATGATTGGTTAGATGATAGCTGGGGAGTATTATTTTCTCATCCAAAAGATTTTACACCAGTATGTACAACGGAATTGGGATCTCTAGCCTCAATGAAAGATGACTTTGATGAAAGAAATGTTAAAGTTATTGGTTTGAGTGTTGACGGTGTTGAAGATCATAATAAATGGTTGGATGATATTGAAGACGTTTCAGGCACAAGACCTAATTATCCAATAATTGCTGATGAAGATTTAAAAGTTGCTAAATTATTTAATATGTTAGAAGGAGATGCTGGGTCAACTTCTATGGGAAGAACAGCTGTTGACAATGAAACCGTTAGAACTGTTTTCGTTGTAAGACCTGATAAAAGAATTGGCCTTTATTTAACATACCCAATGGCAACCGGAAGAAATTTTCATGAAATTCTTCGATCTATTGATTCTATGCAACTAACAGCTAACCACAAAGTAGCAACCCCTGCCAATTGGCAAAAAGGAGATGATGTTGTTATATTGCCCGCTGTTAAAAATGAAGAGGCTGAAAAAATATACCCAAATGGATGGGAAACAGTTAAACCTTACCTTAGAAAGGTTCCAGACCCTTCATCATAAATTGTAAACAATCCTTAATTTGAATTAATGTCATTTTTGATCATTCGCATTTATTAAGTAAATTCCAACGCTTACGAAAAGAAGAGATATTATAATTAAAATACTTATCTCTTCTTTTAAAATTAACCAACCAAACATAACCCCAAAAATCGGTGCAAAAAAACTAAAGGATGCCATTGATGAGGCTGGGTAAATTGACAGAACCCAAAACCATGTGAGAAATCCTGCAGCAACAATTACTAAAAACTGAAAAATAAAAATGGAGATGATTAGCGGACTTAATTCCCTGAAAAAATTACCAAAATAAACTGAAATAGGTAAAATTATAATACTAGAAACAATTAATTGATATAATAACTGCATTTCTGGAGTTGATTTTTTTAAATTTGTTTTACGAACTATTAAAACGATTGCAGCCCACAAAAAACTTGCAAATAAAGCAAATAAATCTCCTAATACACCTCCCTCGCCAATTTTATTTTTAGAGAAAAGAGCGATAAAAATAGCAAAAATTGATAAGACAAATCCTATTACCTTTTTTAAATTTAATTCCTCATCTTTAATTAAAAAATGTGCCGCTATTCCCAACCAAACAGGCATTGAATAAAACAAAATTGAGGACCTAGCTACTGATGTGTACTCAAGCGCAAAAAATAAAAAAACAAACTCGATGCCGAACAAGGATCCACAAATTATACCAGGCAAAAGACTGCCATCACTAATAGACAGCTTTTTTTTAAAGATAAAGCAAAATAATAATACAGGAATGGAAGCTAATAATGACCTTAGACCTACTTGAAAAAGAGGATGTATTCCCGTGTTAACAATTTTAACCAAAGTTTGATTAAGTCCCAATAGCATTGAAAATATTATTAAAACCAAACCTCCAATAAAATCTACTTTATTCTTTTTTTCCAATTTTTCCGTTTACATTTAATTACGTTTAATATAGTAGTATTTTGCGTCTTTGTTTTTTTGTTTTTTGATCATAATTTTTTCATTATTTATCAAATAATTTAGGTGTGATTTTGCTTCACAACTAGCAAAAAACATATCATGGTCATTTTTAATTTTACCAAACAAAATTTCTGTTGCTTCTGAAACAGTAATTGGTTGTTTTCTGATGACCTTTATTAAGGCATCTAATCTATTTCTATGATGTTTTATCAATGATATTGCTCTTTTTGAGGGGTCTGTGTAGGGATATTCGTGTCCTGGAAATACTGACCATTTTGCATCCATTTGTTTAATTTTATTTAAGTATTTAAGGTACTTCTCTAATACATTATTTTCATTATCATCTATACCAACTGATATATTTGGACTTATACGCGGCAGTAAAAAGTCAAAGCATAAGTATATTTTTCTTTCCTTATCATATAAACTTAATTGTGATGGTGAATGACCTGTGTCAAATCTTCCTCTCCAAATGCCATGTTTAGTTTCTATTATTAATGGATTTTCAATACTATTAATTTCTGGTAAATGTTTGACCATTTTTTTAAAACTATTACCTTGGTTTTTTACCCTCTCAATTAATTCTTCATCTAATCCAAACTCTTTGTAATTTAATGATAATAGCTTGCCATATTCAATATCTGTATATGATATTATTTTTTTTACTCTTCTTAATTCTATTTTAGGTGCATAGACTTTTAAATTTAATTTTTTAGACAAAAACTTTGATGCCCCAATATGATCAGGATGATGGTGGGTTATAAGTATTTTGGAAAATTTTAATGACGGTGATATGTTTTCTATAATTTCTCCCCAGCATTTTCTAGTCAACCTGTTATCTATTCCTGTATCAATTATTACTAAACCTTCATTACTATTAATTGCATAAACGTTCACATGATCTAATTTAAAAGGTAATGGGATTCTCGCCCAATAAAGATCTTCTGTTATCTTTGAAAATCTATTTTTCAAGGGATTCTGAATCTTTATTTTTGTTAATATATTATTGTCCATTAAAAGGTTCAGAATTTATAAAGTTATTTTGTTTCCATGCCTCGTACAACACTATACTAACAGCATTACTTAAGTTTAAACTTCTTGATTTTTTTATCATAGGAATGAACAGTTTATTTTTGTCTTGAAAGCCATTCAATGTATCTTTTGGCAATCCTTTGGTTTCAGATCCAAATAGAATTGCATCTCCCTCATTAAATTTATTATCGTTGTATGCAATTTTACCAAATTTAGAAATGGCATATATATTTTTACTATTTAATTGTTTGATGCATGTATTTAAGTCTTCATACAATTTTACAATTGAATGGTTATGATAATCTAACCCTGCTCGCCTATAGGATTTTTCATCAATTTCAAACCCTATAGGCTTAATTAAATGTAACTTTGAACCTGTGTTTGCACATAGCCTGATAATATTGCCAGTATTGGGTGGTATTTGCGGGTTGAATAATATTATGTTATACATCAAATTTTTATTGAACGAATTAAACTGATTAACTCATTTTCATTTTTTAATTTATTTATAGTTTTTTTATCAATTAATATTTTATAAACTTTATCTTTTTTTATGAAGCAGCACGGCATTTCATGTTTAAACTCACTTAAATTATTTCGTTTCAAGTCATCTATATAAATAAAAGATATTTTGAGTTTGTAATTATTTATAAACTTTTTCCATCTTTCATTTTTTTTATAAGTGTGAGTAATCGAACATAAGTTACATGAGTAGGTTGCAGGAAATATAGATTTATGTAAATAATCAATGATTCCGTTGATAACTCCTTTTCTTGCATTATAGCAAAAAATTAATTCCATAAGCTTATATATACTTTTTATTTGTTAGTATCATTAAAATATTATATTATTTTTACAACATGATAGTATAATGAAATCTATTCGTTGATCATTTTCTTGTATGAATAAATTTAAACACTATTTTTTTATTTTCTGTGTTTTTGTATTTCATAATCCAACTTTTGGATTTGAAATTTTTGAAGTTCATAAGTTACAATCATCCAATGTAGATTTAATTCCTAATTATAAGGGTGATCTCCCATTAACAAATTTAAAGTTCTTATCTGGATTAGAAATTACAGGTAACCATCCAAAATTTGGTGGACTATCTGGATTAGTTTTATCCTCTAATTTTGATTTTTTTTCTGTCAGTGATAAAGGTTACTGGATTAAAGGAAAATTAGATTTTAATGAGGAATTTAAATTAAAATCACTTTCCAATGTAACTATGGGTTATTTGAAAGATGAAAATAATGTTCCTTTCAATCGGAAAAGTAATACTGATGCGGAAGCTATTGAAATTTTAAATAATAAATTTATTATTAGTTTTGAAAGAAACCACAGAGTACTATCATACGATACATTAGAGAGTCATTCTAAAACCTTGATAAACTATAAACAGTTATCTGATCTTCCAAATAATGGCGGGATTGAATCTATTTCTCCTTTGAAAGATTCATCTTTACTACTTTTATCGGAAGACCTTGTTGTTGAAAATGATAAACTTATTGGTTTTAGATTTTATAATCATGAAATGGAACAATTGCTGTTTAAGAAAACAGGCGACTATAAACCAACAGATATTGCAAGTCTTCCTTCTGGAGATATTCTACTATTAGAAAGAAGTTTTTCTCCAATAAAAGGCGCATCTGCCAGAATTTCACTAATAAAGTTCGATGATTTATTTACTAAATCATTAATAGAACCAATACATTTAGACACCATATCTCCTCCTATGACAGTAGACAACTTTGAAGGCATATCTTACTTACACTTGAAAAATGGTGGGTACCATATTTTTATATTATCTGATGATAACTATCGATCAACTCAGAGAACACTGTTGATGCAATTCTATTGGAACGGAAAAGTTTAATTTATTGGGTCTATCGGTATTGGATTTTTAATGTTCAAACATTGTTCAATAAATCGAGCATAAGATAATAAATTTGCCTCATCTTTGCATTTTGATATTAATTGCACTCCTATAGGAAGTTTCTCTTTTGAAAATCCTGCTGGCAGAGATATAGCCGGTGAACTTGTTAATGTAATTGCTGAAACTATATTTAACCACTCAACATAATTTGAAAACTCAACACCATTACATTCTTTAACATACCTTTCCTTAACTGGAAATGGTAGCACAATAGTAACTGGGCATATCAGTAAATCATATTCCTCAAAAAAATTTTGCATGCGATTGAATATATTGACTCTTTGATTTTGAGCATAAGATATTTCTTCCATTGATAGTTTCATGCCTTCCTCGATATTCCAGATAATTTCAGGTTTAAGAAGTTTTTTATTTTTTTTATATTGTGATTTTAAGTTTACATAAAATGATAAAGATCTCAATATTTTGCTTATAACCGGTGCTTCTTTTAAATCAGGGTGTGCCTCTTCAACAATTAATCCATGATTTTCTAATTTTTTTCCTACATCTAGAATAACATTCTGTATTTCTTGATCTACCGGCGGCAAACCTAAGTCCCTGCTAATTGCTATTCTTTTTGGTTTTTTATTAGATTTTGCATATGAGAGATAACTTTCATCTGGTTTAATTTGTGAAACTGGGTCCCTTGAATTTTCTCCACTCATTGCATCTAAAAAAAATGCTAGGTCTAAAACATTTCTAGCCATTGGTCCATTCACTCCAAGTGTTCCATCAAGAATTCCAGATGGTGTGCTTGCAACTCTTCCTGGAGAAGGTCTCATGCCTACGACACTACAAAAACTTGCTGGATTTCTTAAACTTCCTCCCATATCTGATCCATGCGCAACCCATGCCATTCCAGTTGAAAGAGCTACTGCAGCCCCCCCTGATGATCCTGCCGCTGATTTTCTTGTGTCCCAAGGATTTAGGGTATATCCAAATACTTCATTAAATGTATTTGCGCCCGCTCCAAATTCAGGTGTATTAGTCATCGCATATATAATACCTCCTTTGCTCTCAATATTTTTTACCAATATATCTGAATTTTCAGCAATTCTTTCTTTAAAAATCGGAGACCCACTTGTGCATCTTACACCAGAAACATCTGTCAAATCTTTAATAGGAACGGGAAGACCTTGCAGAATTCCTCTATCCTTTATATCCCTTTCAATTAGTTTTCTTGCGTTAACTTCAGCTCTTTCAAAACATAATGTGACTAAAGCATTTACTTTTTTGTTTACACTTGAAATTCTTTTCTGAAGAGATGATAGACAGTCTAATGGTGTTATTTCTTTTGACTTTAATAGTTTAATTATTTCTAGAGCATTTAATTGGTATAAATCCATGGCCAAATTAAATTTCGTTTATATTAATGTTATCATTTTATTTGTATTGATTTTAAGATATATTATATTTCATTCGAATCTACTTTTTTTTCTGGGCATTATAAATGAGCATAAGAAGCAAATCTGAATTTATGATTTCAGGAGACGTTTTGTCTGTCTTGATGTCTTTAATTATTCCTATGTCTGTGGGCATGTTTGCACTTCTTGTTATTAATCTTGTTGATGCTTTTTATATCGGTAAATTAGGTGTCTTACCTCTTTCAGCCATATCTTTTGCTTTTCCAGTTTTATTTACAATCATGAGTTTTAACATTGGAATTGCAATTGGTGCTTCAGCATCTATTTCAAAATTCATTGGTCAACGTGATTTGGATAAAGCAAAAATTACTGTCACTAATATATTTATACTAATATTTGGACTTATGTGTTTTATTTCTTTTTTATGTTTTTGGTATAATTCGCAAATCTTTACTCTCTTTGGGGCTGATGAAAACACTCTCATTCTAATTCAAAGCTATATGTCGACCTGGTATATTGGTTCTCCTTTCTTTGCATGCCTCGTTATTGGTAATTCAATTTTAAGAGCAAATGGTGATAGCACAACTCCTAGCTTAATAATAATAGCTACCTCTGCAATTAACGCCATTTTAGACCCTATTTTAATCTTTGGTTTAGGTCCAATCGATCCAATTGGAATAAAAGGCGCAGCAATAGCTACTACTATTTCTTACATAATTGGAATGAACCTCATGATTACTTCAATTAGTAGAGTAGGATTGTTATCACTCCCTGATAGAAGTATAAATGCGTTGATTAAATCTTGCTTCCCTATATTGATAATTGGATTGCCAGCTGCTTTCGCAATGATGCTTAATCCAATCGTACTTGGATATATAAATAAATTAGTTTCTTCACATGGCTCAGAAGCAGTAGCAGCTTTCGGGGTGGGATTAAGAATTGAATCATTAGCAACCGTTGGTATCATTGCTATTTCCTCATCACTCACACCTTTTATTGGACAAAATTTAGGCGCAAATAAATTAGATAGGATCAATAAAGCAATAAATTATTCGGTTTTACTTAGTGCAATTTGGGGGTTAATAGTAGCTGTCCCTTTGATAATCTTTAATCAAAAATTCTCAAGTTTATTTACATCTGATATTACAGTGCAAAACTTATTAATAAATTACTTAAAAATAATTTCATTGAGTTACATATTTTGGGGGTGGGCAAACATTGCTAGCGCAGCATTTAATGGTTGTCAAAAACCCACTTATGCGACCATTATATTCCTGTCAAGGCTGTTTATAATCACAATACCCTTCGTTATAATTGGCAATAATCTTTATGGATTATTTGGGATTTTTTTGGGTATAGCATTGTCAAATATAACTTCTGGGATATTATCAATTATATTCACTAAATATACAACAGCTTTACATAATTAATTTTTGTTTATTTTTGTAAACTTTTTAATTGGCCCTAAACAAAATCACTATTTTCTAGTGAGTTCGCACCCAATCTATTTTCATAAAAAA
>CAZCWO010000057.1:0-12288 GCA_964502335.1 uncultured Rhodobacterales bacterium | reverse complement strand
GAAATGTCAAAAGTCTTAAACGATGTATCTTCTGGGAAATATTTTATAGAAGATAGAAATAAAGACCTTTTAAAAACTCTTACATTAGAGCAATGGCTCACAAAATGGAATGAGGACAGGTACAGAGTTGAAACTGTCACTTTTACAACCTATAAGTCTGCTAAAGGGTATTTTAAAAACATCTTTCCATTAATAGGTCATGTCTTATTAAAAAATCTTAATAGAGATCATTTAAGGAAGGTTATTACTTTCACTATAGATAAAGGATTATCAGAACAGACTACCAATCATTATCTGAATACAATCAAATCATCTTTAACCTATGCTGTAGAAGAAAGAATTCTACTAGAAAATATTGCTTATAAAATGAAAGGTAGGACAGTTCCTAAAAGTAACCCTTTTGTCTTTGAAAGAGATGATCAAGAAAAACTTCTAAAATCTGCATTAGAGTATTCAGAAGAAATAAATGATTACACTCCTTATATGACACTATCCTTATCTTTATATAGTGGTCTAATATTGAGCGAATTAGCTGGTTTGACATGGGAAGATGTAGACTTTGAAAACAATCTAATTGATTGCAATAAGAAAGTTACTTGGGCTTATGGGGAATCAAATCCTAAAGCAGTTAAAATGTTAAAGACTAACTTTAGAAGGAGACAAGTCCCTCTTCCACCCTATTTTATGGAAGAATTACAGCATTATAAGTTACAGAAGTCTAAAATGCTTTTAAAGGCTGGAATAAGAATTAAGCCTACTGACTTTGTAATAACCTACAGAGACGGTGGAGCTTTACATAAATCGAATACAGAGCTTATTTTTAGGAAGGTTTTAAAAAGAACCGATATTACTTACATTCCTAAAAAAACTGTTATGAAAAATTTTAGACATAGTTTTGTCTCTAACAATCATCATAGTGGTATGCCTATTTTATATATATCCAGATTAGTAGGACATAGTAATTACAAAACAACGTCAGAACGATATTCTAATATGTTTAATGATAAAGGTGCAAAATATGTAGATAAAGCATCCGAACATTTAAAGAACATTAGAATAAATTCTGAACAAAATTAGAACAAGTTCGTACAATATTCGTACAATATTATGAGAAAAGACCGAAAAAAAGACCTCCCAGAATTATCTAGAAAGTCTCTAAAACCGTTGATTTTTCTTGAAAAATTAGTGGCGAGAGTGACGAGACTTGAACTCGCGACCTCTGGCGTGACAGGCCAGCGCTCTAACCAACTGAGCTACACCCCCTAAATTAAAAAACATATACAATGGTGGGCGGTAACGGTCTCGAACCGCTGACCCTCTCGGTGTAAACGAGATGCTCTACCAACTGAGCTAACCGCCCAACAAAAATAAATAAATAAATTTAAAGTCAGTAATATATTAATACTGACTTCAAAAATAAAACTTACTTATGAATTAACTGCACTCTTTAGAGGAGCGCCAGCTTTAAATTTTGGTTGCTTAGAAGCTGGAATTTGTATTTCTTCCCCTGTGCGAGGGTTTCTACCTGTGCTTGCAGCTCTATTGGCTACAGAAAAACTTCCAAAACCTACTATTCTTACATCATCTCCAGATGAAAGGGCGGACGCAATTGATTCAAAAACACCGTCAACAGCACGACCCGCGTCTGCTTTTGTTAACCCTGATGATTCTGCAACACTTGAAATTAAATCGTTTTTATTCACTTAACACTCCCTAAATTAATTTAAAGTTTTTATATAGGTATATGATTGTTACCAATAAGTTACAACTTAAATTTATCTAGGTGTCACGTCAATTAATAATTATAAAAAAAACTAATTAAGTCTTATTTATAACCACTAATGAGCAGTAATTTCCGTTTTGGATACGGATGATTGGATATTTATACTTTTTTCACCATCTTTCTCACCAACATTTATAACTTCTTTAATAGGAATCAATGGATTCACTAAAGCAATTTCGAGAGCTTGATCAACAAATGAAATTGGTTTTATGTCCAATCCATCTTTAATGTTATCTGGTATTTCAGACAGATCTTTTTCGTTTTCTTTTGGTATAATGACAGTTTTAATACCACCTCTTGAAGCTGCTAAAAGCTTTTCTTTCAAGCCTCCAATTGGCAAGACACGACCTCTCAAAGTCATTTCTCCTGTCATCGCAACCAGATTCTTAACAGGATTGCCCGTTAAGCATGAAATAATTGAAGTGATCATTGCCACACCAGCTGACGGTCCATCTTTAGGTGTAGCTCCTTCAGGAACGTGAACATGAATATCTGACTTTTCAATATCCTTTATACTAATGCCAAATAAATTAGCTCTGGATTTAACAAAAGCCTCAGCCGCTTGTATAGATTCTTTCATTACATCACCCAACTTACCAGTTGAAGATATTTTGCCCTTACCGGGAGAAAGAGCAGTTTCTATTGAGAGTAATTCACCTCCCACCTCAGTCCATGCTAATCCAGTTGTAAGCCCAATCATATCTTTGTCTTCAATTTCAGAATGCTTAAATTTAGGAACTCCAAGGTATTTACTTAAAACTTTTTGATTGATTTTAACTTTCTTTTTATTTTTAACGAGTATTTCAGTAATCAGCTTTCTTGATAATTTGGAAATTTCCCTTTCTAATCCTCGTACCCCGGCCTCCCTAGTATAGGATTGAATAATTTCTAAAATTTCCTTATCAGAGATTGAGAATTCCTCTATATCAAGGCCATGATCTTTAATAACTTTTGGCAGTAAATGAGATTTAGCAATTTCTAATTTTTCTAGCTCCGTATAACCAGATAACCTTATGATTTCCATTCTATCCATTAATGGTTTAGGCATATTTAAAGTATTAGCTGTCGTAATAAACATAACATTTGATAGATCATAATCAACTTCAAGATAATGATCCTGAAATGAATTATTTTGTTCAGGGTCTAAAACCTCTAACAAAGCAGAACTTGGATCACCTCTCCAATCGGCACCAAGCTTGTCTATTTCATCAAGGAGAATAAGAGGATTATTTGTTCCTGCTTTCTTAAGGGCTTGAACTATCTTACCTGGCATTGAGCCAATGTAGGTTCTTCTGTGGCCTCTTATTTCGGCTTCATCTCTAACGCCTCCTAAAGACATTCTGACAAATTTTCTCCCTGTAGCATTTGCTATCGACTTACCTAAAGAAGTTTTTCCAACACCAGGAGGTCCTACCAAGCATAGTAATGGCCCCTTAATTTTACCAGTTCGCTTTTGAACAGCAAGATATTCAATTATCCTTTCCTTTACTTTCTCGATACCAAAATGATCGGCGTCTAATACTTGTTTTGCCTCAATTAGGTTATTGTTTAATCTTGTTTTCTTTGTCCATGGAACTGAAAGTATCCAATCAAGATAATTTCTTATTACAGTTGCTTCAGCAGACATTGGAGACATGTTTTTTAATTTTTTAAGTTCAGAATTAGTTTTCTCCAAAACTTCTTTTGGTAACTTTGATTTTTTTATTAAGTCTTCAATTTCATCTATTTCACTTTTGCCATCTTCACTGTCACCAAGTTCCTTTTGGATAGCTTTCATCTGTTCATTTAAATAGTAATCTCTTTGGGTCTTCTCCATCTGTCTTTTTACACGATTTCTAATTCTTTTTTCTGCTTGAAGAACTCCATGCTCTTCTTCAATAAACTTTAAAATTCTTTCTAACCTAGAAAAAACATTGTCTATTTCCAACAACTCTTGCTTTGATGACATTTTTAAATCAATATTTGAACAAATTGTATCTGAAATTTTTGATGGATCATCAATCTCATCAATTATCTGCAAAATTTCTGAGGTAATCTTTTTATTTAATTTTGCGTATTGAACAAATTGAGTTTTTACTGCTCTTAACATTCCAGATAAATGATCACCATCTTTACCTTTACTGTCCTCTTTAACTTCAGAAATAGAAGCATTTAAAAAGTTTTTATTATTATAAAATTTTACAACCTTAGCCCTAGTTTCACCCTCAACTAAAACTTTAACTGTTCCATCTGGCAATTTTAACAATTGAAGAATGTTTCCAATCGTGCCTATGTTAAAAAGATCTTCGTTCTTTGGATCCTCAACAGAGCCATCTTTTTGAGCAAGTAATAATACCTTTTTATCCTCACTCATTACAGCCTCTAAAGCCTTAATTGACTTTTCTCTTCCGACAAAAAGAGGAACAATCATATGAGGAAAGACGACTATGTCCCTTAAGGGCAATACTGGAAATTGATTGTTTTCATTA
This sequence comes from uncultured Rhodobacterales bacterium, assembly GCA_964502335.1. Lineage (GTDB taxonomy): Bacteria > Pseudomonadota > Alphaproteobacteria > Puniceispirillales. Next base: position 8,037 of record CAZCWO010000057.1, on the reverse strand, counting down.
GATAGCATTTGATCACCAATTTAGATTTTATTATATAATAGTATATAAATGTGAATATTAAAGAACTTTTCAAGTAGAAAGGTTTATATAATCAGACTTGAGCGCCTATATCTTTATTTTTATCTGCATGTACCATGATTGGCGGTTTGTTATTTTCTACTGTTTCAGAACCAATTATCACTTCTTCAAGGTTGTCATGTGTGGGAAGATCAAACATAGTATCCATTAAAATGCTCTCAAGTATGGAGCGAAGTCCTCTTGCTCCAGTTTTTCTAGAAATAGCTAGTTTAGCTATTGATTTTAATGCTTCTATTCTAAACTCCAAATTTACTTTTTCCATTTTAAAAAGAGACTGGTATTGCTTAATTAAAGCATTTTTTGGCTCTGTAAGAATCTTAATTAACGAAGCTTCATCCAAGTCTTCAAGTGTAGCTATAACGGGCAATCTACCTACAAATTCAGGGATCAATCCATATTTTACAAGATCCTCAGGTTGTAATTTTTTAAGAACATCTCCTATTTTTGAGTCATCTTGAGAACGGACATCTGCTCCAAAACCAATTGCAGTCCCCTTTTGTCTATGAGCAATAACTTGATCTAACCCTGAAAATGCACCTCCACAAATAAATAGTATATTGGTTGTATCAACTTGCAAAAACTCTTGCTGGGGGTGTTTACGCCCACCTTGAGGCGGAACTGATGCAACTGTTCCTTCCATTAATTTTAATAATGCTTGTTGAACTCCCTCCCCTGAAACATCCCTGGTAATTGAAGGGTTATCTGACTTCCTTGAGATTTTATCAATTTCGTCAATGTAAACTATTCCTCTTTGTGCTTTTTCTACGTTATAATCAGCTGCTTGTAATAATTTTAAAATTATATTTTCAACATCTTCTCCTACATAACCAGCTTCGGTTAATGTTGTAGCATCTGCCATAGTAAAAGGAACATCAAGAATTCTCGCCAAGGTTTGCGCTAACAACGTTTTCCCACAACCAGTAGGGCCAACTAGCATTATATTTGACTTAGAAATCTCTACATCATTGCTGTCAGAATTATTTAAACGTTTATAATGGTTGTGCACAGCAACTGATAAAACTTTTTTTGCTCTTTCTTGACCAATAACATAGTCATTTAATGTGTCAAAAATCTCTTGGGGTGAGAATGCTTCCTTCTTTTCACTTGAAGGACTGTTTTTGTTTTCTTCGCGAATAATATCCATACAAAGCTCAACACATTCATCACATATAAATACAGTTGGGCCTGCTATAAGCTTTTTTACTTCATGTTGGGATTTTCCACAAAAAGAACAATATAAAGGGTTTTTCCCATCACCTGACTGATCTGAATTAGCCATTTCAAGTTAACTCCTAACCTTATTAAAGCTATGCTTTGAATTCACATTATGCAAGAAAAAACTTTTCTAATATCTTGCTTTATAAATATGCATTTATTATGCCGAATCTATACTAATCTTTATCAGCAATTTCTCGTTTAGAAACCACATGATCAATCAATCCAAATTCTTTAGCATCATCTGGCTTTAAGAAGTTATCTCTTTCCAGTGCTTTTTCTATGTCCTTTATCGGTTTGCCAGTATGAAAATGATAAATCTCATTCAGACGAGACTTTAATTCTAAAATTTCTTTAGCATGTATTTCAATATCAGTTGCCTGCCCTTGAAAGCCTCCTGAAGGTTGATGAAGCATAACTCTACAATTTGGTAAACTATATCTTTTTCCCTTTGCACCAGACGTTAACAATAAGCTGCCCATAGAAGCAGCTTGTCCGAAGCAAACTGTTGATATGTCTGGCCTAATATATTGCATAGTATCATAAATTGCTAAACCTGATGTTACTATACCTCCAGGTGAATTAATATACATAGAAATATCTTTTTTCGGGTTTTCTGATTCTAAAAATAATAATTGAGCGCAAACCAAGGTTGACATATGATCGTCAACAGGTCCAACTACAAAAATAATTCTTTCTTTAAGTAATCTAGAATATATATCAAATGCTCTCTCACCACGAGCCGTTTGCTCAACAACCATAGGAACTAATGACGATTTAAAATCATTTGTTAGATGAGACTTATGTGATTTATTTAAAAGATTATCAAACATAGTATTCCTTTTGGTACTTTATTTTTACTTTAAATAATATGGTTAATTTTAATACAATATTCAATATAGCTAATCTATTTTTTTGATTTAGGTTTTACTGTTGAAGATTTTTTATGTTTTTTAGGCTTTTGGTCTACATCCTGATCGTTGTAAAGCTCTTCAACACTAACTTTTTTTTCTTTTAAATCTGCCATTTCACAAATAAAATCGAAAACCTTTTCCTCGAATAATGGTCCAGCTAAGTTTTGAGACGCCTCTTTATTATTTTTAAAATAATCCAGCACTTGCTTTTCTTGCCCAGGATATTTTTGAGCCTCCTTCATTACTGCCTGATTAATTTCTTCGTCTGTAATGTCCAAATTATTAGTTCGCCCAATTTCTCCCATCAATAAGCCAAGTTTTACTCTTCTATGAGCAATATTTCTAGCATCAATTTTCTCTTCTTTTGACATTTTTTCATCAGGCTTATGTTTGTCTTCATCAGTATGTTCATGATTGTGATCATGCCTCCCTTTTGTGTCATTGCTATCTTTATTCAAAGAGGTGCAAACAGAATTATATTCCTGTTCTAACATTCCTTCAGGTAATTCAAAATTATGTTTTTCATCAAGAATATCAAGAAGGGATTTTTTCATTTTAGAACGAGAAGCTAAAGAATGTTCGTTGCTTATCTGATCAGAAATTGCTTTTTTCAAATCTTTCAAAGAAGACATTCCCAGACCTTTTGCAAAATCATCATTGATTAACACTGCACTTGCTTCCCGAATTTCATGTATCTTAACATCAAAAGTCACTTTTTTTCCTGAAAGCTTTTCCATTCCATAGTCTTGTGGAAAACTTAAGTTAAGTTTTGTTTCTGATCCCACTTCTTTTTCAACCAAACCTTCCTCAAAGCCAGGTATAAAACTTTGAGAACCAAGGGATAAATGATGTCCCTTTCCAGCCCCCCCTTCAAAGGGAGTATTATTCATCTTCCCTTCAAAGTCTATCACCAGTGTATCGCCAGTTTTACTTTTTCTTTTTTTCTTGATAGGAACGGTTTGTTGGTTTTGTTTTGCCAACCTGTCAAGAGCCTCTTTGACTTCTTTATCACTAACTTCGGCGATTGGTTTGTTCAATTTAATTTTTGATAAATCGATATGTTTGATTTCTGGCATGATTTCCAAAGAAAGTTTTGCTTTTAAATCTGCCCCTTCATCATATTTATCAATTTCGATAGAGGGTTTGGTTACAGGTTTTAAATTTTCATCTTGAATAGCTTTTTTCGTTGCTTCATCTATAGAAGACTGAATAACCTGTCCCATAACTTCTTTACCAACCCTTGCCTTCAAAATTGATGTGGGGATTTTACCAGGCCTAAAACCAGGTATTCTAGCTGAAGCAGCTATTTCAGATAATTTATCATTGATTTTTTCTTCAATTTCCTTTGAAGAAACCACTATATTAAATTCTCTCTTAAGTCCTTTAGAGGCTTTTTTTGTTATTTTCATGTCGATTATTATTTCTTTATTAAATTAATTTGATTGTCTTTAGCAGAATATATAACATTCTTTATGGTAAACCAACCCATGTTTGCTCTCTACATATAACTAATATACACCCACTGACAAGTAAGTTATTGCCACTAACTTCCATTTTTGATTTATAAATCTTATCTTTTGAAGGATCCCAAATTTTTCCCTTTTTATATTTCCCGGGCTTGTAATGTTTCATGTCCCAAACAATAAGTTTATCAAGATGTTCGTATTCTTTATTTTCTGTTTCTTTTTCATAAGCTGCTATAATGGTTCCACAAGTAAGATTATTATTTTTTTCACAAGATCCCATTGAAACCAATAAATAATTTCCTTCTTCATTTGCTTCAGTTTGATAGATACCTTCAACGTTCTCTGAATGAGCCAATGGAGAAAACGTAAGTAAAATTAAAATAATAACAAATCTCAATATAGTATCTCCCATTGAAAATAAACAATTAAAGTTAATATGGGGCGAGTGACCGGAATTGAACCGGCGACCTCAAGAGCCACAATCTCGCGCTCTAACCAACTGAGCTACACCCGCCATAATGCTTGAGTAAATAACCCTATAAGATTATAATCGTCAATAAATATAATACTAAATGTAACTTTGATTCAATAACTCATTTATAATTTATTTAGCATAACTGATTATAAAATGCATAATTCTTCACTATGAAACAAGAAAACAGAACACATCTATTAGAAAATGAGAATGCTTTTGAAGTGCTTGCTCGTGCACAAAAACTGGAGAAGAAAGGTAAAAAAATTATAAATCTAGGCATTGGTCAACCCGATTTTAACCCTCCAAGTCATGTCATTGAGGCAGGAATAAAAGCATTAAAAGATAATCCTCATGGCTATTCAAATGCCAGGGGCATATTAGAATTAAGAGAAGCTATTGCATCGGAAAATTACAACCTATTTAAAAAGAATATAAACCCAGAACATATTTTAGTTTCTCCTGGTGGCAAACCCATTATTTTTATTGCAATTTCTATGTTATCTGACATTGGCAGTGAAATCATTTTACCCAACCCAAGTTTTCCAATTTATAAATCTATAATCAACTACTGCGGATCAAAGCCAATTTTCTTTCCTTTGAAAGAAGAAAACAACTTTAATTTGAACGCTGATGATATTCTTAGAAAAGTTAATAGTAAAACTAAATTAATTATATTAAATTCACCTTGCAATCCAACAGGCAGCGTAATTGAAAGAAAAGAAATTAATAAATTAGTACAAAACCTTGAAGACTTTCCAAATGTTTATATTCTTAGTGATGAAATATACTCTAAAATTATTTTTAATAATATCAAAATTTCAAGCTTTCTAGAATATGAGCAACTTGCAGAAAAACTTATTGTTTTAAATGGGCTATCCAAATCATTTGCAATGACTGGGTGGAGAATAGGATGGGGTATTTTTCCTAAGCATTTAATTGATCTCGCGGAAAAGTTTGCAACAAATCTATATTCTTGTGTAAATAATTTTACTCAATACGCAGCTGTTAGCGCAATAACAGGACCACAAAAAAGCGTTACTATTATGCGAAAATCATATGAGAAAAGATCAAAGATGATGGTCATTGGTATTAATGAAGTCAATGGGTTTAACTGCAAATTTCCCAATGGAGCTTTTTATTGTTTTCCAAACATAAGGGAGACAGGATTAGATTCAGATAAATTACAAAATATACTTCTAGATAAAGTTGGCATTGCGTCTATATCTGGTAATAGTTTTGGCCCCAATAATAATGATTATATTCGAATTTCTTGCTGCACTTCTGAAGATAATATTTTAGATGCAATTTCAATGCTTAAAAATTATTTTAACATTTAATGATTAATATTTAATCATATTGCCTATTTTTTAATCATTTATTATCCTTTTAGAACTAATTATAATAATACTAACTAATAAAAATAATATTTTAATGTAAAAGTGCCAAAATAATGAAAGCTAAAGTCTTATAGGAGTAATTTTGAAAAAAATTGAAGCCATAATAAAACCTTTTAAATTAGATGAGGTTAAAGAATCTTTAAATGAAATTGGAGTGTCTGGACTGACCGTTTTGGAAGCAAAAGGTTTTGGGCGACAAAAGGGCCACACTGAACTTTACAGGGGCGCTGAATATGCGGTTGATTTTTTGCCCAAAATTAAATTAGAATTTATTGTCGAAGATAACAGTTTAGAGAAAGTCATTGAAACCATTCAAAGGTCTGCCCACACAGGGAGGATCGGTGATGGTAAGATTTTTATATCTAATATAGAAGAAATTATCAGAATTAGAACCGGCGAAAAGGATTCTGACGCAATTTAATCTTATTCAAAATAATAAAAAATTTGGAGAAATATAATGTCTGAAATCAAGAATGTTTTAAAGTTAATAAAAGAAAGCGATATAACATATGTCGACCTCAGGTTTACAGACCCCAGAGGTAAAATGCAGCATGTATCTCAACACGTAAGCACTATTACAGAGGATAGTTTAAATGAAGGGTTTATGTTTGATGGGTCATCAATTGCAGGATGGAAAGCAATCAATGAATCTGACATGCTTATGAAACCTGATCTTTCCAGAACCTTTATAGATCCTTTTTTTGCTCAGCCTACACTTGCAATTTTTTGTGACATTCTTGAACCGAGTTCTGGAACTCCATATGAAAGAGATCCCAGATCAACAGCTAAGGCGGCTCTTAATTATATGAAGTCAATTGGAATAGGCGATACCGCTTACTTTGGGCCAGAACCGGAATTTTTTATTTTTGACGATGTTAAAATGGAAGTTAGTAGCACAGTCAGCTATGCGGAGGTTGATTCCATAGAAAACCCTGGCAATAGCTCACGCGACTATGAAACCGGCAATATGGGACACAGACCAGGTGTTAAAGGAGGCTATTTTCCAGCTCCTCCTGTTGATAGTGGCCAGGACATAAGAAGTGAAATGGTTTCAGTTCTATCAGATATGAATGTACCAATGGAAAAACACCATCATGAAGTAGCTCCAGCTCAGCATGAACTGGGAATGCAGTTTGGAACTCTTATAGAAACTGCAGATAATGTACAACTTTATAAGTATGCGGTGCAAATGGTATCTCACTCATATGGCAAAACATCAACTTTCATGCCTAAACCAGTATCTGGTGACAATGGTTCAGGAATGCACACCCATCAATCTATTTGGAAATCAGGCAAACCTTTGTTTGCGGGTAATGGTTATGCTGATCTGTCAGACACAGCGCTTTATTATATTGGAGGAATTATTAAGCATGCTAAAGCATTAAACGCATTTACCAATCCTTCAACAAACAGCTATAAAAGATTAGTCCCTGGTTTTGAAGCTCCGGTTCTTTTGGCATATTCGTCAAGGAATAGATCTGCATCATGTAGGATACCCTTTGCCCAAAGTCCAAATGGGAAGCGTGTAGAAATTAGATTTCCAGATGCCATGGCAAATCCTTACTTAGCGTTTGCGGGCATGTTGATGGCAGGACTTGACGGCATTCAAAATAAAATTCATCCCGGCGACTCTATGGATAAGGATCTATATGACTTACCAATTGAGGAGTTATCAAATGTTCCTACGGTTTGTGGTTCATTGAGGGAAGCGTTAGAATCTCTCCAAACTGATAATGATTTTCTGACGTCTAGCAGTGTGTTTACCAACGATCAAATAAACGCTTATATTGATTTAAAAATGGAAGAAGTAATTAATTTTGAACATTCCCCTCACCCAATTGAATATCAAATGTATTTTTCATCATAATGTTTAAATAATATTTATATTTAAAAAGACTGGAAATAGTCTTTTTTTTTATAAAAATTACTATATATTATGATTATTTTAATTTTATACACTGTATTTAGTTAAATAGAACTTATTCAAATGACTGACTTATTTTCTCTTTCCAAAAATATCGAAGGCTATAATTCTGAAGATATTATTGTACTTGAAGGCTTGGAACCTGTTCGTAAAAGACCTGGGATGTATATTGGAGGTAAAGATGAAAAAGCCCTCCATCATCTTATTGTAGAAGTATTAGACAATGCAATAGATGAAGCTGTAGCGGGCTATGCTAATTTTATTGAGATTGAACTTATAAATCATTCAACTGTTAAAATAACTGATAACGGAAGAGGTATTCCAGTAGACCCACACCCTAAGTTTCCTAAAATGTCTGCACTTGAAGTAATTATGACCACTTTACACTCTGGTGGTAAATTTACTGATAAAAGCTATAAAACCTCTGGTGGTCTTCATGGGGTGGGAATTTCAGTAGTTAACGCTCTTTCAAGTGAACTAATCGTTGAGGTTACTAGAAATAGAAAAATATGGACACAAACTTTTAACAAAGGCATACCCATAACTAAACTTTCAGAAATAGGAAAAT
>CAZCWO010000056.1:0-12800 GCA_964502335.1 uncultured Rhodobacterales bacterium | reverse complement strand
TCAAACCTATGTTAGGTCCTTCTGGAGTTTCAATCGGACAAATTCTGCCATAATGCGTTGGGTGAACATCCCTAACTTCAAAGCCTGCTCTTTCTCTAGTTAATCCCCCAGGGCCAAGAGCTGAAACCCTTCTTTTATGAGTAATTTCTGACAATGGATTTGTTTGGTCCATAAATTGAGATAATTGAGATGATCCAAAAAATTCTCTTACAGCTGCTGCCGCAGGTTTTGAATTAATTAAGTCATGAGGCATGACAGTGTCTATTTCTACTGAGCCCATCCTCTCTTTCACCGCTCTTTCCATTCTTAAAAGGCCAATTCTATATTGATTTTCCATCAGTTCACCAACAGATCTAACACGCCTATTCCCAAGGTGATCAATATCGTCAACTATACCTCTACCATCTTTTAAGCCGACTAAAACCTTAACAATTTCAAAAATGTCTTCCCGTCTCAAAATTCTGATTGAATCGTCAGTTTTTAAGTTTAGCCTATTATTCATTTTTACCCTTCCAACACTAGATAAGTCATATCTGTCAGGATCAAAAAATAACAACTTAAATAATCCTTCTGCAGATTCCAATGTAGGAGGTTCACCAGGTCTCATTACCCTGTAAATATCTATTAAGGCCTCATCTCTATTATTATTTTTATCCACAGATAGAGTGTTCCTTATCCATGGACCAACATGTACGTTATCAATGAAAAGAATTTCAATTTCATTGTAATTTTCTGAATTTATAATTTCTAACTTAGAGGAATCAATTTGGTCCCCAGCTTCAATTAATACTTCTCCAGTATTTAAATTAATCATATCAGCTGCTATAAATTTTTCTAGAAGCTCACCTTCATTAACTCTTATAAACTTTAATCCATTTTCTGAAAGTTTCTTTATTAGCCTAGGAGTTAACCTTTCTCCAGCCTTAACCAAAACTTTATTTGTTTCAGCATCAATTAAATCTTTAGACATTTTCGATGGGCGCATTCTTTCAGGATTAAAGGATGTTTTCCAACCTGACTTATCTCTGTAATAAAGGTCTTTTTCATAAAAATAATTTAAGATATCTTCTGGGGTAAACCCGTTTAGGCGCGTTCTATCTTGTAAAGATTCTGAATCAGACAAACTCTCAAGGAGTTGCTCACTCTCTTGATTTAATAATGCCATAAGAAGAGTTGTTGCTGGAAGTTTTCGTCTTCTATCTATTCTTACATTCAAAATATCTTTAGTATCAAATTCGAAATCCAACCACGACCCTCGATAAGGTATCACCCTTGCAGCATATAAAAATTTCCCAGAAGTATGAGTTTTCCCACCATCATGGTCGAAGAAAACACCTGGTGATCTATGCATCTGAGAAACAATAACTCTTTCAGTACCATTAACAACAAACGTACCATTTTCAGTCATCAAAGGAATGTCACCCATATAAACATCTTGCTCTTTAATATCCCTTAAGGTTTTGGCGTCTGTTTCTTCATCTATGTCCCAAACTTCCAATTGCATTGTCACTCTCAAAGCAGAGGCAAATGTAAGTCCCCTTTGTTGACACTCATCGACATGATATTTCGGCTTTCCAAGGTTATATGAAACATATTTGAGGTTAGATCTTCCAGCAAAATCATCAATAGGAAATACAGATCTAAATACTGCCTCCAAACCTATATCCTCTCTGTTGGAGGGCTCAATATACATTTGAAGAAAGGATTTATAAGACTCCCTCTGCACCTCAATAAGATTAGGCATATCAATGATTTGTTTTATTTTACTAAAACTTCTTCTAATTTTTCTTTTTGATGTAAATGATTTTAAGCTTGAAGACATATTATTTCTAACTCTCTATATTAATTATATTAAAATAATTAAACTTTTTATTTTTTTATTATTACTAAACTAACGCCCACCTTTAATTATTAACTCTCAGGTGGGCGTTGATTAATTTTACTTCACTTCTACAGAAGCTCCAGCTTCTTCAAGCTTCTTCTTAATCTCTTCAGCTTCTTCTTTAGTAGCGCCTTCTTTCACTGGTTTCGGCGCAGCTTCAACTAGATCTTTAGCTTCCTTTAAACCTAAACCAGTTATAGACCTTACTTCTTTTATAACATTGATTTTCTTATCCCCTATTGCAGATAAAATTACATCAAACTCCGTTTTTTCAGCAGCTGCATCAGCTCCTGCATCTACAGCTCCACCACTTGGAGCAGCTACCGCAACTGCAGCCGCTGCGGAAACACCCCATTTTTCTTCAAGTGCTTTAGATAGCTCAGCAGCTTCCATAACCGTCAATTTAGATAATTCATCTACCATTTTTTCAATATTAGCCATTTGTATTAAACTCCTTCATATAAAAGTTATCTATTGTTGAGCTCTAGCATAAAAAACATTTACAAGTTTATTTGCTGGAGCGACACTTATACTCGCCAGCTTTTGAGCTGGCGCTTTAATTAAGCCAACAAGTTTACCCCTAAGCTCATCCAATGATGGTAAAGAAGCCAATTGCTCAACGTCTTGAACCCCTAGTAAGTTCCCATCAATTCCTCCACCAAGAATGGTCAACTTGTCATTTTCTTTTGCAAATCTAGATACTACCTTTGGAGCACTCACTGGATCTTCTGAAACAGCTATTGCTGTTGGACCAGAAAATAAATCAGAAATATTTTCATATTTTGTATCTTTTAAAGCTAACTTTACAATTCTATTTTTAGCCACTTGATACTTGGCTCCAACTTCACGCATTTTAATTCGCAAGTCATTACTTTCTTCAACAGTTAAACCCACTTGCTTAGTCACTACAACTACTCCAGCATTGTTAAATGTAGAATTAAGATTTTTGATCAGTTCTGCTTTTTCTTCTCTATTCACAGATCATCTCCATTTAGTTATGGGGATATCCCCAGGTTAAAGAATGTTTAAAAATTAAACATTATAATTGCCCAGGGTTTTAAGTTAAAAACTTTGAAACCCTATCTAAGTAGGAAATTAAGAGAAACTCACCTACTGTCTTGGACAGGTTGGAACTTGATTAAAGCTCCATCTAAATCTAAAAAGATTTAGAATTCGAAAACTATATAACTCATAAAACTGCTCCCACGGTATCTATTTTTACACCAGGTCCCATAGTAGAGCTTATAGTAATTTTTTTCATATAAACTCCTTTTGTTCCTGAAGGTTTTGAAACATTTACAGCCTTAATAAAAGCTTTTACATTATCTGCTATTGCGTCTTCACTAAAACTTGATTTTCCTATTCCTGCATGAATTATACCTGACTTTTCAACCCTAAATTGAACTTCTCCTGACTTAGCAGCTTTTACAGCCTTAGCTACATCCATAGTAACAGTTCCTAATTTTGGATTTGGCATCAAACCTTTTGGACCCAGTACTTTACCTAATTTACCAACAACACCCATCATATCAGGAGTAGCAATTACTCTATCAAACTTTATATCCCCTGCCTCCATCTTTTCTGCTAAATCATTTTCTCCTACAATGTCTGCTCCAGCATCTGATGCTTCCTTAGCTTTTTCATTTTTTGCAAATACTGCAACCTTAACGTTCTTACCTGTTCCAGATGGCAAGGCAACCATTCCTCTAACCGCTTGGTCAGACTGACGTGGATCTACACCTAGATTCATTGAAATGTCTATCGTTTCATCGAATTTGGTATTAGAGTTTGATTTAACAATTTTTACGGCTTCTTCTATAGAGAAAAGTTTATTGACCTCAAAACTTTCATAGCTTTTCTTAAGTCTTTTACCTATTTTCATTTTTTACTCCACTACCTCTAATCCCATTGACCTAGCCGACCCTTTAATCATTTCCACAGCCCCTTCTAAACTAATAGAATTCAGGTCTTTTTGTTTAGCTTCAGCAATTTCTTTACATTGCGCAATAGTCACTTGGCCCACCGCAGTATCTCTGCCCGGTGTCTGTCCACCTTTTTGCAATTTTGCTGCTTTCTTTAAAAAATAACTAGCAGGGGGGGTTTTGGTAATAAATGTAAATGACTTGTCGCTGTATGCAGTTATTTCAACAGGTATAGGCATCCCTTTTTCCATTGAATCCGTAGCAGCGTTAAAAGCCTTACAAAATTCCATTATATTTAGACCCCTTTGTCCTAAAGCAGGTCCTACTGGAGGAGATGGATTGGCTTGACCAGCAGGTATTTGAAGTTTTATATAACCCTCTATATTCTTTGCCATTTTCTTAAACCTCTACCTTTAAACTCTTCTAACTAAACTTTCTCAACTTGGCTGTAATCAAGATCCACAGGGGTTGATCTGCCAAAAATAGAAACTGCAACTTTCAGTCTTGCTTTATCTTCATCAACATCTTCTACCAAACCATTAAAAGAAGCAAATGGACCATCACAAACTCTAACTTGCTCACCGACTTCATAAATAATCGAAGCCCTAGGTCTTTCAATGCCTTCACTAATTTGGTTAATTAGTTGCTGCGCTTCTTTCTCAGTTATTGGGACTGGCTTTCCCTTGCTTCCTAAAATACCAGTAACTCTAGATTGACTTTTTATTAAATGCCAAGTTTCATCGCTAAGATCCATATTTACCAGGATATAACCAGGAAAAAATTTTCTTTCAGAATTAACCCTTACACCTCTTCTTACTTCAACCACTTCTTCTGTTGGCACCAACACCTCTGAAATCAAATCTTGCATCCCTTTTCTAACAATCTGATCTCTGATTGCCTCAGCAACCTTCTTTTCTGAACCAGAGTAAACATGCACGACATACCAGCGCAATGCCATATTAAACACCTAAATATAAAAACTAATTAAAAATTCCAAACAGCCACTGTATTAATATTGAAATGATTGAATCAGCTGCAAAAAAGAACAACGAAGCTATAACTACCATTATTAGAACAGTAATTGTGCTCGTTAGTGTATCTCTCCTTGTAGCCCAAGTAATTCTGGATATCTCTCCCCTTACTTGTCTAACAAATTTAGCTGGACTGGTTCTTGCCATTTCTTGAGATCTTTTCTAACTTAAATTAACACTTGTCAAGTACTAAGTGTCTTAATACAAAAATTAAATAATATTGTCTATACTTTTGTAAAAATTTGGTTCAATTTTAGTTCAATATTGAAAATAGCATTGGCATTGATTTTAATTTATATATTTTAATTTTTAATGCATAGTTTTATATAAAATATTATTCTAAAGTAATATTTTAGGAGAATAAAATGGATTGTGTAATTAAGGTTGGAGAGGTGAGAGCAAAATGGTGGAAGGACCATATGAAATCTTTGCTTCCAGATTATAATTTTTTTCTTCACAATGAAAGTATTAAGAATGACAGTATTAAACTTGCGATTGTTTGGAAACCTGAAGATGGTTGGTTGAGATCCTTCAAAAACTTAAAATGTATAATCTCAATGGGTTCTGGAATAGACCATATTTTGTGCGATCCTTTTTTACCTAAAAATATTCCCATCATAAAAACTACTGGTTATGATTTAGGCGTTCGAATGAGAGAGTACGTTTTACTACATGTATTACGCCATCACAGGAACCTTTCTACTATTTTAGAAGCAAGAAATAAAAATGAATGGAAACAAATAATTGAGCCCCCAGCTCATGAAAGAAATATAGGGGTTATGGGCTTGGGAAACTTAGGTTTGGATTGTGCAAATTCAATTAAGAACTTAGGATTTAATGTTTCTGGCTGGTCTAAAAGCAAAAAAGAGTTAAATGGCATTAAAACATTTGTGGGTAAAAACGAGCTTAAGAATTTTATTAAAAATATTGAAATTTTAGTATGCATGCTTCCCCTAACAGATGCAACTAGAGGAATACTCAATATGGATTTATTTTCACAGATGAAGAAAGGAAGCTGCTTAATAAATACTGCGAGAGGAGAACATTTGGTGGACAATGATTTGTTAGAAGCTATGAAAATAGGATTAATTAAAGAAGCTACCTTAGATGTTTTTCATATTGAACCGCTTCCAAATGAACACCCTTTTTGGAAAAATCCTAATATATTAATAACGCCTCATATTGCGAGCTTAATGGATCCAATAGCTGGGGGAAAAGAGATTGCAAAGAATATAACTAGATTTTTCAATGGCCAAAAAGTAGAAAATCTTATCCCTCCTGGGAAAGATTATTAATTTTTAAGCCCTTACTAAATTAAAATTTGAACCTACATGATTATTAATTTTATAAAAATTCTCTTCAACTGCAGATGCAACAGGTGACAATGTATCACTAGCTCCAAAATTCAATCCTTTTGAATTTCTATAAACCCCAGAGGGACATGAATATAATTTAGGGAAAACTAAGTTTTGAGCAAACTCAATTTGAAAATACTTTTTCAGTTCTTCTATTATTGAAATATCTATTTCTGGATCAACTGTAATGGTTTCACTTTCATTGACATCCAATCGTGGAAGAGCAAAGGCTTTTTCAAGTGAGAATTCATAGTCTAATAAAAAAGCTGCGATTTGCATAGTGCAAGGGACAATATGATTTGCACCTGATGCACCAACAGAAAAATTTGCTTTTTGATTGTCGACGCAAATAGTTGGGCACATATTAGAAGAATTAATTCTTTTTCTTCCTTCAATTGTAGTAGAAAACCCTGGGCGAGGATCAAAATAAGAAACTGAATTATTCATAAGAATACCTGTTTTAGGCAGGACTACTTTTGAACCAAATCTATTTAGCAAAGTATAAGTTAAAGCAACCATGTTTCCTTCACTGTCAACAGCACTCATATGAGATGTGCAACCATGATTTATAGATTTTTGCAGTCTTTTTCTATGGCTTACAAATGCTTTATTAAGAGCTTTAGCATATGTAACATATGCATGGGGTCCAAAAGAGATTGATCGGTCTAGATTTTCTTCAACAAATCTAAATGCTTCATTAAGCCTCATACCTCCACTATTTTCTCCTGCTGTGTAAAGAGTTTTATCTTTATAATTAGCAACCAAAGGATCATTATATTTAAAGCTATACGAAGCAAGGTCCTCTATAGTAATTCTACTCCCTCCTTCCTGAAGGTCAGATGCTATTTCTTGGGCTAGTTTTCCTTGATAAAATTCATTTGGTCCATTTTCAGAAATTCTTTTCAATGTTTTGGATAAATTTCCTAATTTCAAATATTGCTCAGGTTTAGGAGGAAAATTATTCTTCAAATATACCCTTGAAGTTTCAGTGAATTTACTAAGATCCTCTGCTTCAATAGCAATTTGCAATGTTGTATACCAATCAACTGGCAAGCCTCTGTCAGCAAGTTCAATTGTCTTGCTCAAGACACTATCAATGCCCAATTTTCCAAACTTATTTAAAGCTTCACACAATCCAGAAACTGCGCCTGGGACTGTAATAGACTTATATCCTAAAACATTTTCATGATTTTTAACCCCAGGAAAACCCATAATAGTTTCAGGCACTTCAGGATCTAATGGATAATCTTCAAGAGTTATATTTTTTGGTAATATGCCCTGAAAATCTATGACTTTTATTTCTTTGCTTTTTGCGAGCCAAATTAATATATATCCGCTACCCCCTAAACCACACATCCATGGCTCAACAACATTTAAAGCAAATGCACATGCAATAGCTGCATCTACAGCGTTTCCACCTCTAGCCATAGCATCAGCTCCTAAAGAAGATGCAATCCAATGCTGTGAAGCTACAATACCTTTTTTAGATGAAACTTCATTTTTGGTGATCTTCCATTGTTCTGTATTTTGATTCATAATAAGGTTAGAGTAAAAATTGTTTTTAATAATTTCAAGTTATATTCATATATAACAACAAAAACATAGAAAGGATTGTTTATTTTGACTTATGTATTAAATCCAATGCCAAAACAAATAGAAAAAAACTTCTTAAAAAAATGCACCAAAGCTGAAACAGCAACAATTGGCCATAAAAGACATCTGGGATTTGTTGATAGAAAGTTACAAAATATATTAAATCGAAAGATTACAGTTGCTGGTACCGCAGTAACATTAGCTATTCCAGGTCAAGACTCAACATTACTTCATCATATTATTCAATTTCTAAGACCAGGTGATATTTTATGTATTGATAGATTGGGTGACGATAAACACGCTTGCTTAGGGGGCGGTGTCGCTGCAGCAATCGTATCAAGTGGATGTTCAGGTGTAATACTTGATGGGCCATGCACTGACGTCCCTGAAATAAAAGAATACAATTTACAAGTCTGGTGCAAAGGAACATCACCAATTACTACAAGATTGTATGATACTGGCGGCAGCTTCAATGTACCAATATCAGTTGGAGGTGCAGTTGTAAATCCAGGAGATATTGTAATTGCTGATTTTTCAGGTGTATTAATTTTACCCCCCAGCGAAGCAGAAAATGATGTGACATGGGCTCTAGAAAAACAAAAGTCCGAGCCTGCAAGTCATCAAAAGATATTTAATGGAAAATTTCTTGGTGATTTATCCGGCGCTTCAAAAAAAGTTGAGCAAAAACTTAGTTAATTGATGGGAGTGTCTGGTCCTAAAATGTAATTAGGAAGCCAAAGAGTGATCTCAGGTATATAAGTTAAAAGAATTAAAACCAACATTAATGGTATCATAAAAGGCAATACCGCAAGAGAGACTTTTTCGAATGGCACTTTCCCAACTTCAACCATTATATATAAACCTATCCCCATAGGCGGAGTAGCAATGCCAATTAGTAACCCTAGTTGAATAATTATTCCAAAATGGACCCTGTCAATTCCAAAACTATCTATTACTGGCAATAACATTGGGACTAACAGTAATTTAGCTGGCACGCCCTCAACAACACAGCCAACTAAAATAATAAATACTAGAAGAAGAGCTAAAAAAACATTTTTTGATTCAGTTAGAGCAAATATTGAATAACCAATCATTTGTGGGACCTGTTCAATTGCTAAAAGCCAACCCATAGCTATTGAAAATCCGATTATTATCATAATAACAGAAGTCATTAACATTGTATCTGTGAGCGCTTTCCAAAAATTTGAAAAATTCAATGTTCTATATAACAAACCTAAAATTATAGAATAAACACAAGCCAGAACCCCTGCCTCTGTTGCAGTTACAAATCCCCCTAAAATTGAACCTAATATAATTCCAGGTGCTACCAAAGCCAAAATACCATCTCTTGCAGAAGAAATGACCTCCTTAGGTGAGGCTTTTTGTTGAGTAGGAAAATTATTCTTTATGGCAAGAATTCTATTAAACATCATCAATGATAATCCAATTATTATTCCTGGTATCATTCCAGCTAAAAACATTCTTTCAACAGACTGTTGTGCTAAAAATGCAAAAATTACAAGACCGATTGATGGAGGTATAATTGGTCCAACAACGGCAGAACATACTGTAACAGCTGCAGCAAACTCAGCCTTGTAACCTCTTTCTTTCATAGCCTTAATTTCAATGGCCCCTAATCCAGCACAATCTGCTACGGCAGCTCCGGATACTCCGGCAAAAATCATTGAGGACAAAACATTAACCTGAGCTAATCCTGCCTTAAAATGACCAACTAATGAATTTGCAAAATTGAAAATCCTGTCAGTCATTCCCACAACATTCATAAGATTGCCAGCCATAATAAAAAAAGGAACTGCAGCCAAAGAAGGTTTATTTACCCCTTCTAAAATTTGCTGGGGTATAATATACAAGGCGTCTGAAAAATCACTGGTCAAAAACGTCATCAAGACTGCAGCACCAATGGCTATAGATACAGGCACTCTAATTAAAATTAGAAGAATAAAACCTATAAAAAGAAGTATAAACATAATTAAGCTTCTATGTCCGAGCTATAAGAAGGCAAGTCTTCTGGGAAACCCAAATAAGTTTTTACTAACTCTAGAAAAGAATTTAAAAAAATTAGTAAGCAAGATACACCTAAAGGTATTGAAAGGGTATATCTTTCCAGTTCACCTCCCCAAGGAGTAAGCACTCCATCTATTACTCCTACTTGACTAGAAATTATAACTGGCATTTCTTTCAAGATAAAACCCATGATAATCATTATTAAAATCGGAACTATGTAACGAGTTGCTAATACGGCCTTTGACCCAAGTTTGAATATTAAAAAATCAACAACTATATCTTTTTTTTTCCTGTAAACTGCAAAGAAACCAAAAAAAGACATCCATACAAAACATTGCATTGTCCATGGCCAAATCCAGTAAAAAGAAATTGTAAATAGTCTCAAAAATATTGTAGCGAACGTACCAATCAACATTAATGCTAGACACATATTCGCTATAACTAAAAAGATAAAAGAAAAACTTTCTAGAAAATTATCCAAGTAATGGACCACTTTATAAAGTGGTCCATTTTTATTTTGTAGTTTCATGAACTGAATCAGTTATCTTGTAGCCTCAACAGCTGCAAGAAAGCCCTCAGGCAATTCACCAGCTTGTTGTTTTTTGGCGTAAAAATCTGCCATAATATCTACAAATGGTTTTCGGTCTACAGACACAAAAGTGACGCCCTTGGATTTCATCCTTCCAAGAGATTCATCAGCAGCTTCTCCCATGACTGTAAAACTATATTTTCCTGCCTCTGTATAGGCTTTATCCACAACAGACTGAAGGTCACTTGACAATTTGTCATATGAAGGTTGGTGAACCATAAAACCAATTGACTGATAGTATTCATCATGTTTGATAATATGAGGCGCAACTTCATAAAATCTCATTGACTCTACAAGCGCAATAGGACTGTTAACAGCATCAACAATACCCTTATCTATTGACTGATAAACATCTGTCCATGCTAATGTTCTAACATCAGCACCAATAGTAGTCCAAGTATCGATTGCAAGTTGGCTAGGGTGCATTCTTAATTTTAAGCCTTTTACATCACCAAACGATTTTACATCCCGTGTGGTTACCATTACTCTGTAAGGACCTCTCAAAATTGCGGTAACATCTCCTAAAACTCCAATGCCTGCCTCATCAGAAGCTTTTTGATACCATCCCTTGACAAGATCTGAATTCATAAACCTTACCCAATGATCACGGTCACTAAACATAAATGCGGCACTGGTCCATGTAATTTCCTTTACCCACTTCTTCATGTAAGTTGAGCCTTCTGCATATAAATGCACAGTTCCCATTTTTAACTGTTCAAGAACAGCATTTGTTTTACCGAGTTGCTCATTAGGAAACATTTTTATTTTCATTTTACCATTTGAATGCTCATCCACAAGATCTGCAAATTTTTGAAATACTTTACCTTCTGGACTATCTGGGGGCATCTTATGCGCCATTCTCCAAGTCACATCAGCTGCCATGGCAAGATTTAATGAAAATATAAAACCAATCAAAGTCCCCAATGAAACCAATTTTAATAATATTCGAAGCATATTATGATCTCCTTTTTGTAATCAGAATTATTTTTATTTAAATTAATTTTGACAGTATTTTCCCATTAGTCAACATTAATTAGTTACAACTAATTAAAGCAACTAATTAAAAATTGCTAAAAAGTGGTTATCCTAATAAATCACTTATTTTATGTATTGTTTTATTAAAATAGAAATTTGATCTATTAACTCAAAAGCTGAAAAAGGGCGGTTTAATTCGATGGCACTATGAGAGTGCAAGAAACATGCATAATTTGCCGACTCCAAAGGAGAATAACCTTGCGATAAAAAACTGCCTATCAAACCTGACAAAATATCTCCTGATCCCGCAGTAGCTAAATATGAAGAAGTAAAATAATTAATAAACGTATTTTTATTGTTGTCTGATATCACCGTATCATTTCCTTTATACAAAACCACACTATTTGATTTTTCAGCTGCTATTATGCAATCCTCAATCTTATTTCTGGTAACTCCAAATAACCTGCCAAACTCATTTTTATGAGGAGTTAAAACTTTTGAGCCTTTATGATTTTTTAGTAAAGATAAATAATGGCTCTTATCTTTCTCCATTAATGAAAAAGACCCTGCATCAAAAACAATTTTTGTCCTTCTTTGTAAAATTAAATCCAATACATCTTTGTTAATCTTGTTTAGAATTAATCCACAGCCAAAAACAAATGTGGTATTTTCTTTGATGCTTTGCTCAATTTCATTGATGTCTCTGAAAGGAAGGATGAGCTCTTCTAGAATATGCTGTTTAAATAATATGACATCGTCTTGATGAACTAAAAGCTTAACAATTCCCACTCCAGATTTAAAAGCTACTTTACTAGCCATTAAAGTAGCTAATTTTGATGCCCCTAACATTTCATTGCTTGCAAGGATCAACAACTCACCACGATTATATTTATGATCATTCAACTTTGGTCTTTTCAACAAAGGTTCTGGAATTAATTGTATAGAAGATTTTTGATCTAAACTGTCTAAACCAATATCAAAGAGCTCTATTTTACCTGAAAACTCTTTTCCTGGAAGCAACACATGGCAAGGTTTAAGTCGGTGAAAAGTTAAAGTAATATCAGCTTTGAAGGCGGTCCTATCTATTTGTCCGTTATTACAATAAACCCCAGTGGGTATATCAATAGCAATTTTCTTTGCAGAAGAAGCATTAGTTTCATTAATGAGATTTTCAATTGGTTTGTTTAACGGTTTGTTAAACTGAAAACCAAATAAAGCGTCTACTATTATGTCATATTTTGAAAGATCTTTTATCTCAGAAATAAATAACCTTTTATCTAATAAATTAAGAGCTTTATTTGAATCTACTGTTTTGCCACAGCCAAAAGGAGAGTAGATTTCTATTGAATGTCCCAATGCTTTTAAATTCTCCCCAATCAAAAGACCATCGCCACCATTATTCCCTGGACCACATAAGATAAGTATTTT
>CAZCWO010000055.1:0-12852 GCA_964502335.1 uncultured Rhodobacterales bacterium | reverse complement strand
AGTCTTAGATTGGCAGGAGTGGAGGGGCTCGAACCCCCAGCCCCCGGTTTTGGAGACCGGTGCTCTACCAGTTGAGCTACACTCCTAAATCAAGACCTATAGTGGAATACAGCGAATTTTCTCTAAAATCAATAGTGGAATTTTTAAAAAAGTAGTAAATGGTTAATAAATGATTCGAAATATAGTACGACATATGGTGCTCAATAATTTTGCTAAAAGAATAAGGTTTTAAAACAATGACGACGCCAATCAAAACACAGCACCCTTTAAAGGGTGTATTGTTTTTTATAACTGCAATTTTCCTTATATCTGTTGTCGATACGGTATGTAAATTATTCACAAAAGATCTTCATTCAATCCAGCTTGTATGGGGTTATTTCGTTGGAATTAACCTAATGCTGTGGATTTTCTTTTTCCTCAAGGGTGAAAAACTTTCCAAATTGAGGGCGACTGATAGACCATTCCTGCAAATTGTCCGTCCCGCTTTTGTGGTCTGTTCAATATCTAGCCTCTTTGTCGGTTTAACATATCTGCCAATAGCTGAAGTTACGGCAATTGGATTTGTGGCTCCTTTGTTTATAACAGCCCTTTCTGTTCCAATTCTCAAAGAAAGAGTGGATATGCATCGGTGGATTGCGGTAGTAGTTGGCTTGATTGGGGTTATAATCATTGTAAGGCCTGGAGGTGATTTCTGGCATTTTGCATCAATTATGTCCTTATTAGGAGCGCTATTCTTTGCACTTTTTCAAATTATGACTAGATTACTGTCTGCAACTGAAAATACATATACAACTTTATTTTACACTGGTCTTGGAGGACTGGGGTGGTCTAGCTTAATAGTTCCTTTCGTTTGGGTGCTCCCCTCTCAGATACATATTTTAGTGTTTTTTGCTACAGGTGCTATGGGTGCCGTGGCTCATTTATGTATGATAAGTGCCTTTGATAGAGCTGAAGCCTCGCTCCTGGCACCTTATAATTACACTAAGTTGCTATGGGTAGCAGTTTTGGGCTATTGGATTTTTGGTGACATCCCAAGCCTAGGTATGTGGATTGGAGCTATGGTTATAGTTTCAGCGGGCTTTTATGTTTTTTATAGAGAGAAAAAACATAGAGTGAGAAAAATACGAGTTATTACAGAACAAGATTAGAATGGCTTTGTTAATTAATTTAGAGTAAATCTATTTATTTAAACATTGTGTCGATAACTTTAAATTTATAAATATGTCTGATTTTTTTACTAGACTAACTTTGTATTTAGCTGAAATTTTCAGTAATATACCTTCTCAATTAAGAGCCTTTAGATATTTAATTTTATTTATTTTTATTGTGTTGACAGCATTTTTTGCTGCAGGATTACCAAAGTTTCAATTGGATTCAAGTATAGAAACTTGGCTTCATGAAGGAGATCCATCTGTTAAAGCACTTGAAAATTTTAAAAAACAGTTTGGTGGCGATGATGGAGTTTATATTGTTTACAAAGCAAAAGATGGAGATGTTTTTTCTCCACAATCTCTAACAAAATTACGCGATCTAACAAATGATCTAGAAAATTGGGAAAACATAAAATCCTTTAAACTAAACCTGAGTGATGAACAGCTAAAGGGGTTTAATCGTATTACAGATATTCAATCTTTGGCCAATGAGAGATATGAAATTGACGATGGAGAAAGTCTTCTAAGTAAAAACATCATCCCAATAAAAGAAGAGATTGATAATAGTCTAGCAAAAAAAATATTTGAAATTTCAATCAATCAAAAACATTTAAACTTGTTATTCTTTTCCAAATCAAAAGTTTATGGAGCAATTTTATTAAAAACAGATTTTGGCACAATACCAGTTGATCTGGAATTGAACGCCTCTCAAGAAAGCGAAATTGAAGTTGATGAACTTGATAAAGCTTTAAATAACTTTGATTTGGAAATTGATGCGGCAGTTGAGAATTCTGAAATAAAATATAAAAACACTCAGCCCTCTGATTATACTGACCTGATGCTTCCTTTAAACAAGTTATTACAAGATGAAAAATATAGTTCTGTATTTGATTTTTACCTTGTTGGAACGGCGCCTTTAACTGATATGGCTTATGAAATTATGTCTCAAGCTGGAATACTTGTGATTATATCATTGTTAATTATTATTATTTTTCTTTTTAGTCTTTTTAATTCAGGTTCTGCTGTTATTTGGACAGTAACATGTATAGTGAGCTCATGCATTTGGCTTGTTGGTGGTATGGCGTGGCTGGGAATACCTTCAACTACACTAATTATGTTAACTGTGGTATTGGTTTTAGGTATAGGAATAGCTGATTGTGTCCACGTATTGAATGGCTACACATTTTTTCAAGAAAACAACCTTGACCACCACTCAACTATTAAACTTGCCTATAAAAAAACTGGCGTCCCAATACTTTTAACAAGCATCACAACTATGGCTGCCATGTCAATGATTGCATTTGGTGGTGTGCAGCATTTTGTTACTTTTGGCATTACGTCAGCTTTAGGAGTTTTTCTGGCATTTGTTTTTACAATAGTCATTTTGCCAGTACTTATGGATTTTTGGCATCCTTCATTTCCAGTAAAGTCAAAAAATGTTAATCAAAATCATTATAAGTATATTTCTTATGTAATTTATGTCTTTCAGAAATTTAATAAATTAATAAAGTTACTTGGAATTTACTGGTTTTTAACCGCAGCTTGGTTGCCAAAATTACTTTCAAGAGTACCAACGTTTTCTTACAGGTTTCGTTATTTCATTATTGTTTTCTTTTTATTTCTCTTAGCTGTTTGCAGTGTAGGAATTTCTAAAGTCAAGCTGGACTCAAATATAATAGAATTATTTAAAGAGGGAACAAAAATCCGTGAAACCTATAACATCGTTGATAAGGAGATGTCTGGAACAGGTTCAATGGAAATAATGATAAATCTGAAAGTTTCTGATGGGTTTACTGATGTTTCTGTCCTGAAAGCTCTGTCAGAACTTCAAGATTTAATGGAGCAAAAATATAGTTCTCACGTTGTTCGTACATATTCTTTAACTGACATTGTGAAAAATTTAAACAAAACGTTGGGTGATGGGTCCAAAGAAAATTATAATTTACCAAAAAATTCAATCGCAGTTTCTCAACTGCTTTCATTACTTAATAATTCTAACCCTGAAAAGAGAAGAAAGATTGTTACAGATGATTTTTCACAAAGCCATATTACAATCCAACTTAGGAATGCAAGTAGCAATGTATACAGTGAATTATTCAAACATTTAGAAAGCGATCTAGCAAAAATTTTGGAGCCATTACGATTGAATTATCCTCAAATGGAATATGGCGTCACAGGAACATTCGCACTTTTACTTCGTTTAGCTGATATAATGTCTTACAGTCAATTTAAATCACTTTCACTTGCAGTTGTTGTAATTTCTTTAATTCTTCTCATTACCCTTGGTTCAGTTTCAGGAGGTATCCTTGCCATAATTCCTAACATTCTTCCAACCATTTCTTCTTTTGGTTTAATGGGTCTAATGGGCATCCCCCTTGACGCGGACACACTTCTGATCGCCCCTCTCATAATTGGAATTGCTGTTGACGATACTATACATTTTGTATCACATTATCGTATGAACTTAGCTCAGGGTAACAATTTTAATGATGCACTTAAGAATACTGTTGATCAGGTTGGCAGAGCTGTGACTTTTACTACATTAATACTGGGGGTTTCATTTTTAATGCTTGGTTTTTCAGATCATCTTGGAATTGCACGTGTTGGTATATTTGGATCATTTGCAATATTTATTGCTCTTCTATGTGACTTATTATTTTTGCCAGCATTAATTCATGTCTTCAAACCTAAATATGGGATCACTAAGGTTTTAACTTAGTCTATGGAACAAATCATGATTAAATCTATTAAGCTCATTTTATCACATGTATTTGTCGTCACTGTTTTGTTAATATTATCAATAGGTCAAGGTTCAGCAGACAGTTCCAAACAAATAATGGAAAAAGTTGATGAAAATGTAAGGGCGAGGAATGAATCTGTTTTTACTTTATTAAAATTATCTACTTGTAAGTACGGCATTAGTGAAAATAAAATTAAATGCAGCAAAACTCCAACAATAAAACAAATTGAAAGTATTGCAATTAATACTGGTCCTGATGGAAAAGATAGCAAGAGTATTGCTTTCATCCAAGACCCTCCTTCTGAGCGAGGTATTGGGATGTTGAGCTATAATTATGATGATTCGAATAAAGATAACGAAACTTGGCTTTATCTATCTGCTTTTGGCAAGATTAAAAGAATTGTTTCTTCAAATTCAGATGCTGACGCTGAGCCCGTTGCAATTTTTGGTTCTGAATTTACCAGTGAAGATCAAGAAAGTGGCAAAATCAATGACTATGATTACAAAATATTGAAGGAAACAACTTATAAAAATAAAAGGGTAGCAATCATTACTCAAATTCCTAAACCGCATAAAGCAAAAAAAAGCAGGTACGGCAAAAGTATTGTTTGGGTTGATCTAGATAAATATATAGTTTTAAAAGCAAAAATGTATAATAGAAAAGATACTGAAATCAGGCGTTTGTTCGTCAATGAAATTGATAAAATTAATAATATTTGGCTAGCCAAATCAATTACGATATTAAACCTTGAAACACAAAGGCTATCAAACATGAAGTTATTGTCTATTAATTTTGGAGTAAACATTGATAGCGGGTTATTTACTAAGCGCTCTTTGACAGACAAAGCCTTTAGGCAAGGCCATTTAAAAAGTATTCGCGATCAAACCAGTTAATCTTTTAATGAGATCATTTTTATTTGTATTTTTTTTCTACTTCTTACCAATTCATTCATTTTCTGATGAAGTTATTGTATTACCTGATGAAGTTGAATTAGAAACAGAATCAGAATATGATGTTATTAACTTAGGCAGTCAAGGAAGTCTTGAAAGTTTTTATTTGGATGGATCTTTTAATTTATTTAAATCCAAATTCAACAAAATAAACACATCATTAACTTTAGGGAGTTTTTTTTCAAATATTTCTGATATTTCAAATCAAAATTATAAAACTAATTTAAACTTAAAAAGTAGTTTTGATCTAGGTGAATTTGGTTTTGTGGATTTTTCTGGAAGATTAAAACACGAAACAAAGAAAGATCAATTTGGATATGACGTTCACTTATTACAAATTCAAAATTCTTCCGGTCCAATAAATTGGGTTTTTGGAAAAAATAGGATCACGTGGGGAGATGTTGAAGGTTCTACAGCGCTTGATGTTTTAAATATTTCTAATTCAATACTTGAACAGGAATTACCAAATTCTGATCAAATAGGAAGATGGTTTGCTCAATCAACTTATTTCACGAATGAGACAACAACCTCATTCTTCTTTAGTTTATTCCCAGATGTCACTCATTCTAAAACATTCTCAGGTAACCATGCTGAAAAAGAGATGGGGGTAAGTTTTGGCTATAACCTTAAAAATGGTGCTGTGAATTTATATGCGGGCAAGCTTTTAAGTCGAACAGGCGTAGTCGACATTTCAACAAACAAAAGCTATTCAAATAACTACAAACTTCTTGGGATTAGTTCTCACAAAACATATAAGCAATTACTTTTCAAAATGGATCTTGCTGCTAAAACAGGATTAAAAAGATCAAATTTAAATGGACTTTCAAATCACAAAAGAATTGATGTAGCCTTTGGTTTTGAATATGCAATTAATAACTCGGGACATTTATTGGGAAAATTTGAAACAATTCATTGGCTAAATAACAATGATACATATTATATACCTGGACACAGCATTAATTTAGTGCAACCTAATAGAATCAGTTCCTATACTTTGAATTTATCAAACAAATTTAATAGTGAGCAAATAGTAAATAACATCTATTTAGCCGGAGATGCTAATAGAAATAATTTATTGATTGGCACAGATGCAATTATCAAAATTACAGATTATCTTGAATTAAAGGGTAGTCTTTTATCATTTAAGGCTAACATCAATGATCCTTCTTTTATTTTAGATGATTCCATTTGGTTGAATATTGGTTTAACAAAGTATTTTTAATTGATAGTTATTATTATGAAAGTTTTTGGGATCTTTATGATTTTAAATTCTTTATTTCAATTTATCTAAAAATAGTTAAGTTTTATAAAATATAATTTTTAAGAAGGTATAGGTTTTTAAATGACTTTAGGAATTGGCGGTTCGAGTGTCAAAAAAGAATTAGACAATATGACTTCAATGGTCAGCAGCACTGTTTCTATTTTAAAGTCAGAATACTATGAAAGAATTAATAAATTAACTTCCATCATGAAAAAAAATAATATTGATGCAATTTATTTGGATTGTTCAACAAATCTTTCTTATTTTACTTCTATTAATTTGCATCCTTCTGAGCGACTTCATGGTGCTGTAGTGCTTTCCAATGGAAAAATTTATTATATTTGTCCAGAATTTGAGAAGGAAAAAATGATTGATCTAATTACCATTGAGGGCGAAATAATCACTTGGCAAGAATTTCAAAGTCCAACAAAAATTCTTATTAACCTATTAAATGATTTAATCAAACCTAAAAATATAATAGCAATTGATGAAATGACACCTTTATTTATTTTTGACTCAATTTCTAAATTGAACAATCAATTTACACTTATTAATGCTGAAGAAATAACAAAATTATGTCGAATAACTAAAAGTGAAAATGAAATTTCCATAATTCAATCAGCTATGAATATCACTTTAGAAGTCCATAAAGCGACTGCAAGAGTATTGTATGAAGGTATGACAACCGAAGAAGTGCAACAATTTCTGGTGGACGCGCATTTAAGGTTGGGAGCTGATACAGCACCTGTATTTAAAATAGTACTTTTTGGAGAGGCTTCTGCTTATCCTCATGGTGTATCATATAGCCAAAGTCTCAAAAAAGGAGATATGGTTTTAATAGATGTTGGTGCAGGTTTAGCTGGTTATTGCTCTGATATAACAAGAAGTTATGTTTTTGGAAACACCAATCATTTTCAAAAACAAATTTGGGAAATAGAAAAAGAAGCTCAAATGGCAGTTTTTGAAAAAGCTAATATCGGTGCAGAATGTCAAATGCTTGATGCAGCTGCTAGACATGTCATAACCAAAAATGGGTTAGGACCGAAATATAATACTCCTGGGTTACCTCATAGAGCTGGACATGGAATAGGACTAGATATCCATGAACATCCATACATAGTTGAAGGGAACAGAACTAAACTTTCAAAGGGAATGTGTTTTTCTAATGAACCATCAATTTGTATTTATGGAAAGTTTGGTGTCAGACTTGAAGATCATATTTATATGGATGAGAATGGAGCTAATTGGTTTACCCAACCATCTTATTCATTTGAAGACCCTTTTGGTTACAAAAGTTAAGAAAATTTTTAAATTTATAAAAATTTTTTTTCAAACTTCAAATTCAAGCAAAATACAATTAACGGAGTAAGAAATTAGTCTTTAAATGCTATATTCTGCTAATTTTTTATATGCAGGTCGAATGATTTCTAAAATATCTTTCATATCTTGAGTAAAATTATAATCTGATTTCACAGAATTTTTCCTTATAAAACCAGTCGTCTCAATAACATTCTTATACCAATGCTTGCCCCATAGACCATCACTTCCCCTTGATCCAGCTTTCCATTTTAACATTTTATATGAAAAAGGAATATCAATTAATTCACATAGTTTTTTTAAATATTTTTCAGGATCCTGCAATAATTTGTTTATATCTACAACTGGAGGAATTTTAGCAGAATGCGATGAAATTTTTTGAAAAATTTCCAACTGTTTTTCCAATCCAAAGTCATCAGATGTAAATTTTTCTCTTCTTTTTTTATAAGAAAATAACATATCTTCTGGACTTCTTATAAGAAAGCAGTTTGTCATATTTTGACTCCAGGAAATATCATCTCCTTCAAGAATATGATGAGACATATGTTTTTGGTACCAAATTGATTTATTATTTTTTAGGGGTCCATTTATTTCTTTTGCAACTTTTTCATAATTACATTCCATTTCATTAATCACTTCATTTGCCATAGGATGATCAATGCTTGTTCTTTTTAAAAATGAGCCATAAAATGGTTCATCAGTAACATGGCAATCGTCTCTACTTTCAAAACTTCGCATAAGGGCTGTAGATAAATTTCTCGGCCCTGACCACATTGCAATTCGGATGATGTTTTGCATCAAAAGATCACACGCATTCTTTTTCTAGTAATTTTAGATATTCATTTCGCAGTTTAGACGTTATAGATCCTGGCAAAATTTTTCCTATGTCTCTCCCATCAACAGATTTGACAGGAATTAAACCTGCAAATGTTCCAGTGACAAAAGCTTCTTCAGCAGAGTAAACTTTTGTAAGTGAAAAATTACATTCCTTTACTGTTATTCCATTTTTTTTTGCTAAAAAAATTATATTTTCTCTTGTAATTCCTTCTATGCAATATAGGCCATTTGATGTCCATAATTCTCCATTTCGAATAATAAAGAAATGAGTTGAGTTACATGTTGCAACAAAACCATGAGGGTCGAGCATCAAAGCTTCATCAGCTCCTGATTTTTCTGCTTGAATACAAGCAGAAATACAATTTAATTTGCTTAAGGAATTCCATTGTGGGTCTTGTATTGTAGTTGGCCCCCTTTGAATATGAACAGTATGAAGATTTAATCCATTTGAAAATGAATCATTTTTTGCCTCTTTCCATTCGGGAATTATAACAATTGTTGATTTTCCAATATTTGCTCTAGGACTTTGAAATGGTGTTTTCTTCAATCCTCTTGAAACGATTAATCGAATATGAACACCATTTTCCATATTATTCGCTTCACAGGTTTTCAAGATTGCTTCATGAAGTTCCTTTTTACTTAATCCTATTTCAAGATCAATTGCTTTTGCGCCTTCATAAAGACGTTTTAAATGACTTTCAACAAATGCAATGTGACCATTATGAAGACGCATGCCCTCCCAAAGACCATCACCAAGAAGAAAGCCAGAATCAAAAACTGACACTTTTGCTTTGCTTCTTTCAAATAGTTCGCCGTTAATAAAAATTTTAACATTCTCATTTTTAGGGTTGTCTATATAGGAATGACTTCCAGTTTCCATATTAATTCCTTCAGTTTTATCTATTACTTTGAGTATATCCAATATCTCTTCTCTGTCTATCCATCACTAGCTTAGAGTTGATTAGGAAAAAGTTTGCACCGAATATAATAGTAATTGAGATGCTTCCTATATTTTAATTTTAAAACAGACCTGGGCTTATTGGTGATGCAGCTGTCAATCCTCCATCGACAGTGAACATCTGTCCACTCACATATTGCGCCTGGTCAGAAACAAGCCATGATGCCATATTCGCTATATCCCTTGGTTGACCAAACCGACCTACAGGGTGACGAGCAAGAGCGTCCTGCATGGCAGCCTCTGGATCATCCGCTAAAGCAAAGCCGTCTTCAGCCATTTCTGTCATAGTCCAACCAGGACAAATTGCATTGCAACGAACTTTGGCCCCAT
Source organism: uncultured Rhodobacterales bacterium (assembly GCA_964502335.1). GTDB lineage: Bacteria > Pseudomonadota > Alphaproteobacteria > Puniceispirillales. The sequence goes on along the minus strand of CAZCWO010000055.1, from coordinate 3,307 downwards.
GATCAACTGCAATCGAGCGTGTTAAACCATGCACAAATGCTTTGGAGGCATTGTAAAGCGCCATTGAAGGATCAGATACATGTCCCGAAATTGAGCCAATATTTATTATACTTCCACCATGAGAAATATGTTTTAAAACTGCACGACACATATTAAATACCCCCCTGCAATTTACTCCAATAACTTGATCCCAGTCTTCATCTGAACTGTCTTCCAATGTCTTTTCAACCTGGACACCTGCATTATTAACTAATGCATCAATCACTCCAAAGTTATCGATTGCACAAGAAACAACTTTAGCTGTATCTGATGCACTTGAAACATCCGCTTGAACCCAAACAACTTTACCATGTAGATCATCGGGGCATTCCCTTCTGCTACAACTTACTACATGCCATTTATCAGATAAAAATCTATCAACAATAGCACGACCAATCCCTCGGCTTCCACCTGTAATGATTGCCGTTTTAATCACTGATTTCCATAACGTGAAAAATGAAATTCTATATTCAAAACTTCCAACATTAATTAGATCCTCATTTGTTGAACTTGCGAACTCAAACCGCCATCCATTACCCAAAGTTGGCCACTTGCGTAGCGTGCTTCATCACTTGCAAGCCAATTAACTAAATTTGCGATATCTTCTGGAGTGCCATAATTGCGTATGGGATGGACATCACGAATAGCCTGCTCTAACTGATTTATTGTTTTTCCACCACCACCAGAACCCTCTCCAGAAAAGAAACTGCTCAGCATAGGTGTGTCGATATAACCAGGACAAATGGCATTAACGCGTATGCCCTCTGGTCCGTGGTCACAGGCCATGGCACGTGTTAGTGCATGGACTGCGCCCTTGGTAGCACAGTAAGCAGCTAAACCAGGATCAGCAATGAACCCATCATAAGATCCAAAGTTAATAATACTCGAATTTGTTCCCTTTTCTGCAGCTTTGCGAAGTAAGGGAAGTCCATATTTTGAAGTTAAAAAGGTGCCGGTTACATTCACAGCGAAGGACCTATTCCATTCCTCTAAAGTTGTATCTTCAATCGTTTTTTCTATTTCGATTCCAGCAGCATTCACTAGGATGTTTAAACTATTTATTTTGTTTAATACTTCCTTGTATGCAGACTTAACACTTGTCTCGGAAGTGACGTCCATACTTAAAAAAATTGCTCCGTCCTCCACTTTTTTAGCATATGAACCATTGGGCGTTAAATCTGTTGCAATAACAGTTGCTCCCTCTTTAATTAAACGCGCACAAATGGCCCTTCCTATGCCTCCTCTGGCTCCTGTAACTAGAGCATTTTTTTCTTTAAGCATCATGTTTTGTCACCACTGATAGGAGGAAAGCGATAACGAGAAGCCGCAATTGTCCAATCCATATGATTCCGAACATATTGCTGAGATGCATCTTTTGGAGGATTGTAATCCCAAGTCTCAAGTTTGCCAGCAGACATTGCATCGAAAAGTGAACGACGAGACTTTTGAGTTTTGATTATATCTTGACGAAGTTTCTTACTATCCCATCGTGACGAAACTTCATTGGCAAAACTTTCCACTGCTTCTTTGTATTCCGGATGATTTGCAAAGTTTCTAGTCTCCAAAGGGTCAATATTTAAATCATATAATTGAGGTGGATCTTCGTCACAGTGAATGTACTTTAAATTACTTCTACGTATCATAAATACTGGATGAGCAGTCATTTCCGCACAGTATTCTCCAAAGGCTTCATCCACAGGGTCCTCTTTTCCATGCAGCAAATTAACTAAACTCCTTCCATCTATTTCTTTGCCCAAAATATCTTCTGAACCACCAGCAAAATCAATTAAAGTAGGCAAAATATCGACTAATGAACATGTGTTTTTAATAATACCGCCAGTGATATTTGGTCCAGCAAAAATCAGCGGAACTCTCGCAGAATGTTCAAAGAAATTCATTTTGTACCATAGCCCACGCTCTCCAAGCATATCTCCATGGTCGGCAGTAACAATTATGACTGTATTATCAATTTCACCAATGTCATATATTGATTTGATTATTTCACCAACCTTACTATCAAAGTAACTTACATTAGCTAAATATGCTCGGCGAGCACGTATAATTTCTTCATTACTAAGTGGAGTGTAACTAGCTTCAATACCATCAAGTAAACGCTTCGAAAATGGATCCATGTCTATAGCGTCTATGTTCGTTACTGGCAACTCAATTTCATCATCAGAGTAAAGGTTCCACCATTCTGGCTTTGCAACATAAGGGTCATGTGGATGAATGAAACTTGCAACCAAAGCAAAGGGACGTGAATTCTCTGAAGCTCTCTCTCTAGCTTGATCTATTAGCCAGCGATTGGCAGCAAAGCCTACTTCATCATCGTAATCAGTTTGAAATGTGGCAACAGCCATTCCACTTTCCTTAATGGTTTGCATGTTATGATACCATTTATCAATGCGTTCATCTGGCGCTTCCCAATCTGGTGTCCAAGCAAAATCCGATGGATAAATATCCGTTGTAACGCGATCCTCAAAACCGTGCTTTTGGTCTGGACCTATAAAGTGCATTTTACCACTGAGGCATGTACGGTAACCCAACGATCTCAAATAATGAGCAAAAGTTGGTGTCATAGAAGAAAATTCTGATGCATTGTCGTATGCTGCGATACGGCTGACGAGTTGCCCTGACATAAATGAAAAGCGAGATGGCGCACAGAGGGGTGAATTACAATAAGCAGCGTTAAAGCGTGCACCTCTTTTCGCAAGAGAATCTATATGGGGTGTCTTGGCAACTGGATGACCGTAGATACCACAATATTGAGGGGCTAATTGATCAGCCATAATTATTACAATATTAGGTTTTACCATTTAAATTTTATCTTCATTTTTTAATTCATTTCATAAATTGAAAAACTCTATCGAAATCAGTGTTTTACACTGTAAATTCTTTATATGCATCCAATACTAATCCATGGAAATGATGCAAAGCGTGTTCAGATTTTCCTGAACCACCTTTGTCGTTAACAATCCTCCCCTGCATAAAAGCAGGTGTATTCATGCCACGTTGAACACTTTCACAAATATTAATGTCTTCTACCTGCAAAACTTCATCAAGGTAACGAATTGCGTCTAATTCCATTTCATTCGGATCTGGGGTTTCCAAGAAAAAATCATATGTTTCCAATGTTCGATCAGGTCCAACAGGGATTATGTTCAGTACAATCATTGATGACCGACCTGGATAACGCATAAAGCACGTATTTGGCCATAACCACCAAACAGCATGAGTTTTAACAGTTGCACTGGAAACATCATAAGCC
>CAZCWO010000054.1:8099-12853 GCA_964502335.1 uncultured Rhodobacterales bacterium | reverse complement strand
TACTCTTTCCTCTTCAAATAGGTTGCTAATTGAATTTTCAATTGATATTTCATCTACTAAAAAAATATCATCAACAATTTTTGAAATAATTGGAATATTAAGTTCCCCAGGACTTTTAACTGCTATCCCATCAGCAATTGTGTCGCCTGCGCACGGAAACGTTTTATTGTTAAAAATATTATACATGCAGGGGTAAAGCTTACTTTCAACACCAAAAATTTTAATTTTTGGATTAATATTTTTTGCGACTATAGAAATTCCAGAAATCAATCCACCTCCTCCAATTGGAATAACGAGACAGTCTAAATCTTTTATTTCATCAAATATCTCAAATCCTATACTTCCTTGTCCTGCAACTACATCAGGATCATCATATGGATGTATTAATGTTAAATTATTCTTTTGAGCAAGGTCATCTACAAAATCATTGGTTTCATTAAGAGTTCTTCCTTTTAAAATTACTTTTGCATTAAGATCTTTCGTTCTGGTTACTTTGGAAAAAGGCGCTTGTTCTGGCATAATAATAGTTGCTGGAATATTAAGGTTTTTAGCATGAAAAGCTACTGCTTGAGCATGATTGCCTGCAGACATTGCAATCACACCTTTCCCAGGATTATTAAGAGTTGATTTTTTTATAGCTATATATGCTCCTCGGGTTTTAAATGATGAAGTTAGTTGTAAACATTCTAACTTTAGAAATAATTCACAGTTAAGTTTATTACCAAGCTTTGAAGCATATATTGTAGGAGTTTTTTTAATATTTCCCTTCAGAGTTTCTGTGGCCTTCAAAATATCATTAAAAGTTATATTCATAAATTTTCCAAATTTAATTTTTAATTTCCTAATTACTTTAAATAAAATTGTATTTTCACAAAAACAATTTTAAAGATTTAATTAAAAAAAAATATATAAAAATTTATCTAAAACTGTCATTTAAAAAAAGAATACAAATATTTAATTTAAGATATTATATTCTAGGTAAAAATAGTTATAAAAAACAAATATTTAAAAACACCTATGCATTAATTATATAGGCCTTCTTTAAGATTTTTAGCAACAGATTTTGCAAAGTAAGTTAATATACTTGTTGCTCCTGCTCTTTTAATGCTTATCAAACTTTCATATACAGCATCTTTTTCAATTACCCAATTATTATTTGCTGCAGCCTTAATCATTGAATATTCTCCAGATACTTGATACGCAAAAATTGGTAAATTATAACTTTCATAGGCGGACTTAATGATATCTAGGTAACTAATGGCAGGTTTGATCATAATAATGTCAGCACCTTCATGTATATCAAGTTCAATTTCACGCATTGCTTCACGAGAATTAGAAGGATTCATTTGGTAGCTTTTTTTGCTAATCTTGCTCTGATTAATTTTTGAGCCAACAGCATTTCTGAAAGGTCCATAAAAAGAAGATGCATATTTGGATGAGTAAGCCAAAATTATAGTATTTATAAAGTTGTGATTATCAAGGGCAGTTCTTATTTCTTTTACTCTTCCATCCATCATATCACTTGGCGCTATAATGTCACATCCAGCTTTAGCTTGAATTATTGCTTGTTCGCACAAAATTTTTATAGTTTCATCATTATTAACTTCATTATTGTGAATAATTCCGTCATGGCCATGATCTGTATAGGGGTCAAGTGCTACATCGCAAATAAGACCAAGGTTTGGACATTCTTTTTTTATCTCCTTTATAGTTTTGCAAATAATATTATTCTCATTTAGACATTCACTTCCAATGGAATCTTTTAGTTCACTATTAATATATGGGAAGATAGCTATTGCAGGTATCCCTAGACTTTCAATTTCTTTTGCTTCATTAACAATCGAATCAATGGAATGTCTTTTAATTCCAGGCATTGATTCTATAAAAGTATTTTCATTTTTACCTTCAGTTACAAACAATGGTTGAATTAAATTTTCAACATTTAAATGATTCTCAGCAACAATTTTTCTGGAAAATGCCTTCATTCTATTTCTTCGCATTCTTAATAAGGGAAATTTATTTGGCAGTTTTTCTGAAAATTTAACCATAAATGCACCTTGTATAGAATTATATAAATAAATCTAGTTATATAAATCAAATTCTAAATTTTACATACTAATATGTTTAATTTTAATTATTATTTAAAAATGATTTGGGTTTACGCTAATCAGACCTTATTAATTTAATGAATCGTTTTTAGGAATTTAATCATGCTCCTTTCAAAATACTTTATGCCAATAATTAAAGACACTCCAAAAGATGCTCAAATAATCTCTCATAGGCTCATGCTTCGTTCTGGCATGATTAAACAAGACTCTGCTGGAATTTATTCATGGCTGCCATTGGGGCAAAGAGTGTTAAATAAAATTTCTAACATAATTAAACGTGAACAAGACAATTCAGGTGCTCATGAAATATTAATGCCTACTATTCAATCTGCTGAACTTTGGAAGGAATCAGGAAGATACGATGATTATGGGTTGGAAATGCTTAGAATAAAAGATCGTCATGACAGGGATATTTTATATGGCCCGACTAATGAAGAAATGGTCACAGATATTTTTAGATCACATGTAAAGTCATATCGTGGCTTACCTCTTAATTTGTATCATGTCCAATGGAAATTTAGGGATGAAATTAGACCTAGGTTTGGAGTTATGAGAGGCAGAGAATTCTTAATGAAAGACGCCTATTCATTTGATTTAGATGAAGAGAGTTCATTTGTTTCTTATAATAAGATGTTTATTTCTTATCTTAAAATATTTAAAAAAATGGGTTTAACCGCTATCCCTATGGAGGCAGATACTGGTCCTATAGGAGGAGATAGAAGCCATGAGTTTATTATTCTCGCTGAAACTGGAGAGTCAAAAGTATTTTGTGATAAAAAATGGATAAATTTAAGTATTGATATTGAAAATATATCTTATGATGAAGACCTTCAAAAAATTGTAGATCAATTTACATCGCTTTATGCTGCTACAGATGAAAAACATAACCCTTCTCAAATCAACAAAAAGGATTTACTTAAGACGAGGGGCATTGAGGTGGGGCACATTTTTTATTTTGGAAAAAAATACTCTGAATCTATGTCTGCTAATGTAACTTTGCCTAACGGAACTTCTACGCCTGTATATATGGGGTCTTATGGTATTGGAGTAAGCAGATTAGTAGGAGCGATAATTGAGTCCAGTCATGATGATAAAGGAATAATATGGCCTAAGGTAATAGCTCCATTTGAAGTGGGGATAGTTAATTTATCTGTTGGTAATGAACATTGTGATTTAATGTCCATGAAAGTATATAATATGCTTGAGTCTGTTGGGAAAGACGTTCTATTAGATGATACAAAGGAAAGTGCAGGTAGTAAATTATCAAGTATGGATCTTATTGGCATTCCATACCAAATAATAATTGGCACAAGATACGCTAAAGATGAAAAATATGAAGTCAAAAATAGACTTTCTGGTGATGTAAATATCGTTACACTTGAAAACATTATAAGTTTTTTGGGTTGATATTAATATGTTTACTTCTTTAGAACTGATGATAGCTTTTAGGTACTTAAAATCTAAAAGGTCAGAGGGGTTTATTTCAATTATTGCTGGGTTTTCTTTGGTGGGAATAATCTTAGGTGTTGCAACTCTAATAATTGTTATGTCCGTTATGAATGGATTCCGTGCAGAGTTAATTGGAAGAATTTTAGGCTTAAATGGCCATATTGGAGTGTATGAAAATAGCAGTAATTTTAAAAATTATGATGAATACTCTGTTGCAATTGCAGAAATTCCAGGCGTAAGAGCGGTTACGCCCCAAATTCAAGGCCAAGGATTAATAGTAGATAATCGAAACTCTTCAGGTGTTGTTGTTAGGGGTTTAAGGTGGACAGATTTATCAGCTAAAAAGCAATTATGGGATTCACTGAATAATAAAGATCTAGAAAGTTTTGATCAGAATGGCATTATTATTGGGCATAGACTGAGTAAAAGCTTAAACTTAAAAGTTAATGATGAAATTTTACTTATGACACCTCAAATGCATGTGACTGCTTTTGGGTCAGTTCCTAAACAGAAAAAATTTAATATAATAAATATTTTTGATGTAGGAATGTATGAATACGATAATGGTTTTGTTTTTATTAACCTGTCAAATGCCCAGTCAATGTTTGGGTACAAAAATAATAATAGTATCGGGAATCTTGAAGTTTATCTTCATTCAACAGAAAACATAAATTATATTAAAGAAAGAATAGTATCTTTGTCTGAAAAAGAACTATTGATAACTGATTGGGTTGACAGAAACGCTTCTTTTATAAATGCGCTCAACGTTGAGAGAAACGTAATGTTTATAATTTTGACACTTATTATTATGGTTGCGGCATTTAATATTATTTCATCTATGATAATGCTTGTGAATAGTAAATTAGCAGACATTGCAGTATTAGGTGCAATGGGAGCGTCTAATCGGAATATTATGAAAATTTTCTTTGTAACAGGTATTTCTATTGGAACTTTGGGGACATTAATCGGTACTTTCATAGGATTGTTATTTTGTAAAAATATAGAAAAAATAAGACAATTTCTAGAAAGTTTTACTGACAATGAATTATTTTCTGCAGAAATTTATTTCCTTTCAAAAATGCCAGTTTTAATAGATCCTAGCGAAGTTTTTAAAATTATTCTTATGTCTTTAATCCTTTCTTTTATTGCTTCAATTTACCCCGCTTGGAAAGCAAGTAGAATCGCTCCAGCTGAGGT
>CAZCWO010000054.1:0-7999 GCA_964502335.1 uncultured Rhodobacterales bacterium | reverse complement strand
AGAAGAAATAATAGGCCAGGCGAACTTTCTGGTGGAGAGCAGCAACGTGTTGCCATCGCAAGAGGGTTAGCTAATGCTCCTGACGTTTTGTTGGCTGATGAACCTACAGGTAACTTAGATCCAAATACTGCTCAAGAAGTTATTACTCAACTTCGCCAAATTGTTTCTGAAACAGGTCTCACTTGTTTAACGGTCACTCATAATATTGATATAGCTTGCAGAATGGACAGGACGTTAAAGTTAGAAAAAGGTAAAATAATTGAGTAACCTAAACTCCCCAAATGAATTTTTTGTTCATTTACGTGTTCATTCATCATATTCACTTTCTTATGGGGCACTTCAAATTGATAAAATAATAGAGTTAGCTAAAAAGGATGCTCAACCAGCAATAGCGATTACTGATAATAATAATATGTTTGGAGCATTAGAATTTTCAGAAAAAGCTATTGAAAATGGTGTTCAACCAATTTTAGGTTGCCAGATTAATGTTTGTGATCAATATGGCACAGGTGAGTTAGTTTTAATTGCTCGTAATGAAGATGGTTATCTAAACTTAATTAATCTTATCAGTTATGCTCATCTTAATCCCAATGAAATGAAAGGTCCGGTAGTTAGAATTGAAGATTTAATTAAAAGGAATGAGGGGTTAATCATATTATCTGGTGGGGTTAAAAAAGGATTTATTCCAAATTCATTTAAGGCAAATAACAATGATATTATTAGGTCTAGACTTGAACTTTTTAAAGAACACTTTAAAGACGATTTTTATATTGAGATTCAAAGACACGGGTTGACTGAACAAGAGCTAATAGAAAAACAATTAATTAATATAGCATACAATAATAATTTTCCAATTGTTGCAACTAATGATGTTTGTTTCTTAAAGCCCGAAATGCAGGAAGCGCATGAAGTTTTGATGTGTATAGATGCAGGTAAAACAATATCTAATCCTGACAAGCCATCAATGACTGAAAATCACTATTTTAAAACTAGGTCTGAGATGATTGATTTGTTTAAAGATCTTCCTGAAGCAATTAAAAATACTAAAACAATTTCTCAGAGATGCTTTGCCCGATCTAAAACATCTAATCCACTTTTACCTAAGTTTGAAACCAAAAGTGGAAGAGATGAAAAAGAGGAAATAGTTTTTCAATCAAGAGATGGTCTTAATAAAAGAATACTTCACTTGCAGGATGCATATAACATTGACAATCAGATATACTTTGATCGTTTAGAAATGGAGTTAGAAATTCTGACTAAAATGGGCTTTTCAGGTTATTATTTAATTGTTGCGGATGTTGTTAGTTGGGCAAAAAGTAATGATATTCCAGTAGGGCCGGGAAGGGGGTCTGGTGCAGGCTCTATCGTTGCATGGTCCCTTGGAATAACAGACCTTGATCCTATTAGGTGGGGATTATTATTTGAAAGATTTTTAAATCCTGAACGAGTGTCAATGCCTGATTTTGATATAGATTTTTGCAAATCAAGAAGAGATGAAGTGATTGAATATGTTCAAAGTAGATATGGCAATGAAAAAGTTGCTCAAATAATTACTTTTGGAGAGTTGAAATCAAGAGCAGTTTTAAGGGACACAGGAAGAGTTCTTGAAATGCCTTACAGTCAGGTTGATAGAATAGCTAAACTAATCCCTAATAACCCAGCAAGACCATTAACCATTGCTCAAGCTCTTGATGAAGTTGAAGAATTAAGAAACGTTATGAATAGTGATGAGCAAGTTCAAAATTTAATTTCAATTTCTCAAAAATTAGAAGGATTGTTTAGGCATGCCTCAACCCATGCAGCTGGTATTGTAATTGGTCATAGGAAGATTTCGGATTTAGTTCCACTCTATAGGGATCCAAAGTCAGATATGCCGGCAACACAATTCAATATGAAATGGGTTGAAAAAGCAGGACTTGTTAAATTTGATTTCCTTGGTCTCCAAACATTGACAATGATCAAAAAAACAATTGAGTTATTAAAGAAAAAAAATATCTACTTAGATTTTTCTAAAATACCCCTAACAGATAAGAAAACCTTTCAAATGTTATCTCAAGGTAATTCTTTAGGTGTATTTCAACTTGAATCAGGAGGAATGAAAGAAGTTTTGAGAGGTTTGAGGCCAGATAGATTTGAGGATATAATTGCTATAGTTGCCTTATATAGACCTGGACCAATGGATAATATCCCAGCTTATATTTCTAGAAAGCATGGTGCACACAAAGTTGAATATATGCACCCTGAATTAGAGACAATTCTTAAGGAAACATACGGAATAATGATTTACCAAGAGCAAGTTCAGCAAGCTGCACAGATACTAGCTGGATATACTTTGGGTTCTGCAGACATATTAAGGAGAGCAATGGGTAAAAAAATTAAATCTGAAATGGATTCACAAAGAGAAAAGTTTGTGTCTGGAGCTTCGAAAAAATTAATTTCATCTGATTTAGCCAATCAAATTTTTGATCAAATTAGTGCGTTTGCAGGTTATGGTTTTAATAAGAGTCACGCAGCAGGTTATGCTATGATAACATATCAAACTGCTTGGTTGAGGGCCCATTATCCTTACGAATTCTTTTCTGCATCAATGTCTTTGGAAATTAGTGATACCGATAAATTAGCATCATTTGTGATTGAAGCAAAATCTCAAGGTATTCAAATTCAAAACCCTAGTATTAACAGCTCTTTTGTAGAGTTTATATCATTGTTCAATAGAACTGATAATTCCAATTATATTGAATATGGTCTAAGTGCTATTAAAAATGTTGGCTTCTCTGCAATGGAGGATTTAGTTTTAGAAAGAGAAAAAAATGGTAAATTTCTTTCATTAGAAGATTTCTTAAAAAGAATTCCTGTTTCAATTATTAACAAACGTATGCTTGAAAATTTAATCAAATCTGGCTCGATTGATTGTGTTCACCTAAATAGAAATCAACTTTTACAAAATATTGATGTATTAATTTCATTTTGCGATCTTTTTAAAAGGGAAAACAATTCAAACCAAAACACTTTATTTGCTCAAGAAGAACAAAACTTAAAGGTAAAATTAAATACTGTAGAAATGTTTTCACAGTCTGAAAAATTAGAAAATGAATTTTCTGCACTAGGATTGTATCTATCATCTCACCCAATAGAATCTTATAAAAATATCTTGAAAAATTTAGACATTATTCAATCAAGTCAGATTGAGAGGGAGGTGAAAAAAAGGGGTTCTGGATGTAGGATTAAGTTAGCAGGCATTGTAAGCAGGGTTCAAATGAGAACAACAAAAAGAGGAAGTAAATTTTACATTGTTTATATGACGGACAGTTTTGGGCCTTATGACTTCCTCGCTTTTGATGACGTTTATTTTGAAGTAAAAGAGTTTTTAGAAAAAAATAAGCCTATTTTAGTTAGTGTAGAGACAAAAGTTGAGGATTCTGGAAGGGTTAGATTAAACGCCCTTGAAGTAAAAGATATACAGAAAGAGACATTGTCATACTCAGAAGTACTATCTTATAATGTTTTAGATTTAAATTGTTTGGATAAATTGAAGGAATTTTTAGATAAAGTACCTGAGGGACATTCAAGAATTAAACTGTTTGTAAAAATTAAAGAAAAAGAATGTGAAATAAACCTTCCAAATGGTTACGAATTAGATGTTGATCAAAAGGAGAAATTAAGCCAGATCAATGGCATTGAAAGTAATAATATATAAAACTATCTGGAGCGGCCGACGAGACTCGAACTCGCCCTAAAAGCTTGGAAGGCTTTTGTGCTACCACTACACCACGGCCGCATTAGTAAACTTTTATAAAAGTTTACTAATAAAAGCTAGCAAAAATTATTAAATCTATTTATATCCAACCAGCAAGTTCATTTAGCGTAAGCTTGTGCAAAAGTTCCATTCCTTCTTGGGTGTCATTAAGGCAAGGTATATAAGTAAACTTTTTGCCTCCTGAAGATAAAAATGCTTCTCTTCCTTCTATGTTAATTTCTTCTAACGTCTCTATATTATCAGAGGAAAAACCAGGGGTAACAATCGATAGATGCTGTATTTTTTGCTTTCCTAATTTTTCTAAAGTTTCGTCAGTGTATGGTTTCAACCAAGGTTCGTTTCCAAATCTTGATTGAAAGCTAATTATCAATTTTTTATCATCAATATTTAAACTTTCTTTTATTAGCTTTGCCGTTTTAATGCATTGGCAATGATATGGATCGCCTTCAATAAGATACCTCATGGGTGCTCCATGAAATGATAGTAATAAAATATTTGGCTCTCCCTGTTCTTTAAATGATTTTAAAATACTTTTTGAAATAGCGGAAATATATTCAGGTCTATCAAAATATGGTGGAACTATTCTGATAGAAGGTTGCCATTTTTGTTTAATTATCCACTTGCAAACTTCATCGTTTACAGTTGCTGTTGTTGGCCCAGAATATTGAGGGTATAAGCTAAAAATGAGGATTTTTTTACATCCTGCACTCTTTAATTTTTCAAGTTTTGTAACTATAGATGGAGAGCCATAACGCATTGCAAAATCAATAATTAATTTATCATTATTAAGTGCTTTAAGTAAATTTTCTGATTGTAATCTAGTATACTTTCGAAGCGGGCTACCATCTTTATCATTTATAAGCCAAATTTTTTTATATGCTGCAGCAGTTTTTCTTGGTCTTGTGTTGAGTATAATCAAATTTAAAATCAACCACCACAAAATCCTTGGTAAATCAATTACACGTGGATCAGATAAAAATTCTTTTAAATAAATCCTAATGGACTTTGTGTCAGTGTTATTTGGAGTTCCTAAATTAATTAACAATACACCAATTTTGTCATTTAAAATTTTGGGATGGTCTGATGGCTTGTTAAACATAAATTTATTTATAATACTCAGTCGAATTAATTGTATGTTTAGTGATTAATTAACTTTTAGAGGAACCTCAATTTTAGCTGCACAGTATTTTAATTCTGGTATTTTACCATATGGGTCAAGAGCAGAATTGGTTAGTAGGTTTGCTGCTGCTTCATGAAAGCAAAAAGGTATAAATATCACATCATTTTGTAAAGCTTCATCAACTCTGACAGCAAGTTTTATTTTCCCTCTGCGAGTTTTAACATTGACATATTCTCCAGGTTTTACCCCAACGTTTTCTAATTGATATGGGCTCAAATGAACCTCAGGTGTAGGTTCGATTGAATCCAAAACATTGCTTCTTCTAGTCATCGATCCAGTATGCCAGTGCTCTAATAATCTTCCTGTTGTAAGCACTAATGGAAATTCATCATTTATATTTTCATCTGGAGGTAAAATATTTGTTGAAGTCATTTTTCCTTTGCCATTAGGCGTTGGGAAACTGTCTTTAAACAAAAGTTCCGACCCTTCACTAAACTCATTTTTGCATGGATAGGTAACAGAGTTTTCTTTTTCGAGTCTTTCCCAAGTAATTCCATTTAGTGAGGGCATCACATCCTTCATTTCAATAAAAATCTCTTTAGGGCTTTCGTAATTCCAATTAAGCCCCATTCGGATCCCAATTTCCTTAATAATCCACCAATCCTGCATGGCCTCTCCTGGCATTGGGACAGCTTTTCTCCCTATTTGGACCTTTCTGTCAGTGTTGGTAACAGTGCCGTCTTTCTCTGGCCAAGCTGAAGCAGGTAAAATCACATCTGCATAAGCTGATGTCTCTGTAGGAAAAATGTCTTGAACAACTAGAAAATCAAGATTAGCTAAAGCTTTTCGGGCATGATTTTGATCAGGATCTGACATGGCTGGGTTTTCTCCCATTATATAAATACCTTTAATATTTCCTTCATATGCAGAGTTTATAATTTCTACTACAGTCAAACCTTTTTTGTTATCTAGTTCAGTATGCCAATAATCACTCATTTTATTGCTGTGATCACCTTCAACACTTTTATAGTCAGGATAAAACATTGGTATTAAACCAGCATCTGATGCACCTTGAACATTATTTTGCCCTCTCAATGGGTGCAAACCTGTGCCTGGTAAACCAATATTGCCAGTTAAAAGTGCAAGAGATATTAAGCATCTGGCATTGTCGGTTCCATGTGTGTGTTGACTTATTCCCATCCCCCAAAAAATTATAGATTTAGAACTTGCATATTCTCTAGCTAAGTTTTTAATTCTTTTTGCAGATATTCCACAAATGTTTGCCATTTTTTCTGGAGTGAAGTCTATAGTTGAAGTTTTAAGTTCTTCAAAACCAATAGTATGTGTCTCAACATATTCTTTGTTATATAATTCTTCATTTATAATGGTATGAATAACTCCATTCAAAAGAGATACGTCAGTTCCTGGTAAAAAATTTATACTGTCACTAGCATATCTATCTAAAACTTGACCTCTTGGATCTAAAACAAATAATTTAGCTCCATTTTTTGCTGCGTTTTTTATAAATGTAGCAGCAACTGGATGATTAACAGAAGGATTAGCACCAATAACCCATATGACCTCGGCATTTTTTGCTTCTGAAAAAGGTGCTGTGACTGCACCTGAACCAATATTTTCTAATAATGCAGCGACTGAAGATGCATGGCAAAGCCTTGTGCAATGATCGACATTATTAGTTTTAAAGGCTGTTCGAATTAGTTTTTGAAATAAATATGCCTCTTCATTGCTCCCTTTAGCTGAGCCAAACCCAGCTAACGAGTTAGAGCCAAAATTATTTTTTAAATCTTTTAGTTTTTCTCCAACATAATTTAGAGCTTCTTCCCAAGTCGCTTCTCTAAAATTAGATAAAATATCTGATGGTTCATATGAGTAATTTTGCTTCTTATTTGAATTTTCTAATCTAATTAATGGTTTGGTAAGTCTTTCTGAGTTAGAGATATAATCAAAGCCATACCTTCCTTTAACACATAGTCTACTTTTGTTAGCAGGTCCTGGTCTGCCAGAAACTGATATGATTTCGTCATCTTTTATATTATAAGTTAACTGGCAACCCACTCCACAATAAGGGCAGACAGAATCAACTTTTCTGTCAGGTGCGAACTTGAAATTTTGATTTTCATCTAAAACAGATTTTGGCATAAGCGCTCCAGTTGGGCAAGCTTGAACACATTCTCCACATCCTACGCAAGTGCTTTCTCCTAATTTATCATCAAAATCAAAAACAATTTTTGTTTCACTTCCTCTTCCAGAAAATCCTATAACATCGTTTACTTGTACTTCTCTGCAAGCTCTTACACATAATCCACATTGTATGCAGGAATCTAAATTAACTGCTATTGCTGGATGAGAGCTATCAGGTTCAGGACTTTTTTTACATTCAAATCTTGGTTTGTTAATACTTACTTTTTTATTAACATCACTAAAATGGCTATAAGGATCGTGATTAACACTATTGGGTTGATCAGAATCTAATAACTCCATAACTAATGAACGTGACTTTATCGCTTTGTCTGAATTGATAAATACCTTCATATTTTCTTGAGGGCATCTGATACAACTAGCAGCCAAAACCCTTTCATTTTCAATCTCCACCATACATGCTCTGCAATTTCCATCGGGTCTGTAGCTTTCCTTTGGAGAAAAACATAAATGAGGAATAGTTTCACCCAGCCTTTCAGAAACCTCCCAAATAGTTTCATTTGGGTAAGCCGTGACTTTTTTTCCATTTAATTCAAAATTTATTTTTTCTTTACCCATAATTATATTCTATATTATTCCTATTTCTTTTGGAAAAAATTTTATCACGGATAAGATTGGATTTGAAGCTGCTTGTCCTAATCCGCAAATTGACGCATTAGCCATAACTTCAGATATATCATTTAACAATTTTTCATCCCATTTACTATTATTTTTAATGATGCCAATTATTTTCTCTGTGCCATTTCGACAAGGCGTGCATTGACCGCAACTTTCATGCTTGAAAAAGGAAACTAGATTTAAAGCAACGTCAGCCAAATTGTCCTTATCAGATAAAACTACAATTGCATGCGAGCCAACAAAGCAGCCGTAATTGGCTAATTCACCACCAAAATCTAATGCTA
>CAZCWO010000053.1:0-12991 GCA_964502335.1 uncultured Rhodobacterales bacterium | reverse complement strand
ATTTTAACAGCATTATTTTTTCATCATTTAAATATAGCGGATAGTAAAAATTGGTCACATCTCTGGATTACTGGCAATTACTTTATCTATTCATTTTCCGTCTCCTTTATAGCGATAGTTGTAGGAGGGTTAATAGATAAATTCACGGCAAAGATACTAGTTATATTTAGTTTGGTTCCGTTAATTTTTTCAATGCTGTGTTTAAGCTTTAGTTTTAATCCATATATTGTAATTCCGTATATGTTTTTTCTTGGGACAAGCTCTGGCTTTACATACACTTCTCACCCTGCAATTATTGCTGAAATGTATGGAACAAAGTACTTAGGTTCTATAAAAAGTTTATTAAGTGCGTTGACAGTATTCGGTTCTGCAATAGGGCCGATTATATTAGGGGCATTATTGGATTTAAATTTCTCAATTGAAGTTATATTAATATATTTTTCAATCTATTCAATTGTTTGTACATTGCTTTTTATATTTGCACTTCAAAAAAAATATAATTATGTTTAATCAAAAAATTATAAAGGATCAATTATGAAAACAAGAGCTGCGGTCGCATTTGAAGCGGGGAAGCCATTAGAATTGGTAGAAATAGATCTAGAGGGTCCTAAAGAGGGCGAAGTTTTAATTGAAGTCAAAGCTACTGGTATTTGCCATACAGACGCTTATACACTTTCTGGTAAAGATCCTGAGGGTCTTTTTCCTTCTATTATGGGCCATGAAGGAGCAGGAATAGTCCAAGAAGTTGGTTCTGGAGTTAAATCATTGAAACCTGGGGATCATGTTATCCCTTTATATACACCGGAATGCAGAGAATGCGAATATTGTTTAAATCCAAAAACTAATCTTTGCCAATCGATAAGGAGCACTCAAGGTCAAGGATTAATGCCTGATGGGACAAGTAGATTTTCATTGAACGGGAAAAAAATATTTCATTATATGGGAACCTCAACATTTTCTAATTATACTGTGCTTCCAGAAATTTCTCTGGCAAAAATAAACACATCTGCGCCTTTTGATAAAGTTTGTTATGTGGGCTGTGGTGTAACTACTGGAATAGGTGCTGTAATTAATACTGCCAAAGCAGAAGCAGGGTGTAGAGCTGTTGTTTTTGGTTTGGGAGGCATTGGATTAAATGTCATTCAAGGTTTAAAAATGATTGGCGCAGAGATGATAGTTGGGGTCGATACAAATGCTGACAAGGAAACTTGGGGTAAAAAATTTGGAATGACACATTTTATTAATCCAGAAAAAGTTAAAAATAATTTAACTGAACATATAGTTGAGGTTACCGGTGGTGGAGCTGACTATAGTTTTGAATGCATAGGAAAGGTAGACGTAATGAGGACTGCCCTAGAATGCGCTCACAAGGGCTGGGGAGAGAGTGTGATCATTGGTGTTGCGGGCTCAGGTGAAGAAATTAGCACTAGGCCTTTTCAACTGGTTACTGGAAGAGTTTGGAAAGGCACTGCATTTGGTGGTGCCAGAGGAAGAACTGATGTTCCTAAAATAGTTGACTGGTATTTGGATGGAAAAATTCAGATAGACCCTATGATTACACATACGCTGTCTTTTGAAGAAATTAATAAGGGCTTTGATTTGCTTCATGAAGGTAAATCTATTCGATCTGTGGTTGTTTTTTGATGGATTTGTTAGAAAGCTTTATCACTCATGGAGGTGAACAGAAAGTTTTTAGCCATTATTCAAAAACTAATAACTGCAATATGAAATTTTCAATTTTTTTGCCTGAGTTTCAAAACAACAAAACATTTCCAATCATTTGGTACCTTTCTGGTTTAACTTGCAATCATTCTAATGTTACAGAAAAAGGAGAGTATAGACAAAAAGCTTCCGAATTAGGTGTAGCTATTATATGTCCAGATACTAGTCCAAGAGGTGAGGATGTCCCAGATGAAAAAGATAACTGGCAATTTGGGTCAGGTGCGGGCTTCTATCTTGACGCCACCGAAGAACCCTATGCCAAAAACTATAATATGTACTCCTATATATCTAATGAGTTGCCTGAGATTGTAATGAACCATTTTCCTGTTAATGAATATCAACAAGGAATAATGGGTCATTCCATGGGAGGGCATGGAGCGTTAATTATGGCTTTAAACAAACCTAGCCAATATTCATCTTGCTCAGCATTTGCACCTATAGTCCAACCATCTTCAGCGGGTTGGTCAAGCTTGGCTTTTAATAAATTTTTAGGTCAAGATAAAAAAGGCTGGAGAAAATATGACGCAACTATGTTGATAGAGGATGGAGCAAAATTTCCAGATTTCTTAATCGATCAAGGGACAAAGGATCCTTTTTTAGATGATGGTTTACGGCCCAACTTGCTTGAAGAGATCTGTAAGAAAAATAATCAACCGCTTACACTCAGAATGCAAGAAGGCTATGATCATTCCTACTACTTTATATCTACTTTCATGAGTGATCATATTGAATGGCACTATAATCGATTTAATATTTAAGATTAAGAAAATATTATAAATATTTGTATTATAATAAAATTATATGAATAATTTATCTTTAAATAGTTCTGTTTTTTTGGTTAATCCCATTGCAGGAAAACTATCTCTAAACAATAAAATCAAAACAATTAAAAGCATTACTGAAGGTACTCGAGCAGAGATACTTGTTAGCAAGTCTATAGAAAATGCCATTCATATTGCTAAAGAATCTATGAGGCAAAATAAAATTGTTGTTGCTTGTGGAGGTGATGGACTTCAGAATTTAGTTGCTCAGCAGGCAATAGAAAATAATGGAATAATGGCAATCTTTCCCTTTGGGAGAGGGAATGATTTTGCTTCTTCATTAAGTATAAACTCTGTTAATGACCTTATTCAGTCTTTTTCTTTTCCAAAGCTTATTAACGCAAGATATGTCAAAATAATGTTCAATAATCACTATAGAATTAGTTTAACTTGCGCAGGAGTAGGATTGTTGAGTGAAGCAGCATATAGGGCAGAAAAAATCCCAATTTTGAAAGGTATGTTACTTTATTCAGTTGCTGCTATTTTGAGTTTTATTTTTTTAAAAAATCATAAATATATAGTTGAATTTGATGAAATGACAATAGAAGAGGAATTATTGATTTTGGTAGGCGCCGCTTCACAATATACTGGAGGAGGGATGCATATTGCTCCAGACGCATTAAAGGTAAAAGAGATGGTAAACCTTCTATACTCAAGGAAAGTTAATCGTTTTCAAGCTTTTAATCTTTTGTTAGGCGTTTTTTCTGGAAGTCATCTTAAGCATTCTAAAGTTATTAATATCCATACTCCTCGGCTACTTGTTTCAACTCAGTCGGATAGTCCCTGGGCATCCCTGGTTTACGGTGACGGAGAGTATTTAGGTAATTTGCCTGTAGAAATTTCACTAGGTAAAAAGCCTTTGCAGGTGTTAGTTCCAAAGTAATATTTCAAGAAATCATTTATATTTTTTGATCAATTACTTTAAACCAAATTGGAGGTATTAGCGCCATTAAGATCATTGTAGGGTAATTTGCAGGCATTTCTCTAGTTTTTTTATCATGTGTGAGAGGTGGGTAAGGCTTGTTTGCTATTGAATGATGTTCTGAGTGTAAGCCAAGGTTAAAAGTTGACCAATCAGCAACGCTATGTCGACTGTTCCAAGTGTGCGAATGGTTATAGCTCTCTACTGAATTTTGATTTATATGTTTTCTTACAAGGCCGTAATGTTGAATATACTCAACAAGTTCAAGCAAAATTATTGATATAGCTGAATGAGATAAAATATAAATAATACCTTTTATTCCAGAAAAATAATAAGAGGCAAATATCAAAAGAACCTGGAAGATTAAATAATGCAACATTCTATTATTAATTCCTATGACAGGTAATTTTTTTGAGATAAGAATATTCTTTTCAATGCTCCAAGCAGAAATTACACCTGTAATTACACAACGAATTAGAAATGAATAGAAGTTCTCGCCTTTTCTAGCTGTAGTGGGGTCATTTTTGGTTGCTACATGAATATGGTGACCATATATATGTTCTATTCGAAAATGACCATACAAACATAAAACTAATAAAGAAATTCCAAAACCCCTCATTATTTTTGATTTCCTGTGAATAAGCTCATGTGCAGTTGTAATTCCAATTGCTCCTCCTGCAATACCAGTTCCTAATCCGATAGCAATTGCTCCGAGCAAACTTATTTCAACATTACTAATTTTTGTTAGACTCAAGTAGAATAATAGGAACATTGCTGGAACTACGGCTATTAATGAAGCGTTATGACCTAAAGTAATTTCAAGTTGTTTATTAGTTTTTTTTAATTTAGGTGTCATCAAGTCTAATATTGGAACAATAATTAAAACCCAGATATAAGGCAGTATTGACCATGTTGTTGAAAATAGAATACAACAATAACTTGAGGCAATAATAGTAAAAGGAAAAAACCAGTATAATAGCATAATTTAATTACAGTAATACATTATCTTTATAAAAATCTTATAAATTTCATGAAACAAATAATACAATCCTAAAAAAATGTTTTTTAACTATTTCAGCTTCATATAATTTAAATATAAGTTTTGATTAAACCCATTTTTAACACTTAACTAAAATGCATAACTACTTTCTTTTTTCCATTTCTTTCCTGGGACGGCAGATAAAAGGGATTTGGTATAATCGTGTTTTGGATTTTTAAATACATCTATCGTTTTCCCTGTTTCTAGTAAATTTCCATATTGCATAACGGCAATTCTATCACAAACTTGTGCAGCAACACGAAGGTCATGAGTTATAAACAACAAAGACAGTTTCATTTGTTTCCTGATTTCATCTAATAACTCAAGAATTTGAGCCTGAATAGAAACGTCTAAAGACGATACGGGTTCATCGCAAATTATTAATTTTGGTTCAGTTATTAATGCTCTTGCAATGCCAACTCTCTGACATTGACCTCCTGAGAATTCATGAGGATATCTATTGATGAGGTTAGGTTTAAGGCCAACTCTATTCATAGCTGAGATAACTTTGTCTCTTATGTCGTTGTTGGATAAATTGGGAAAGTGAGTTTTAAGTGGTTCAGCAATAGTTTGTTCAATATTTAATCTTGGATTTAAAGAAGCTAATGGATCCTGAAATATCATTTGTATTTTAGTTCTTAAGGGTCGCATTTCGTTTCTGTTTAGAGACGTTAATTCCATATCATCAAGATAAATTTCCCCACTATTGCTATTAAGCAATTTAATCAAACAACGGCCTAAAGTTGACTTTCCAGAACCACTTTCTCCAACTATGCCGAGAGTTTCTCCACTAAAAAGTTCAATACTTACGTTATTTACTGCATTAACAACGTGATTATCTTTTCTAAAACCAAAAATATTGTTCTGAACCCCAAAGGACTTGCTTAAATTCTTTACTTCTAAAATCTTTTCTTTTGATGTTGGCCGTGCCTTTCTAGGATTGAGACTTGGTACAGCAGCAATAAGAGATCTAGTATATGGGTGTTTTGGTTTGTTTAATACTTGCTCAACAGAACCTGTTTCAACTGCACTTCCTTCATGCATTACGACAACACGATCAGCAATTTCCGCCACAACTCCAAAATCATGTGTAATAAATAGAACGCCTGAATTATATTGTTTTTGCATGTCTTTAACTAAATTTAAAATTTGAGCTTCTGTAGTTACATCTAATGCAGTGGTAGGCTCATCAGCTATCAAGATCTTAGGACTAAGAGCTAAAGACATAGCAATCATTAAGCGTTGCCTTTGCCCTCCAGAAAATTCATGTGGGAACATATGAATTCTATTTTTGGCGTTTGGTATGTTTACAGCTTCTAACATCTTAATAGATTCATTCAATGCGTCATTTCTTGAGTTGTTTTTGTGAACAACTAAAACTTCAGCTAATTGATCTGACACTCTAAGGTAGGGATTTAATGATGTCATCGGATCTTGAAAAATGATTCCAATTTTTTGAGCTCTAACTTTGTTCATTTCTTTTTCATTTAAACTCAAAAGATTTAAATTATTAAATAAAATGCTTCCTGAAGATTTCCCATTTTTAGATAGCAAACCTAAAATAGAGAAAGCTGTTTGAGATTTTCCGCTGCCGCTTTCACCAACAATAGCAAGCGTTTCACCTTTATGTAGGTCAAAGTTTAAATTATTTACTGCGTTTACTTCTCCATCTGGAGTATCAAAATTTACGTTTAAATTTTTTATAGATAACAGTGGAGACATGGTCTTATCGATCTTTTGGGTCTAAAGCATCACGAAGACCGTCACCAATAAAATAAAAGCAAAATAGACTTACTATAAAAAAAGAAAGAGGAAAAAGCAGTTGCCATAACGTTCCATATTGCATGGTTCGTGCGCCTTCAGAAATGAGCGCACCCCAGCTAGTAAGGGGTTCTTGAACGCCCAAGCCAAGAAAAGAAATAAAGCTTTCAGTAATAATCATCCCTGGTATTAATAGAGTTGCGTAAACAGCTACTATACCCAGTAAATTGGGCACGATGTGCTTAACAATAATTATGTAATTTTTTACACCGATTGCAATTGAAGCTTCAATAAATTCTTTGTTTTTTAAACTTAGTGTTTGGCCTCTAACAATTCTAGCCATATCTAGCCAGCTAATCAATCCAATTCCTATGAATAATAATATTACGGATCTTTCAAAGATGACCATTAAAATGATTAATACAAACATATATGGTATGGACATCAGAATATCAACTATTCTCATCATTATACTGTCAACTTTGCCACCAAAATAACCAGCGATTGTGCCATAAATTGTTCCGACAACTACAGCAATTAAAGCACCTACAAATCCCACCATTAAAGATATTTGTGACCCTTGAAGAACTCTTGAATAGAGGTCTCTTCCAAGTTCGTCTGTTCCAAAAAAGTGACCTGTAGAAATGCTCGGTTTTCCTTGAGTAGCGATATTGCCTAGAGCGTTCCAGTCAATTTCTTCATTAGTCCATTGTGAAAAAAATGGACCAATAAAAGAGAATAATACTATTAAGGTGAGTAGAAGCAAGCTTATCATAGCAGCCTTATTCAAAAGAAAACGCCTCCTTGCATTATCGAAGAGTGATCTACCCTCTATATAATCTAAATTATTAATGTTACTAAATAATTTATTGTATTTATTATTTTTTAAGAACATATTATTCATCATCAATATCTTATTTTTGGATCTATCCAAGCGTAAAGAATATCTACTATAAGATTAAAAGTGATTGTTAAAATTCCTACTAATATTGTAATTCCCATTATTGTCGAATAATCCCTATTAAGAGCACCATTGACGAAGTGAAGTCCAATTCCGCCAGTAGAAAAATAAAGATCAATAACAACTGACCCAGTGATCATTCCAACGAATGCAGGGCCAAGATAGGAAATTACAGGAAGTAAAGATGGTTTTAAGGCATGTCTAAAAATAATCAATTTGACTGGCAGTCCTTTTGCTTTGGCGGTTCTTATAAAGTTTGAGTTGAGAACTTCTAGCATTGATGACCTCATTAGTCGGGCTATTGAAGCCATATAGCTTGTTGAAAGTGCGATAACTGGCATTACTATACATTGCCATTGTCCACCATTCCATCCTCCACCAGGAAGCCAACCTAATAATAGAGTAAAGACAAGTACTAGTATAGGAGCGAGAACAAAATTTGGAAGTACTTGGGCTCCAATCGAAACGCCTACTGCAAAGTAGTCTAACCAACTGTTTTGCCGAATTGCCGCGATTATTCCTAAGGAACAGCCAAAAAAAACAGCTACTATAAATGACCATGTCCCGTATGTCAGTGTTACTGGAAAACCTTGTGCAATAATATCGTTTACTGACCTGTCTTTGTACCTAAAAGAAGGTCCAAAATCAAAATTAAAAATTATTCCATATGTATAGTCCCATATCTGTTTCCACAAAGGATCGTCAAGACCATATTTTGCTTGAATGTTAGCCAGAACTTGCGGAGGAAGAGGCCTTTCAGATGTAAACGGTCCTCCAGGCGCAGAGTACATTAATATGAAAGATAAAATTATCAGGATTAACAATGTAGGTATCGATACAGCTAATCTTCGAATTATAAAATAAATCATAACCTTAATGAAACTATAAATTTAAATAAAGGCACTAAAAACTTATTAGCGCCTTTATTAGTATTTCTACTTGGCAACCTTATAAAGGTCTTTTGCATACCAGTTTTGTTCGACGTTATCAAAAGGCCAGCCCTTTAATGTTGGGTTTAACATAAATACCCCAGCATAATGGTAAATGGGTATTACAGGCATTTCTTCTGCTAACATTTTTTCAATTTTTGTGTAGTTAGGGTTAGCATTATCACTTGTTTTTGCTTCCGACATTAATTTATCAACCATTTTATTTGAATATTTTCCATCATTGTATCCTGATGGTGTTGTTAATAAATCTAGGAAGGTTGATGCTTCATTGTAGTCACCACACCAAGCTCCTCTTGCAATTTCAAAGTCCTGCTTTCCTCTAATGTCTAGGAAGGTTTTCCATTCCATGTTGCTTAACTCTACTTCTATCCCAAGCTTTTGCTTCCACATTTGTGTCATCGCAATAGCTATTTTTTTATGCCCTTCTGAGGTATTATAAATCATAGTGAATTTAAGTGGATTATCTGGACCATAAATTGTACCGTTCATTAATTCTTTAGCTTTTGCATCTCTTTCTGTTTGAGACATTTTTGCGTAATCAACGTCTGGCACTTCAAATCCTGCTGTGGCTCCAGGTGTAAATGTGTAAGCAGGAATTTGTCCAGCACCAAGCACGTTTTCTGTAATGATATTTCTGTCTATGGCATAGGACATTGCTTTTCTAATTCTAACATCCTTAAATGCCTGAATACCTGATTCACTTAGATTGAATGTATAATAGTAATTGCAAAGCCTTGGAAAAGAAACAGCTTGGTCAGGATATTCTTTTTTAAGTCTTTTAAATTGTCCGGCGGGCACTGGCCCTTTGTCTAATTCCCCTGCTAAATATCTAGTTAAACCTTGATCTTCAGAGTTTATTACTAATGAAGTGACTTTCTCTAAAATTGTATTTTTATTGTCCCAATACATAGGGTTTCTTTCATAAACAACCTTTTCATTGATGACATGTTCTGTTAATTGATACGCTCCATTTGAGACCATATTCTCAGGTCTTGTCCAGTTTGATCCATGCGTTTCAATTGTGTTTTTATGCGTAGGAAATGTAGTTGCATGAGTGACCATATTAGCAAAATAAGGCAAAGAAGCAGATAATTTAACTTCTAATGTGAAGTCGTCTAAAGCTTTAACTCCAAGTTCAGATGGAGTTTTGTCCCCACTTATGATTTC
Organism: uncultured Rhodobacterales bacterium; assembly: GCA_964502335.1. GTDB lineage: Bacteria > Pseudomonadota > Alphaproteobacteria > Puniceispirillales. The sequence continues at coordinate 3,648 of CAZCWO010000053.1, read as the reverse complement.
AGCACCATTCTCAATAGACATTATTTCCATAAACCATGAATATGGTGATGCAGTAGCTGGATCAACAGCTCTTTGCCAAGCGTAAACAAAATCATGCGCAGTAACAGTATCACCGTTAGACCATTTAGCATTTTTTCTTAAGTTAAAAGTGTAAACATTTTTTGCTTCATTTGTTGAAAATCCTAACGCCACACCTGGTATGAGGTTTCCATCAGCATCTTGGTTCATTAAACCTTCAAACAAATTTCTTATTATGTCCGATCCAGAAACATCCTCAACAATTTGAGGGTCTAAGGAAGAATGTTCGTCTAATGCCCAATAAACAAAGGTTTGATCGTTATTTAGTGCTTCGCCCGTTTTAGGATGTGTTCCTGCGGCATAGGCCAAACTCCCTAAAAAAAATGAAGCAGCAAAAATAATATAAATTAGTTTTTTCATAATTTTCATTGCTCTCTCCTGAATGTATTAATTTATTTCAATATTATATTGTGTTACTTATTATATATACCATTTGTTTATGTGCCACAAAATGTTTGAAAGTTTTTATCAATATCTTTTGGTGGGAATAAGTAGTGCCTGTTTTTTTCTTTTATGCAGAAGGGTTTAGATACTAACTCCATAAGCTTATAAAACTTGGAATAGTTATTATTATAAACTGCTGACTTTATTGCCTCTTCAACTAAATGGTTTCTAGGTATTATAGAAGGATTCGAGTTGCATAATAATTGTAAAATATCAGCCTTAGAACTTTTTTCACTGTAAAGTCTATTTTTCCATTTTAACGTCCATTTTTTAAATTTGTTAGATTTGTTAACATAATCAAGTACTACATTGTTTTTATTGTTAAAAACATGATAAAGGCTTGCGAAGGTTAAAGTAAAATCAAGTTTATCATTTTCCATAATGTTATGTAGTTCTGTTATTAACTTTGCATCATTCAATTTACTAGATTTGAGAGCTAATTTTTTTCTCATTTCTAGGAGCCAAAAACTTTCAAATAATTTTGGAAATCCATCAATTACTGTCTGAGCAATATTAATACTCTCTTCTTTGTTTTTAGATAAAAGGGGCAGTAAACAGTTCGCAAGTTGTATCAAATTCCATTGGCAGATTTTAGGCTGATTTTTATAACTATATCTTCCGTATATATCGATAGAACTAAAAACAGTGTCTTGTTTAAATGTATCCATAAATGCACAAGGACCATAATCTATAGTATCTCCAATTATAGAGCAGTTATCAGTGTTCATGACTCCGTGAATAAAACTTACAGACATCCATTTCGCAATTAATTTTGCTTGAGCTTTTAAAACTAATTGTAAAAACTCTGAGTATTTATTATTTTTGTTTTTTATTTCAGGAAAATGTCGATTGATAACATAGTCAGATAATTTTTTTAAAAAATCATATTCCCCTCTTGAAGCAAAATATTGGAATGTACCAACTCTTATATGGCTTTTAGCTACGCGAGTTAATATTGCTCCAGGCAAAAGTGTGTCTCTCTGAATTCTTTCACCGGTTTTCACAACCGTTAAAGCTAATGTTGTCGGTACTTTCAATGAGTTCATTGCCTCACTTATTAGGTATTCTCTTAGAACGGGGCCTAGAACAGCTTTTCCATCTCCACTTCTTGAAAACGGAGTTTTACCAGACCCTTTTAATTGAATATCCCATCTATGATTATTTTCATCAATTAACTCACCGAGCAATACAGCACGACCATCGCCTAATCTTGGAACCCAATTTCCAAATTGATGCCCTGCATATACCATTGCCAAAGGGTTGGAATTTTTAATAATCTTTGATCCAGAAAAGCATTGAAGAGCTTCTTCACTTTCAATCCAAGATGAGTTTATACCTAATTTTTGTGATAAACTTTTATTGTAAGTTAAAAGTTCTGGTTTAGGAGGTATAGAAGGCAATACATTTGCATAAAACTCATTTTGAAGTTCATGGAAACTATTTTCAAAATTAATCATTTTGTGTATCAATTCTAATTACTAAATATTAAACAAATAGTTAATTTAATTAAGGATAGATAAAATTACAAACAATAAGCAATATTTATTAGAAGTTTATAAGGCAAAACAGGATAATGAAACAAAAGAACTGTATAACAATTGGTATAGTACTTACGACAATGAACTTTTAATAAATGGTTATATTACTCCCTTTAGATGTGCTGAGGCAATAAAAAGAAATACATCAAGCAAGCAGGCTTTAATCCTTGATGTAGGTTGTGGGACAGGTTTATCCGGACAAGAAATTTTGTCTAAAGGTTTTACAAATATAGATGGAACTGATTTTTCATCAAAAATGCTTGAAAAGGCGGCGGAAAAAAATATTTATCAAAAATTATTTTTGATTGATTTAAATACTGATAATTATAATTTAGATAAAAAGTATGACATTATTTGTGCGGCAGGAGTCATTAGCCCTAATCACGCCAAACCCGAAACAATAAATAATTTTTTAAAAAATCTCAATAATAAAGGTTTAATTATATTTTCATTAAATGATCATGCTGTTGCAGATATCAATTTTATGAAAAAAATAAAATTTGTTATCAAAAATAATAAGCTTAAAATCGTTGAAAAAATATACGGAGACCATTTAGTAAAGATCAAATTAAGATCGTGGATTTATGTTCTTCAAAAATAAATTTCGAAAAATTAAATAAAAAACTTGATAATTTATATAAAACTATCTACTAAGTCTGGAAAATTCACACAACAAATAGGTTCTTTTGAACCATCTGGTGGGCTTTGTCGCTTATAATTTTGTTGGAAGATTAACCAGAAAAGGAAAAATTATGACTATACCTTCTTTTACATTAAGGCAATTACTCGAATCAGGGGTGCATTTCGGACATCATACCCGCCGATGGAATCCTAAAATGGCTCCATATATTTTTGGAGTGAGAAATAATATACATATTCTTAACCTTGAAGAAACAGTTCCACTTTTATCTCAGGCATTAAGCGCTATAAGAGAAGTTGCCGCTTCAGGAGGTAGAATTCTTTTTGTTGGAACAAAGAAATCTTGTTCAGAAATCATTGCTGAAAAGGCTAAAACTTGTGGTCAATACTATGTTAATCATAGGTGGCTTGGGGGAATGATGACAAACTTTTCTACTGTTTCAAATTCTATAAGTAGATTAAAGGGTATTGATGAAAAGTTAGATAGTGAAGAAATTAATGCTCTTTCTAAAAAAGAAATACTTAAAATGACAAGAGAGCGGGAAAAGCTAAATAATTCTTTGGGAGGAATAAGAGATATGGGCGGTTTGCCTGATATGCTTTTTGTAATTGACACAATAAAAGATTCAATTGCAATAAATGAAGCCAAAACATTAAATATTCCCGTAGTAGCAGTTTTGGATAGTAACTCTGATCCTGAAGGTATTGATTATCCTATACCTGGTAATGATGATGCTTTAAGAGCCATATCATTGTATTGCAATTTAGTTTCAGATGCAATTTTAGATGGTTTGCAAGCAGAAATGTTAAAACATGAGAGAGACTTCGATCCAATAGAAAAGCTTTCTGAACCAATTAACGAAACTGATAGTAAGATTGAAGTAGATAATAATATTAAAGCTAATGAAATTTCATTAGAAAAAAAACCTGAGGTAACATCAGCGAAGAA
>CAZCWO010000052.1:0-13215 GCA_964502335.1 uncultured Rhodobacterales bacterium | reverse complement strand
TCGCATCAAAAAATCTTCCAATTTGGATTTGATGCTCAATAGCCAATCTTCTTGGTTCTCCAAGTTTTCCTGTTTGAATCTCTAATTCGAAATCGTTTAATTCCATAAGTTTAGATTTTAATTTTTTGATAATAAATATAAACTAAGGTTAATGTATATATTGACAAAATAATAGTGTTTTAGAATTTGATGAAAAATATACCTCAACCCTTGGCTTTAACTATGGGAGATCCCTCAGGAATAGGCCCAGAAATTATTTTAAAGTCTTTAGCAGTTTTAAATAATAATAATAATTATCTTATTTTAGGGGATCCCTTAATTTTTGAATCTGCAATTGAAAGGTTTGGTTTTCCATTTGAATTAAATAAAATAAAATCCTTGTCAGAAGCAAATTTTAAATCCGACGTTGTAAATTTATTAATTACTAGTGAATTAACTAAAAAACCAAATTTTGGAGAGATTTCTGCTGAAAATGGAAAAGCAAGTTTTAAGGCTATAATTGAGGCCATTAAATTAGCTAAACTGGAGAAAGTTTCAGGCATTGTAACAGCCCCAATTAATAAAAAATCGTTAAATCTAGCAAGTGTAAACTTTCCTGGTCACACTGAAATTTTATCAAAATATTCGGGTTCTGGGAAAGTAGCAATGATGCTTTTAAACAAGGACATTAAGACAGTTCCTGTTACTCTGCATTGCTCTTTGGCTGAAGCGGTGCAAAGAATTAGTCTTCAAAAAGAATTTGAGGTAATTGAACTTGCATACAAGGGCGCTCAAATGCTTGGAATAAAAGATCCAATAATTGCTGTTGCCGCATTAAATCCCCATGCGGGAGAGGAGGGTTTGTTTGGGGACGAAGAGAAAGAAATTATTGAGCCTGCCATAAAATTAGCTATTGATAAAGGCATTGATGTACGTGGGCCATTTCCGGGGGACACTGTTTTTATGAATGCAAAAATGGGCAAATTTGATTTAGTAGTTTCCCAATACCATGACCAAGCTTTAATTCCAATTAAATATAATGGAATTGAGGATGGAGTTAATATTACATTAGGACTAGACTTTATCAGGACAAGCCCTGATCACGGAACAGCATTTGACATAGCGGGCAAAGGAATTGCTTCAACGAAAAGTTTTATTTCAGCAATAAAATTAGCTCAAAGACTATCTCTTTAAAGTGGGATTAATCCCACTATTATTTAATTTATTATTTGTGGTTTGCTGCCCAATAAAAATATGTGATAAGTGATTCTTTGTTACAAGAGTTGAAGTTTAAAATAACAATGTCAAAAAACAATTTATTAACGTCTATTATAGATTATTGCCAACTAAATAAGATGGCAGAATCAACATTTGGAAGAAAATCAGTAAATGATGGGAAGTTTGTATCACGATTAAGAACCGGGGCTAGGGTAACACCTGAAACCTGGAGCAAGGTTTGCAACTTTATTAATAAAAATGGTGGAAAGACTAATTTGACAATGGATCTACAAAGTTTACATATTTTACCAGAAGAGAAAGATCATAAAGTTAGCTTAAATCATGAAAAAATAGAAGAAAGCAAATCAAAAAAGAAAAACTTTAGGTTTTTTGATAACAGGCAAAAATACCTCCTTTTTGTTTCTACATGCAGTGAAAAAGAAGTGATATCCAATAGAATAGGGAAGGAATTAGGTCATGTAAGACCAAGACCTCCTGCATTAAGAGTTTTTGATGCTGGAATGGGAGATGGAACTGTTTTAGCTGGAGTAATGAGGGAAATGCACCATCGTTTTCCTACAATGCCTTTTTATATTTCTGGCAAAGAAATTAGTTTAGAAGATGTAAGAATTTGTCTTTCAAAAATGTCTGACAGATTATTTGAACATCCAGCGTCTGTTTTGGTTTTTACAAACCTGTTTTATTCTGAAGCACCATGGTTGAAACCTAAATCAATGATTTCTTCTAGTACAATGGTCTGGAAGGAAGTTGCTCTTCAGGGAAGTTCATCGCATGAATTTTCTGAACAACTAGGTGGATTAAGGGATTTTTTAGATGAGAATTGGCAAGCAGGTCACAGCCCAAAAACTGGAAATCCTATTTATGAAAGGCCTACAGTTTTAGTCATATACAGAGAAGATCATAAGTTTCTATTAAATAATGTCATACCAAAACAAGATATTAAAAAAGCAGATTTTGATTTAGTTATAGCTTCACAACCTTACAGACTAAGGGTTTCTTCAGAAATTAAATCGAGAAATGTTTTGCTACCATTAGTAAACTCTTTGGGTAATGGTGGAAGGTTAATAGGCGTTCATTCAAGTGGTGAGGATCCAGGGCATGAAATAATTAAAAAGATTTGGCCTAATGATAACCCCTTTATAAGTGATAGGCATTCAATTTTGAAAACACTTAAAACTGAATTGGGTTCCGATAGAAGGTACTTTAATATTAAATCAAACTCAGATATTCGATCGATATTTAAATATCACATGCATTCTCTTCCTAGTGAATTAGAGGCGAGTATAGGAACTTCAACACTTTTTGCGGCATGGAATGCAGCGACTTATGTTGGGCAAATTGATGAGCAAAGATTGGAAGAAGCAATGAGATCAGTCGATTATTTAGAAACAACTCAAGAAATTCTTAAGAAATTTGGAGGGTTATGGTTTAACGATGAATCTTATACGATTTCAAGGAGAAATTTTTAATTATCTTCCTTTAGAATGATATTCCGCATTTGGCACCATTTTTGTTGCTGATGCAATCCTATTAGACATGCTAAAAAAGCCAACGACGGAGGAAATATCCCAAATATCAGAATCGGAGAATCCATTTGATCTAAGCGTTTTTCTGTCTTCTTCTTCAATTTTGTGACTTTCAAGTGTTAACTTTTCAGAAAACTCAAGCATTGCTCTTTCCTTAGTTGAAATACTTGCAGTTCTGAAGTTCATTATTAAAGCTTCCCCCAATTCAGGGTTTCTAGATAACTCTCTTACTGATGCGCCATGAGCAACTTGACAATAGTGACATCTGTTAATTGATGATACAACTACTGCAATCATTTCTCTTTGAAGTTTCGACAATCCACTGTCACCTAACATTATTTCGTTATACATATTAGTAAAGGCATTGAGTTTATCCATATTATGTGAGTATGACTTTAAAACATTTGGAATTAAACCAAGTTTTTCTTTACATATTTTAAAATATTTTTTGATGTTTGACGGTAATGGATTAACTGCTTTTAAGTTTAAAGATATAGGTAATTTTTGATTTGAATTTGGGTGACGCATAATTAGATTTCCTCAATTATTTATCTAAACTATAATTGATATTAATTCTTATTAAAATAAATTGTAATTAAATTAGTCTAATTTTAAATTACAATTTGAAATGGAGATAAATATGGAAATTATTTGGCATGGGCATTCATCTTTTTCAATTATTTTTTCAAATAAGAAAATTTTAATTGATCCTTTTTTTACTGGTAACCCAACTTTTGGCAATCAAGACAAAGATAAAATAATATCTGGATTAACACATATAGCTCTTACGCATGGTCACGCTGATCATGTGGGAGATACGGTTAATATAGCGAAGGAAACGACAGCTCAAATTATTGCAAACGCAGACTTATGTTCTTATTTAACAACAAAAGGACTGAGTGATTTTAATCAAGGCAATACAGGTGGAACTATAGTATTCGATGATTTTTCAATAACATTTGTTCAAGCTCATCACTCATCAGCAAGTTTAGATGAAAATGGTATATCGCATTCTTTAGGGCATTCGAATGGTTTGGTTTTTCACATCAAGGGTGATAAAACTGTTTATCATATGGGCGATACAGATATTTTTGGAGACATGAGCCTCATTGAAGAACTGCATAAACCTGATATAGGGCTCGTGCCTATTGGAGATAGATTTACTATGGGTGGAGCTGTGGCGGCATTATCTTGCAGAAGATTTTTTAATTTTAATAAAATTATACCTTGTCATTTTGGTACTTTCCCTATTATCGATAATAGCGCTGAAAAATTTATTGAAGCCATGGAAGATGACGCCGGTAAAGTTAAAGTTCTTTCTGCAGGGGAAAGTATTAAACTTTAAATTTCAAGATTTTGGTATCCAGTTATTTTTAATCCGTAACTGTCAAGAGCTATGGGTTTTTTAGGGTTATTAGAAAGTAACATAATATTAGTTAAGCCAAGGTCAACAAGAATTTGAGCGCCAGCGCCATAATTTTTAAATTTCCAACTATCCTTAGAAGTCTTATTGTTTATTGAAGTTAGTTGGTCTCTTATGGTGGTTGGTGACAAATCTCTTAGAAGTACAACAGCTCCCTTTCCAATTTTAGAAATAGACTTCATGGCTGAAGCTAATTTAATGTCATTTTTGTCTTGATTGGTTGCTCCAAGGAGGTCACCAAGAAAATTAAATGCATGCATCCTAACAGGTATGGGTTCAGAAGAAGCAATATTTCCCATTACTAAAGCCAAGTGCTCTACTCCTGATATTGTGTCTACGTAAACAATCGCACGCCAATCTCCACCAAATTGACTTGGAAAGTTAGATTCAACACTCCTTCTAATTGTAGTTTCATTCTTTAACCTGTAAGAAATTAAGTCTGCAATTGTCGCAACTTTAAGTCCGTGTAGTTGGGAAAAGCTAATTAAATCTGGCATTCTAGCCATGGTTCCGTCATCTTTTAAAATTTCACAAATTACCCCAGAAGGGCTCTTTCCTGCTAATCTAGCGATATCAACTATAGCTTCAGTATGTCCTGCACGAATCAAAGTTCCACCGTCCCTTGAAACTAGAGGGAAAACATGACCAGGAGTACTTAATTCATGAGGGAGAGTTTTTTCATCAATTGCAACTGCAATTGTTTTAGCTCTATCTGCTGCTGAGATTCCAGTTGTGACACCAACACTTGCTTCTATTGAAACGGTAAAAGCAGTACCTAATCTAGATGTATTTCGTTGCTGCATCATTTCCAGGCTTAAAGCTTCCACCCTTTGCCTTTCCAAAGCTAAACAGATTAACCCTCTCCCATTTTTAGCCATAAAATTTATAGCATCTGCATTTGCATATTCCGCTATAATGCATAAATCACCCTCATTTTCTCGGTCCTCATCGTCAACTAGAATAAACATTTTGCCATTCCTGGCATCTTTTAAGACATCCTCTATGGACGATAGAAATTCTTTCTCGTATTGGTTTATATTATTCACAACTGACTGGTTTCTTTCTGTTAAAAAATTAATAAATATTGTTTATTTTTGATTATTTAAATAAGGTCTAACTCAAATAATTCAAACTTAATTTATTTTTTTGAATGCCTGATCCAAATCATCAATTAAGTCTTTAGGATCTTCCATGCCAATAGCTAATCTTAATAAAGTGCCATTTTTATAAGTCTTATGATTTCTTATTTTATTAATATCTGCTTCTATAACAAGACTTTCAAAACCTCCCCATGAAGCCCCAATCCCAAATAATTCTAGGCTATCTATAAATTTATCTACAGTTTTTATATCGCGAGTGTCTAGTTCAAAAGAGAATAAACCAGCTCCAATTTTAAAATCTCTTTTAAAAATTTTATGATCAGGATGCAATTTAGTGGCAGGGTGAAGTACATTTGTAACCATTTTATTTTTAGAAATCCATTCAGCTATTTCAATGGAAGAAGAAAATGATTTTTCCAATCTTATTTCCATAGTCCTCAGCCCTCTTAGTGCAAGATAAATATCATCTGGTCCAGTACATTGCCCCATAATATCTGCTTGCCTCAAAATTTTAGTTAAATTTTTGCCATTTGAAATCACTCCGCCCATCATTACATCACTGTGACCAGAAACAAACTTAGTATAAGACTCAATAACTGCATCCACTCCCAATTTAAATGGGTTTTGGCCTAAAGCGGTTCCCCAGGTATTGTCTGTTATAGTTATAATTTGATATTTTTTTGCCACTTTGGTTAGAGCGGGCAAGTCTTGCATCTCAAAGGTTAGTGAACCTGGACTTTCAAAGTATATCAAACTTGTATTCTTCCTAACAAGCCGTTCAAATTCTTTGGATTTAATTCTTGGCTTGTAAAGCTCAACCTCAACATTGATTGACGGTAAATACTCAGTAATGAATTTTCTAGTACTCCCATAAGCACTATCTGTTACTAGGAAATGATCGCCTGGTTTAATGAAAGATAAAATTCCCACAACAGCAGCAGCCAAACCCGAGGGAGCTATAATTGACCCCTCAGCTTCATAGAGCTCTGCAATCGATTTGCTCAAGACATCAGAAGTTGGAGTTCCCATTCTGCCGTATTGGTAAGGGACATTTCGCTTCCTCCTTGATTCAGATTTAGGATATAGTATCGTTGATGCATGGTAAACAGGCGGATTTGGAATTCCAAAGTTAGTGGATGGCTTAAGTCCCAATCTTGAGATTTTGGTAGAGTTAGAAATTGATTTTTTATTTTTTGACATTAAATACTAAATTGTAGTTACTTTTATTATGGCTGGCCCGATTAATTGAGTGACTTTACATTTTTATTAAACTGGTTGTCTAATAGATATTTAAAATTTTTTATATTTATGTTAATACTAATAAAAATAAATTATAACTTTTTCAATTTATTTGCTATTTAAGCGATAAATATATAAGAAGTTAATAATTTAAAGAATATAAATTTTAACAAATGAGGAAAAATAATGTTTAAAAAAACAATGATGATAGCTGCTTTTATTGGCAGCCTTGCTTTTTCATCTGCCTTCGCTAGTACGTTAGAAGATGTAAAAGCTAAAGGGCATATTCAATGCGGAGTTAGCCAAGGTTTATTTGGTTTCTCTAACCCAGATGACGCTGGTGTTTGGTCAGGTTTAGACGTTGACTTGTGTAGAGCCGTTGCAGCGGCTGTGTTTGGTGACGCAAAAGCTGTTAAATTTACACCGCTTTCTGCTAAGGAAAGATTTACTGCATTGGCATCTGGAGAAATTGATATTTTATCTAGAAATACAACTTGGACTGCTACAAGAGACACCTCTCTTGGACTTAATTTTTCAGTTGTAAATTACTATGACGGTCAAGGCATGATGGTTCCTAAGTCGCTTGGTATTACAAGTGGTTTAGAGCTTGATGGAGCTAACGTATGCACAAACTCTGGTACAACTACTGAACTAAATATTACTGATTATTTCCGTGCTAATGGAATGTCAATGAATCTTGTTGCTTTTGAAAAAGCTGATGAGGTTATTGCAGCATATGGTTCTGGAAGATGTGATGTATACACAACTGACCGTTCAGCTGTGGCAGCTCAAAGATTAAAATTGGATAACCCTGACGATCATATGACTCTTCCTGAGGTTATTTCAAAAGAACCTTTGGGGCCAGTTGTTAGACAGGGTGACGATCAGTGGTTAAATATTGTTAAATGGTCTCATTTTGCAATGCTTAATGCAGAAGAAATGGGAATTACTAAAGATAATGTGGGCAGCAAAAGAGCAACTGTTACTATACCTGCAGTGAAAAGATTGCTGGGCACTGAAGGTACTTTTGGTGAGTATCTTGGAGTGGGCAACGATTGGGCATATCAAATTATTTCACAAGTAGGTAACTATGGTGAGAGTTACGAAAGAAATGTTGGTCCAAACACACCTCTACAGTTATCTAGAGGAGTTAATAATTTGTGGACCAATGGTGGCTTACAATATGGGCCTCCAGTTCGTTAAGAATTAATACCTAAAGAATTAAAAAGCCCGTCCTAAATTGGTCGGGCTTTTTTGATAAGTATACATTTGTTTTGCAGGGTCAGTTATGGGAGAATTTAAGAATAGGAACGTAATTGTTACAGGAGCCTCGAGAGGAATTGGGTTGGCAATAGCAAAAAAATTAGCAACTGAAGGTGCAAACATTGCTGTTCTTGCTAAAACAGATGCACCCCATCCCAAATTATCTGGAACCATCCACACAGCTGCAAAAGAAATTAAAAGTTTGGGTGTAAAATCTATTGCAGTCAAAACTGATGTCAGATTTGAAGATCAGATAGAGAAAGCTGTCCAAAAAGCAGTCAAGGAACTTGGTTCATTGGATATTTTAATTAATAATGCAAGTGCTATTAGTTTATTTAATAGTGAAACTCTTCCAATGAAGCAGTTTGATTTGATGCACAATATAAATATTAGAGGAACATATTTATGCTCTAAAATTTGTCTTCAATACTTAAAAAAATCAACTAATCCACATATTCTAAACCTCAGTCCTCCAATAAACCTAAAGCCGAAATGGTTTGAGAACTTCACTGCTTACACTATAGCAAAATATGGAATGAGTATGTGTGTTATAGGGATGTCTGAAGAGTATAAAAAGTACAACGTTGCAGTAAACGCGCTTTGGCCAAAAACGACAATTGATACGGCAGCTATAAGAAATTTAAGGGGCATAGTTAGACCAGACCAATGTAGAAATGCAGAAATTATGGCTGACGCAGCCTATTATGTTCTTCAAAAAGACAGTAAAAAATATTCGGGAAATTTTTATATTGACGAACAAGTTCTTGCAGAAGAGGGTATAAAAGATTTAGATAAATACAGCGTTAAACCAGGGTCTAAATTATTTACTGACTTGTATTTAGACTAAAGGGGTAAAAATTGATATCAATTAAAATTTGTTTTAAAGGGGGTTAATAAAGTGGAAAAGATCTGGCTAAAAAGTTATCCTGAGGGTGTTCCTTCTGAAGTTAATTTAGATGAATTTTCTTCTTTAGTGGATTTATTTAATAAAACTTGTGAAAGATTTGATGAAAAACCAGCTTTCGTTAATTTTGGAGTTGAGGTAAGTTTTAATAAGTTGAAGTTTTACTCTGAAAGCCTTTCTTCATATCTTTTGAATGACTTAAATTTGACTAAAGGAGACAGGGTTTCAATTATGATGCCCAATATTCTTCAGTACCCTATTTCGACGTTTGGAATTTTAAAATCAGGATTGATTGTTGACAACATTAATCCTCTCTTCACAGCAAGAGAATTAGAAGCTCAATTAAATGATTCCGGCTCTGAAACGATCATTATTGCCGAAAACTTTGCTTCTAATTTGCAGGAAATTATTCCTAAAACGTCTATCAAAAATGTAATTATAACTTCATTAGGGGACTTTCTTGGCTTTAAGGGTAAAATTATAAATTTTGTTGTTAAATATATTAAAAGAATGGTCCCGCCTTACAATTTGCCAAATGCCGTTAATTTTAAGGATGCTCTAGATACTGGATCTCAGCAAGTTTTTCAAGAACAAAAAATAGATAAAGAGGATATTGCTTTTTTACAATATACTGGAGGTACTACTGGAGGAGTTAAAGCGGCCATATTATCTCATAGAAATGTTTTAGCCAATGCTATTCAAGTTAGAGCGTGGTTGGGGAAGAGTTTAAAATTTGGCGAAGATATAGCTATATGCGCCTTGCCATTATATCATATTTTTGCTTTGACATGTAACTCAATTGTATTTTTTTACTTTGGTTCTAAAAATATTTTAATAACAAACCCAAGAGACATACCAGGATTTGTTAAAGAATTAAAAAAACATCAATTTACCTTTATTAGCGGTGTCAATACATTATTTAATAAGTTGATGGAAGAGCCATCCTTTAAAGAATGTGATTTTTCAAAATTAAATATTTCAATTGCTGGTGGCATGCCTGTTCAAAAATCGGTTGGTGAACGTTGGCAATCGATGACTGGGTGTTTGTTAGTTGTTGGTTACGGGTTATCTGAAACTGCTCCCGCTGCCTCTATTGATCCAGTTGATGGCAAATCATTTAGTGATACAATAGGATTGCCCTTACCCTCAACAGAGATGTCTATTCAGAGTGACAAAGGAAAAATTTTGTCAGCAGGGGAGGAGGGAGAAATTTGCATTAGAGGGCCTCAAGTAATGCGAGGCTATTGGAATAATGAAAAAGATACCAAAAAGGCTCTAACTCAAGATGGATGGTTTAAAACAGGTGACATTGGGATTATGAGAGAGGATGGGTACTTTAAAATAGTTGATCGTAAAAAAGATATGATAATTGTTTCTGGTTTTAATGTTTATCCCAGTGAGATTGAAGAAGTTGCAATGATGCATAGCAAAGTTCTTGAGGCAGGGTGTATAGGAGTAAAAAATAGTGAAGGGCAAGAAGAAGTAAAATTGCATGTATCACCTAAAGAAGGAGAAAATATCTCTAAAAATGAAATTATAGATCACTGCAGAAGGCATTTAACCGCTTACAAGGTTCCTAAATTACTTGAAATTGTTGATGAAATACCTAAGTCAAATGTAGGCAAAATTTTAAGAAGAAAATTAAGGGAGAAAACAACAAATGCCTAACGCAGTAATAGTAGGATACTCTAGATCACCATTCACGATTTCATTTAAAGGCGATCTCAAAGGCTTAAGACCTGAGGACCTTTTGTCTCAAGTGATAAACGACCTAATTTTAAAAACTAAGGTAGATAAAGAAGATATAGAAGATGTTATTGTTGGTTGCGCATTCCCTGAAGGCGAGCAAGGATTTAATATAGGAAAAGTTGTAACATTTATGTGTGGCTTTCCAAAAAGTGTTGCTGGAATGACTGTCAATAGGTGGTGTGGGTCTTCCATGCAATCAATTCATAATGCTGCAGGATCAATTGCAATGGGTTCAGGAAAAGTATTTGTTTGCGCTGGAGTTGAAAGTATGACTAGGGTCCCAATGCTTGGATTTAACCCAATGCCCCATCCAAAACTGTTAGAAGAAAACCCCAATATATATTTATCTATGGGTATTACTGCTGAAAATGTAGCAAGAAAATATAATATTGATAGAAAAGAGCAACAAGATTTTGCAATTTCCAGTCATGAGAAAGCTTCTAAAGCTCAAGGCAAGGGAAATTTTGAAGAAGAAATAACCACTATAGATAATGGTAACAACAATGTATCAATGGATGGAGGCATCAGACCTGGCACTAACCAGGAAATTCTTGACGGATTGAAGTTGGCATTTGATCATAACGGAACTGTAACTGCTGGGACTTCATCCCCTTTGACAGATGGTGCTGCGGCAACTCTCATTTGTGAAGAAGAGTACGCAAGAAGCAACAAATTAGAAATTTTAGCAAGAATTAAATCAACGGCTGTACAAGGATGTGAACCTGAAGTGATGGGTTTAGGACCAATTGGAGCATCCTTTAAAGCTCTCAAGAGAGCAGGAATAGAATCAAAAAACTTAGACATTATTGAATTGAATGAGGCATTTGCTTCACAAAGCCTTGCATGTGTTAAAGACTTAAAATTAAATCATAAACTGGTCAACATTGACGGAGGTGCAATTGCGCTTGGCCATCCTTTGGGAGCTACAGGCGCAAGAATAACAGGAAAAGCAGCGCAGTTGCTACAACGTGATGGAAAGCAATACGCGCTTGCAACCCAATGTATAGGGCTTGGACAGGGTATAGCCACAGTTCTTGAAGCGGTTAATTAAAAATGATTAATAAAGTTACTGTAATTGGTGCTGGATTAATGGGCGCTGGAATTGCTGCCCATTTAGCTAATGCAGGAATAAATGTTTTGCTGTTAGATATTCCAAAAAATAACAGCGAGAACAGAAATGAGTTAGCTGATCAAGCAGTTAAAAAACTATCCAAAATTAAACCATCCCCGCTAACATTAAATAAAAATACTAAATTAATTCAAACGGGTAACACTGAGGATGATTTTGAACTTATCAACGACACTGATTGGGTGATTGAAGCGATTATTGAAGATATAAATATTAAAAAATCTTTGTATGAAAAAATTCAAAACACCATGAAAGAAAATTTAATGATCTCTTCAAATACTTCTACAATACCTTTGTCAAAATTAATCGAAGGAAGAAGCAAAAAATTTGTTTCAAATTTTTTTATAACACATTTTTTTAACCCTCCAAGATATTTAAAGCTACTTGAAATTGTTTCATCTAAAGAAAGTAATTCTAAATTTAAAAATATTATCTGTGAATTTTGTGATTTCAAATTAGGAAAAACTGTTATTGACTGCAATGATACACCTGGATTTATAGGTAATAGGATAGGTATTTTTTGGATGATTGTTGCTGCCGAAAAAGCAATTAAAATGGGACTGACTGTTGAAGAAGCTGATTTAATTATATCATCAATTTTTGGCGCACCAAAAACAGGAGTTTTTGGTTTATTAGATGTTGTTGGACTTGATCTAATGCCTCATGTTTTGTCTTCAATGATTAATAATATTGACCAAGAAGATGAATATCATTTATATGCAGAGCCTCCTGAAATCTTTAAGTATATGCTTGAAAATAAATTAATTGGTAGAAAAGGTATAGGAGGATTTTATAAATTAGAGAATGTCGATGGAAATAAATTAAAGAAATCGATTAACCTTAAAACAAAGGAATATTCAGAAAGTAAACGGCCATCCATAGACAACTTAAAATTGGCTAAAAAAGATTTAACAAAATTTTTTGATCAAAGCGAAAAATTTTCTGATTATGCGTGGTCTGTATTATCTGAGTTTTTATTATACACTCTAAACCATGCCAAGGAAATTTCAAATGACTTGATATCTATTGACAGTGCAATGAGAAATGGCTTTGGCCTGCAATTTGGGCCTTTCGAATTAATGGATAAACTTGGAAAGACATGGATCAAAAACAAGTTATTAGCTAGCAAACAAATAATACCTGACATTTTAGACAAACTTGATAGTGAAACTTTTTATAAAAAAGAAGATGATCAGTTAAAATTTTATGATTTTAATAAAAATGAATTTGTTGTTTTAAAGAGACCTAAGGGAATAATCATACTATCTGATATAAAGAAAACGAAAGATCCAATAAGAAAAATTTCAACTGCAAGTTTATGGGATGTTGGAGATGGAGTAACTGTTTTTGAAATTCATAGTAGAGGAAACTCAATTGATATGAATACTATGAAATTTCTAGACCAAGCAATTGACCTCGTTGCTTCATCTTATAAAGCTATGATTATTTACAATGAAGGAACTTTTTTTTCTGCTGGAGCTAATGTGGGAGAAGCGCTTTTTCTTGGGAACATTGGGCTAGAAAGTGAGTTGGTTGATAATATTATAGAAAATGGACAAAAAGTGTATCAAAAACTAAAGTATTCAAATTTTCCAGTTATTGCTGCTCCCTCTAGCATGGCACTGGGAGGGGGTTGTGAATTACTTCTGCACTCTGATTATATT
>CAZCWO010000051.1:0-13473 GCA_964502335.1 uncultured Rhodobacterales bacterium | reverse complement strand
GGCGTTGTGGGAGCTGCTTTGATAATTTTTATTCCTACAGTTGGAGATTATATTACACCAAAGCTAGTTGGAGGTACTGACGGGTTAATGATCGCAAACATGATACAAGTTCAATTTTCAAAAGCTAATAATGCTCCACTTGCTGCTGCCTTATCTGCTTCTTCATTAATGATTGTGGCGTTTATTTCAATTGTCTTTGTGTTATTTAATAAGAAATATTTGAGGAGATACTAGATTGGCAAGATCTTCAAAATATCTAAAAATTTTTGCTTTCACATATCTTATATTTTTATATGCTCCGGCTTTGCTATTACCAATCTTTTCTTTTAATTCAAGTCAAATCATTGCGTTTCCTCTCACTGGATTTACTTTTCATTGGTTCGAAACCCTTTTGCACCAGAGTACCTTGCATGAAGCATTAAGAAATTCTCTCATTGTAGCAGTATCTTCAAGTGTGCTCGCTACCATTTTGGGCATTCTGGCCTCAAGATCCGCTACAAGATACGATTTTACTGGCAAACAAATTTCTTTAACATTTATTCTAGCCCCTCTTGTTTTGCCTGAAATAATTGTAGGGGTGGCTCTTTTAATTGTACTTATTCAGTTAGGCTTATCACTTAATCTTTGGAGTGTTGTTCTTGGTCATACATTGTTAATTATGCCATTCTCAATTTTAATTATGAATTCTGCCTTTAATAACTTAGATATCAGCTTGGAAGAAGCCTCAATGGACCTAGGAGAAAATCAATTTGGTACGTTTTACAGAATAATTTTACCCCTTGTTTTTCCAGGAATAATGGCAAGCTTGTTGATAGGTTTCACATTATCATTAGATGAATTTATCATTGCTTTCTTTTTAACTGGTACTGATACAACATTGCCAGTGTATATATGGGCCCAATTCCGATTTCCAAAAAAATTGCCTACTACTATGGCCTTGGGCACTCTTCTTTTGGTCACTTCTTTTATTTTGCTTTCTTTAAGCGAGTATTTCAGAAGAAGAGCCGTAAACTCTCGAAGTTCTGTTTTGTAAATGAAACAATAGGGATAAGTAAAAATGAATAATTTAGTGCAAGTACAAAATGTTAGTAAGAGCTTTGGAAAAGTAAACGCAGTTAAAGGAGTTTCATTAGAGATAGATCAAGGAAAGTTTTTCTCGTTATTAGGTCCTTCAGGTTGTGGGAAGACAACATTATTAAGACTGATTGCAGGATTTGAAATTCCAAACTCTGGCAAAATCCTTATTGATAATAAATCTATGGACGGCGTCGAACCAAACTTAAGACCGACAAATATGGTTTTTCAGAATTATGCGATTTTCCCTCATCTTAATGTAGAGCAAAATGTTTCATACGGTTTACGCAAAAAAAACCTTTCAACAGCTGAAAAAGATAAAATGATAAGTCAGGTTCTTGAACTTGTTGGTTTGACGGGATTAAACCAAAGATCAGCAAATGCATTATCCGGAGGACAAAAACAACGT
Organism: uncultured Rhodobacterales bacterium; assembly: GCA_964502335.1. GTDB lineage: Bacteria > Pseudomonadota > Alphaproteobacteria > Puniceispirillales. The sequence goes on along the minus strand of CAZCWO010000051.1, from coordinate 11,990 downwards.
GTTGCATTAGCTAGAGCTCTAATTCTTAAGCCAAAAGTACTGTTGCTTGATGAACCTTTATCTGCTTTGGACAAAAAACTCCGTGAACAAATGCAATTGGAACTTCGACATTTACAAAGAGCGGTAGGAATAACTTTTATTTTAGTTACACATGATCAGGAAGAAGCTCTTACTATGAGCGATAAAGTAGCGGTCATGTTTGATGGAGAGGTTGAACAAGTTGACTCTCCAAGGGAATTATATGAAAGACCTGCCTCTCAAAGAGTTGCTTCATTTATTGGTGACATGAATTTTATAAATGAGAAAGCCTTAGAAACAAAAGATGGTCTTAAGGTTAACAGTGAAATCTTGGGGGACATTGTTATACCAAAGAACCAAGTTTCTGGAAATTTATTAAATAACAAAATCATTATAGGTATTAGACCAGAAATGATTTCAATTATTACAAAGAATTCTGACTCTAAAGGTTTAATTTCTGGAAAAATAACTGATATTTCTTATTTTGGCATAACAACCTACTACAAAATTGAATGTGGTTCAAACGCCAAAGCATTAAGTGTCTCAGCTCAGAATTCATTTGGACAAATGGATTATAAAATTGGAGAAACCGTTAAACTCAAAATGGATGTCAACAGTCTAGTCGGATTTTTGGAGTAAATTCAGAGGCGATAAAAATCGCCTCTGAATTGATAAAGGTAACTTGAAAACTAATTAAAACCCACTTTTAATTAGTTCCCATTCTTTAATCATTTTTTCACGCAATGCTGGATCAGTAGGTGATTGCCATAGAGTGTTGGCAGCGTAGCTTTCTAGAGATCCAAACCCATTCTCCTCGCCAATTGCATCCATTACTTTACCATTTGAATGGCCATAGCCCCACTCTGTAAGAATGTATTCAGCGGATGAGTCATCCAACCATGCATCAAGAAAATCATAAGCCTTCTGTTCTGAACCAGGAGCATCTTTCATCATAGTATATCCACAAACCCAAGTTGAAGATCCTTCTTTAGTATCTCGGTTCATTGCAACCGGAAGTCCGTCCCAGCCTAAAGTTGCTGCAACTTCATTCCAGGTCCATTCTAGTAAGATTTCACCGGTTTTCATTAACTCAGCACCTTCTGCACCGTCTGCATGATAAGTTCGAACATTTTTATGTACTTCCCGTAAAAAAGCGGAAGCTTTTTTAAAGTCTGCATCTGTCGATTTATTCCAATCTCTTATACCTGCAGCTAGAAAACCTAAAGCGTAAGCATCATCAACATTATCTACTAATGATACACGACCTTGAAATTTTGGATCTGCGAAAACATAAAGAGAAGAAGCCTCGTCGGCACTTACTTCTTCAGTATTGTAAGTTAAAGCAGTTGCACCCCAATCAATTGGAACAGCCCATTGTTTTCCATCAACATTCCAACCTTCCATGTTTGCAAAATTAGGCATTACCTTATCCCAATTTTTCAGACGAGAAGTATCGATAGGTACTATGATGCCAGCATTTCTCCATTTAACAACTGATTGCGAGCAAGGATGTCCCAAATCGGCGCGAAAGCCTGCACGTACTTTTTGAAATGCTTCCTCTTCATCAGAAAAGAAGGAATATGTTGGGCTATCACCATATTTTTCAACATAGGCTTGAAAGAAACCCGGGTCTTCGTATCCTCCCCAGTCAAAAACAACTAATTCACTATCAGCTGCGTTAGAACTTAGAGAAAAACTAATCAAAAAAGCTAGTCCCAAAAAAGGACCAATTAATAAATTCTTTATTAGTTTCATTATTATTTTCCTCTCAATTAAAACTTTAATTATTAGATCTTTCACGATATACAAAATATTATCAAGTGTTTCTTAATAAAATTCATATTATCAAGTTCTTTAAAATTATATAAATTAGTAATAAAATAAGATTATGACTCAAAAATTTGACGCTATTATTATAGGTTCTGGCCATAATGGTCTTGTGAATGCATGCTACTTACAAAAAGCTGGCCTAAACGTTTTAGTGTTAGAAAAAAATGATTGGATTGGTGGAGCAGCAGTCAGTAGAGAACTTACTCCAAACATTTTATATTCAAATTGTTCATATGTTTGCAGTTTATTCAGACCAGAAATTATGCGTGATTTAGAACTTCCTAAGCATGGACTTCAAATCATAGGTATTGAAGGAGGTACTGTTTTCACTAAAAATGGAGACTACTTAGCATCTTATAGAAACTACCATTCAAAAAGGCGTGAAATGGCAAGGTTTAGCAACAAAGACAGTGAGGCTTACGAAAGGTATTCTAGAGATGTAACCAGGCAATGTCGATTTATTCAACCACTATTAATGAGGACTGCACCTGACCCAACTAGCTTTAAGTTAAAAGATATTTCTGAGATTTTTTATTTAATTAAAAAGTTTAATGAGCTGACACCAAATCAAATGGCAGAAACAATTAGATTTTGGACAATGTCAATTTCAGATTATTTAGACGAATACTTTGAAAATGATGTGATAAAAGCATCGTTAGCACTCTCGGGTATAATTGGCACTGCACTAGGACCAATGTCGCCAGGAACCGCCTATGTTCTACTTCATCATTATATGGGTGAAGTAGATGGTTCAATTGGTTCATGGGGATATGCAAGAGGAGGAATGGGAGCTATAACACAAGCTCTATCATCCTCTTTCAAATCTCTCGGAGGAACAATTATAACTGAGTCTGAGGTCACAAACGTATTAGTTAACAATAATTCTGCTAAAGGTGTTGCCCTTAAAAACGGTAATGAATATTATTCATCCACGATAATTTCAAATGCAGATGTCAAAAGAACCTTTCTAAAATTAGTTAATGAAAAAAATTTACCAAACAAGTTTATAAATAAAGTTAAAAACTTTAAAATCCGGGGTTCTTCAGGAAAAGTTAATATTGGTCTCGATAGTATGCCAGAATTTCCAGCTGTACCAAAAGGTGATCCTTGCCTAAAGGGTGATATCCACTTTACAGATAGCATAGAGAGAATGGAAAGGGCATACGATGATTGGAAAAACGGAACCTGGTCCAAAGACCCTTTTCTTGATATGATGATACCCACTGCCACTGACCCTACAATGGCACCTCCTGGAAAACATTTTATGAGCTGCTTTGTTCAATATTGCCCTCCGAAAGTTTATGGAAATGATTGGACTGAAGCTAACAAAGAGGCGTTTGGTGAAACTGTTGTTAAACAAATAGAAGAATATTCTCCTGACTTCAGAGAAAAAATTATACACATGGAAATCCGAACACCAAAAGAATTAGAAAATGAAGTAGGTTTAACTGAAGGTAATATCTTTCAAGGTGAACTTACTTTTGATCAACTTCTTTTTAATCGACCTGTCCCAGGATATGCTCAATACAGAAGCCCTGTAAGCGGATTATATATTTGTGGTTCTTCAACTCACCCAGGTGGAGGAGTAATGGGAGCTCCAGGAAGAAACGCAGCTATAGAAATTTTAAGAGACCTCAAGAAGCCAACCAAACATGCAAGAAGTGCTTATGAAGTCATATGATGTAATTATTGTTGGTGCAGGTCATAATGGAATGGCTGCAGCAATCAAACTTTCTAAAAGTGGCAGAAAAGTTCTTTTATTAGAGTCTTCTTCCAAACCTGGTGGAATGGCTGTTTCAAATGAAATTTTTAAAGGGTATAATACTGCCACTCTCCCTCATTTAATCAATCATTTGAGCTCTAATATTATAAGCGAGTTAGATTTATTTGATCACGGACTAGAAATAAAAAATAAAATCATTCCTTCTATTTCGATTGATCAAAATCATAATCATGTATTTTTAAATGGGGAATATGGCTCTAATGTTGAAGGCATCAATTCAGAGGATAATCATAATTGGCTGAAACTTAGAAAGCGATTATTTAATCAAGCTAATTTATTAAAACGATTTATTAGTAATACCCCTATCAATCAAGAAAACATTTCATTTCTTGAAAAGTTAAAATTTCTTAAAGCAGGCTTTGATCTAAGATTTCAAGGGAAAGAGGAATTTCAAGAATTTTTCAGAATGATATTAATGTGTGTTGCTGACGTTCTAGAAGAAGAAATTGAAAGCGATCTTTTATCGGGAATAGTCTCTTTTGATTCAACTTTGGGAATTCGTCTTGGTCCTAGATCTCCAACATCTTTAATGGGATTATTATACAGATTTTCAGGTGAGTTTAACGGTCAACAAGGTGCACAAATTTTCCCTGCTGGCGGCATGGAACAATTAATAAAATCCTTTTATGCATCTGTTGAGAGCTCTGGTGTAACAACTTTATTCAGTCAAACAGTAAAAAATTTTATTTTTAAAGATGGAAAAATAGATGGCGTTATAACTAAGGAAGGAAATGAATATAAGTCAAGGATTGTGCTTTCTTCAGTTAGCCCTATATTAACATTTTTAGAACTTATTGGCACCAAAAGATTAGATACTGGCTTTATCAGAGAGTTAAAATCTCTCCGTTACCATGGAAACGTTTCAAAACTAAATCTAGCACTTGATAGGATGCCTATTTTTGAAGGCCTTGATGATAATCAACTATCATCCAGAATAGTCTATGCTCCTTCTATTGAACATGTAGAAAAAAACTTTAACCCTTCAAAGTATCAAGAACTTCCCAATGACCCAAACTTTGAATTAGTATTTCCAAATCTTTTTAATCAGTCACTTGCGCCAAATGGTGCGGCAATAGCATCAATTATAATTCAAAACACACCCTATAATTTAAAAAATAGTTGGGAAAAATCTAAAGAAAAGTTGCAAAATGATGTTTTATCAAGGTTAGAGTCTTTCTCACCTGGAATAAAAAAGTCAATTTTAGCATCTCAATTCTTATCACCCCAAGATATTGAAAATTCCTTCAATGTTCCTGGAGGTCATTGGCACCATAGTGAACTTCAAATTGACAGGATGTACTCATTACGACCAGTTTTTAAATACTCAAATTACAAAACTCCATTATCAGGGTTATATATCTGCGGTGCTGGAACTCATCCAGGTGGCGGTATAAATGGGTACTCTGGTATTAATGCTGCAAAACAGATTATTAAGGATATAAAAAATTAATCAATGAAGCTTATGAAGAATAACTTTAAAGAAAATAAAAACAATTTTAATCAACCCCTTTTAAAAACTCCTTTTTACGAAATGTTTTCTAAAGAGATGACACAAGGGTATTGGTATGATTGGTCAGGATATAAAGCAGCCAGTATAGTTCAAGATCAAGAGCTTGAATATTTTGCTATTCGATCAACAGCAAGCTTATTCGATATTTCTCCATTAATTAAGTATAGAATAACAGGACCTGATGCAGAAGACTTCCTAAATAAACTTACGGTAAGGAATGTTAACCAACAAAAAAATAACACCGTTCAATATACAATATGGTGTGACGATGACGGCAATGTTTTGGATGATGGAACGTTGTTTAAATTTAATAATACTAATTTTAGGCTTTGCTGTCAGGAAAGACATTTACCCTGGTTTATCGATACTTCATCAGGATTTAATGTTGAAATTTTAGAAGAAACAAATTTAATTGCAGGTCTTTCTATTCAAGGGCCAACTTCAGCTGCAGTTTTAATTAATGCAGGGTATCAATCTATTGATCACCTAAAACCCTTTGAAATGATTAAGGTCACTGATGATATTTTAATTTCAAGGACTGGTTTTACTGGCGATCTTGGATATGAAATCTTTTTACCTAACAAACTATCAACTGCAGTCTGGAATAATCTTTGGAAAGCTGGTGAAGATTTAGGGATTAGAGCTATAGGATTTAATGCCTTGAACATTGCTAGAATTGAAACGGGGTTTATTATGACTAATTCTGATTTCATTGCCAGTGAACATGCAGTGAGGAATGATCGGGCTAAAAAACCCGATGAGATTGGAATGTCTTGGATGGTTGACATGACAAAGCAATACTTTAATGGCAAAGCTGCAATTCAAAAAGCTCGGGAAAATAATGAAAATAAATTTGTCTTTGTTGCACTGGAAATAGATGGGAAAGAACCAGCCGATGGTGCAATAATTTATCATAACAAAGATTTGGAAGTGGGTATCATTACAGCTGCAACATGGTCACCAACTGCAAAAAAGAGTATTGCATTAGCAACTCTTAAGCTTCCATATGGACAAAAAATTAAATCAAATTTATGGGTTGAAATTTACGTTTTAAGAGAATTAGAGTACTATAAAATGATGAAGAAAGCCTTTATTGTTAAAGTGCCTTTTGTCAAACTAAGCAGGCGCAATCTTACTCCCCCATTAAGAAAATGACCCTTAAAAAATCCATGCTGAAAACCGAAGAGGATTTTACCCAGTATGAATATTTAAACACTCCTATTAATATTAAAAAATCAGGATATACCCGTTATAGTGCAGCAATGTACTTTTTTAATAGGGGTTTTCTTTCTGAAGCTACTCTCGAAATTTATAGGATATGTTGCAAATTTGATCATTGCAATCCTGTTGAAATTGAAAAGAATAGCAAAACTGAAAATCAGGAAAGTTAATTTATGAGAGATAAAAATCATAATATACTTTTTGAACCAATTAAATTGGGCCCCGTGCAATCAAAAAATCGTTTTTATCAAGTTCCACACTGTTCAGGCATGGGATGGGCGAGACCAAATACTCTCGCAGCTATGAGAGGAATTAAAGCTGAAGGAGGGTGGGGTGTAGTTTGCACTGAATACTGTTCTGTTCACCCTTCTTCTGATGACACCCCATATCCATATGCAAGATTATGGAATAAAGATGATATAAAAACTCATTTACTGACTACAAATAAAATCCATGAACATAATGCCTTAGCAGGCGTAGAATTATGGTTAGGAGGAAATTTTGTAGGAAATCTTGACAGCCGAATTCCGCCAATCGGATTGATAAGTAGACCCATTACTAATATTGATGTTTATCATCCTATTCAAAGCAGGAAAATGGATAAATCCGATATTAAAGATATTATTGATTGGCAAAAAGCCGCAGCTTTAAGGGCTGTAGAGGCAGAATTTGATATAGTATATGTATACGCAACTCACGGTTATTTAATCTCTGAATTTCTTAATTCAAAAACTAATAATAGGTCTGATGAATATGGAGGATCCCTAGAAAACAGAGTTAGAATTATTCAAGAACTTATTGATACAACTAAAGAAGCTGTTAAAGATAAATGTGCTGTGGCTGTTCGTTTTGCTGTAGATTTAGATGACCCTGAAACATATGATGCTTTTTCTATCCTCTGTGAAAGTCCTGATTTTTGGGACTTAACAGTTCCCAATTATGAAGTTGAAATGGGCGTTTCAAGATTTGTTAAGGAAGGTTCACTGCAGGAGAATGTTGCAAAAGCAAAACAAATAACTAGCAAACCTATTGTTGCTGTTGGCAGGTTTACATCACCAGATACTATGGCAAATGTAATAAAAAAGAATATCCAAGATTTAGTTGGAGCTGCGAGGCCTTCTATTTCTGACCCATTTTTACCAAATAAAATTCGTGATGGACGCTATGAAGATATCCGTGAATGCATTGGATGTAATATTTGCTACGCACATAATTCAATAGGGGTTCCTATTCGTTGTACACAAAATCCAACTATAGGAGAAGAATGGAGAAAAGGGTGGCATCCTGAAAAAATTAAAAAACAAAATAGAAAAGAAACTGTCCTTGTAATTGGTGGAGGGCCTGCAGGATTAGAGGCTAGTAGAGTTCTTGGTGAAAGAAACTTTAATGTATTACTCGCTGAAAAAGAAAATAAACTTGGGGGAAGGATTAATTTAGAAAGTAAGTTACCTGGATTATCAGAATGGTCCCGTGTTAAAGACTGGAGATTATCTCAAATAAATAAAATTAAAAATTTAGAAGTGTTTTTGAAAAGCAACATGCAAGTCAATGATATTTTGGAGGTAAATCCAGACCATGTCATGATCGCAACAGGTTCAAAATGGACAACTGATGGAATTGGTAAAAACCATAACACTAAAATAATTGTTAATAATAATTCAAAAATCATAAGCCCAGATTTTGTTCTTAAAAACACTAATTTACCAAAAGGAAAAGTTGTGGTTTATGATGATGACCATTATTACTTAGGTTCAGTTTTATCAAATCTGTTGTCACAAATAGGCTATAAAGTTTGTCTGATCACTCCAGCGGGTAGGGCGGGGCAATGGGGTTCATATACTGAAGAAATATATCGTTCAAATGCTGAATTGATTAATAGAGGTGTCGAAATAATAACAAATAATTTAATTTCAGAAATAAACCTTAAAAGTCTAAAAATTAAGTGTGTTTTTAGTGGTAAAACAAAAAACATTAAAACTGACTGGGTTATCCCAATTACAAGAAGGGAGCCAATTGATTTTCTTTATGATGAACTGCTTAACGCCAAAAATCTTAAAAAAACCAATATAAAATCAATTAATAAAGTCGGTGATTGTCTTGCTCCTGGGATGATAGCAACTTCAATTTACAGTGGATATAAGGCAGGAATTGAGTTAGGTGAGAACAATATCATCAATACAAATCCCAAAGACTTATAAATATACTATTCTTTAACTATAAGTTCGTAATAGTTCCAATCAGTTTTATTGGCTATTTTATCATATAGGGTTCTAGCTGAATAATTATCATCTTTTGTAATCCAATTTATATAAGGCCAACCTTGTTTTTCACCTTCTTTTTTTACCTTTTCTATCAAAGAGCGACCAATCTTATTTCCTCTATATTCTGGCAATACATATAAGTCATCTAAAAACCCAATGTTACAAGAATCTAACGGACTTGGCATTGATCGAAAATGTGCAAAGCCAATTAAAGAGTTTTCAAAACTAGCAACTATACCTCTCAAGGGATGATTTTTATCATTAAGCCATTCCCAGGTAAGGTTAAAGTTATTTTCAGGAACTTCTACTTGATAGTATTCAGCGTATTTGTAATATAAGTTTAACCATTTTTTATAATGATCCAAATGTAGAAATAGTATATCGTAGTTCATCATTAAATTTTCTTAGTAAATAGAAATCTCACTAACTTCAATTTTTGCTTTATGTTCTCTGCCATAAGCTACAATACCTATAGTTTTAATACTAGAAGCTTTAAATTTTTTTCTCATAAAAGTACTAGATTTTTTAAAATCTGAGAAATTTAATTCAACCTCATTCCATTCATTTGAGGCAAAAAACTCTTTGTCATAATATTGCCATGGCAAGACCGAACCCGTTGTTCTTATATGAATAAAATAATTTTGATTATTACCACGAACTTTTAGTTTAATCCCTTTAAAATTATCATCTAATTTTTTAAGTATGTCCGCTCTAAACTGAATAAAACCACCATTATTTTTAATTGAAACATCCCCTGTCATTCTTGCAAAATAGTTATTTTCTTCAGAAAAAAACTCTAGCTTCCCATTAGACTTACCTCCCATAACTTGGTCAGTAAAAAACTGCCAGCGATTCCCTGGATCTGAGTTAAAATTTTCCACAACAGTATCACCGTAAACATTGGTTGAAATTAATGACAATATTAAAACAATTATAGTTTTCATTTAATTATCCTATAACAATTTATTTTTATTTTACGTTATTAATACACAAAATTGCCTTATTTAAGAGAATTTTTTGCCTAGATTGAATAATACAAAACATATAAAAATAATTAAAGGAAGTTATAAAATGTTTACATTATTAGTTAGTATGTCAATATTTGGATTTGTGATGACAGATATGGGAAATGACAACCCTAAATGGGAGTATATTGGTGAAGTATCGTGTGCTTCTGGAGAAAAAGATAGTGGTTTTGCTTTTACAATAGATAAAAAGATTTTTTTCAAACAAAAAAATATAGATGGCTCTATTGGAACAATTTGTGAATATTAATAAAATATCAAGAAACTAGATCTTGAGATTATTAATTTTGATCATCTCGTTTATAATTTGCTTTCCTTACTTCTGTTTTCTCTGAAAGCTGTAATTTATCTGAAACTCAAATTATTTTGAATGAAATTAAATGTTTCTATAAATGTGAAAGCAACAAAAAATATTTAATGTTTAATAGAGATGAACACTGCCCTTTCGAAATAAACTTTACTAAGCAAAATTCTTACCTTAAAAAGAAAATCATTTTTCCAAAACTATATTTTGGTTTTAGCAGTTCAAGAGGTTTTAGTATTGGCATTGATTTAGGAATTAAAAATTAATATTCTAAAATTTTAATTTAGTTTTACTTGAAGGCATTCTCATTTTTATAGAAAAATATAATAAAGTTTTTTTAGCAATACTTTCCATGTTATTGGGTATAGTTTTTGTTGATTTCTATGGTGTTATTGTTAAGTCGTTAGGAAACTTATACCCAGCGACACAATTAGCTTTTTTTAGAAATTTTTTTGCAATAGCTCCAATTTTATTCCTTTTGATTTTAACAAAAGAAATATCATTTATTTTCAAAGATCTATCCAAAAAATTTCTATTTCTTTGTTTTTTGAGAGCAGTTAGTTTTGTGCTAATGCAAATTTTTTATTACATTTCCATCATTAATATGAGCTTTGCAACAGCAACAACGTTAACATTTTCTTCACCAATATTTATTGTAATTTTATCAATAGCCATCCTAGGGGAGAGAATAGGGATTTTTAGATGGTCAGCAATTATCATTGGTTTTGTTGGGGTATTAATCATAATGAACCCAACAAGTGAAGTGTTCAATTATTATTCTATCTTACCATTATTAGCTGCATTATTCTGGGCAATTTCAAATATTGTTCTAAAGTTTATTCCAGAAAATTTTTCAAGTACAAAAATAAATTTTTATTCTATAAATTTTTCATATTTAGGATCATTTGTAATTCTTTTATTAACAAATGAGTATTCTCATATCCAGAATAATTCACATTGGGGACTTATGATTATAATAGGCATTTTAGGCGGCTTTGCTTCAATTCTTTTTAGTTATGCCTATAGACTTGTTTCTCCAAGCATTTTAGCCCCCTTTGAATATTTGGGAATACCATCTTCATTTTTGCTAGGATGGGTATTTTTCAGTGAGGCGCCCATTAGTCAACTTTTTCCAGGTGTTATTGGAATAGTTTTAGCAGGTCTAATAATTATATGGAGAGAAAAAAAACTTTCTATAAAAGACGAAACTTCAAAAAAACTTCACTAAACTCATTCAAAAAGTTATTTATTTACTTTTGATATTCAATGTTTTACTTAAAAAAAGATTAATTTTGAGAGAAAAATGGACTTTTTAAGCAATACCGATTGGTCTTTTCCTATCCCAATTTATTATGGACCAAACAGAATAAAAGAGTTGCCTAATTTATGTAAACTAAACAACCTAAAACGGCCATTAATTGTGACTGATAGAGGATCTACAACATTACCTTTTATAAATGACCTTCTTAAAGATCTTAATAATTCACATATTAAATGTAATTTATTTTCAGAAATCAGTCCTAATCCATTGGATAAAGAAATTAATAGTGGCAAACTTGCTTTTAAAAATGGAAGTCATGACTCTATAATAGCTATTGGTGGAGGCTCTGGAATGGATGGTGGTAAGGCAATAAGCCTTATTGCTAATAACTCTCAAGGGTTATGGGAATTTGACTATGACAAACCCCCAATTACTAAATTAAACAACTTTCCTCCGCTAATTTGTATCCCTACTACAGCAGGAACAGGAGCTGAAACTGAAAGCACAGCAATGATTACTAATTCTGAATTAGGTATGAAACTATGCATTTGGCACCCAAATCAAAAACCCATAGCTGCTATTCTAGATCCTAAATTAACGTTAGGCTTACCTAAAACTTTAACTGCTTGGACAGGTGTGGATGCATTGGTTCATGGCATAGAAGCATATAGTGTAAATTCTTTGTATTCCGTTGCAGATGGAATGGCACTTGAAGGGCTAAGGTTGATTGGCAATCATTTATCAGAAGTTTATCAAAACCCTGAAAATATTGCTTCT
>CAZCWO010000050.1:0-13507 GCA_964502335.1 uncultured Rhodobacterales bacterium | reverse complement strand
TGAAATGTAAGCATATTCTATGCAACAGATGATTGGTGTGAAAGATAATCCTTCACTAAATCTTCTTCATCCATTTATTCAAAACCTCTAATGGATAACCTTTTCCATATGATTGTCCAACACCATAAGTTATCCATCCACCAATCCTATCTACTATATCACTAGGACATTCAACGGCTCTTAAACGGTCACGCAAACTATGTCTAAAACTATGAACCTGATATGAATTTAACAGTTGTTCTTTTAACCATTTATTTAAAGCAGCACTTGCTGAATTAGAGTTGCTATAATCTCTATTGGTGTATTTAGGAAATGCAAAGATACTATCATTATTACTTTCTAATATTCTTTTACACGCCCATAAAGAATAGCCAACAAGAGGTATATTTCTTTCACTTCCTTTAGTCTTTAATGACCTCCATGAATGAGGTTTGAGTTCTATATAAGGGATTTTAGAGTCCAGTTTAATATCTGACTTCAATAGTCCAACAGCTTCACCTAAACGCATACCAGTATCGCTTATAAGAGCAACCAACCATCTAATTTCATCATCTTTTTGTCTACATAAAAACTGCACCTCTTTGATGATATCTGAAGGAAATGGTTTACGAGTAGTTGATGAATTATCTTGAGGAAAGTAAGTATTAGAGAAGCCATTTGAACAATCTAATCCTTCCTCACTGATAGTTATATTTACGATTGACCTAACTGAAGAGAATACTCTCTTAACAGTATTAATGCACATCCCTTTATCTATTAACCAATCACGAAACTTTGCACCATCTGATGATGAATACGATTTAATCGGTTTATTTCCTAAAACCTTAATCACATATTTGATATTTCTATTTGCTGTTCTGAAGAATACTTTATCTTTACCTTTTCCTTTTAATTTTAAGTACAAATCTAAAGCATCTAATAAAGTTGGACTATCATCTGCACTTTCTATCTTTAATGAATTGATTGCAGGTACATCCATATTCTTAAGGCGAATACCAAACCAGTAATCATCTAATCGTTGAGTTACAGATTTAGCAAAGCGAATAGCAGTAGCATAAGATTTAGTCTTCAAACTAAAACATAATCTTTTTACAGAGTATATATTGATTAAATCATAGGGAATATGACGAACATAATAAAACATTTCATCACGTTTCATCACATGGATTGTAGCATATTTATTTCTCATTATCTTTCACACCAATCATCTGTTGCATACAAAATGCTTACATTTCAATTGGTTACATGAGAGGTATGGTGCGGCTGAGAGGACTTGAACCTCCACGGATTATTCATCCACAGCGACCTCAACGCTGCGCGTCTACCAGTTCCGCCACAGCCGCACAAATTTGTTTGATTTAATACTATAACTAACATTACAATTACACACAATATTCAAATATTCTAAAAGAGAAATCATTGCCAAATAAAAAAAACCCAAACCTTAACCTTCAAAATTTTGGAAAATTTGGAAATATTAAATGGGTAAAATCATCAGGTTTCATTGATTATGAAGTGTCAATGGATTGGATGCTATCCAAAGTAAAAAATATCCAGAAAGGAAAAGATGAAGAAATAGTATGGTTACTAGAACATCCTGATATCTATACTGCCGGAACATCCTCTAAATCAAGTGATTTGATATCAAATAACAATATTAAAATTTTAAAGACTAATAGAGGTGGTCAATGGACTTGGCACGGTCCTGGGCAAAGGGTTGTGTATTTAATTTTAAATCTGAATAACAAAAAAACAGATGTAAGATGGTATGTAAATAAACTTGAAAATTTAATAATTGATACACTTTCAGAATTTTCGATCAAAAGTGAAAGGCGCCAGAATTTTCCAGGAGTTTGGATAAAAAGAAAAATTAACAATAATTGGAAAATAAAAAAAATAGCTGCAATTGGAATTAGAATCAGCCGCTGGATAGCGTACCATGGTATATCAATCAATATTAACCCTGACCTAACTAAATATAATGGTATTATTCCTTGCGGAGTTAAAGATGGAGGCATAACCTCTTTATCTGACCAAGGAATTAATATATCTATGAATAAGTTTGATAAAGTGCTGTCTTCAAAGTTTGATAAATTCTTTAGTGAAAACTAATCACCTAAGAATAATTTTTAAAAACTTATCAATAATTTGAATGCTTTTATTTGCATCTTGTAATAACACTTCCTCTTCTTTTTCTCCTCCTAACAATCCATCAGTTGGACCTTCATGGTGAACAATGGAATTTCTTCTCGCTCTCAACCAAGAAATTTGACGAGAAGAAAATATTGAATTTACTTCAATACCGCTTAGTCTATCCAATAATTTTGATTGTTCATTTTTGATAACATCTATCAAGGTTGCGGACATAATAATAACAGACAAAGAATTTTGATTATTTATGACACTTTTTAATTCCTTTAGAATTTGAATTGAGTGGGGGCCCAAATTTTTATCCAACTCAAAATATTCCTCTATATTTAATGAGGGTATTCCTTTTTTCATGATCTAGAAATCTTTCTCCGGCAAGCAATTAATAAACATACATGCCTCTTTAAGCTCTTCAAAAATCTTTTCTCTTCTTTCTTTGGCTAGATCGTCATCACCCCATCTTTTTATTTGATATAGTTCTTCTATGAATGCTAATTCAAAAAGTTTATTTGCATCACACTTATTAAAATAATATGCTAAACCTAAAATAAACGACCCTGTAATACTTACTATATGATGAAATGCAGCCAGTGAGAAATGATCAAGAGATTCAATAAACTTAATACTTTTATTCAATTCATTTTCATTCTGATTTTTAGGCATCAACTCATAGTTAATTAACATCTTAATCCCAAATTTACATTCTAACCAATCCATGATTGGTTGCCAATTTCTATCCTGCAAGTCTTTTAGTTTATTATCATTTCCAGATCTATAACAAAGTAAATCCATTTTAAAGATACCTTCTAATTGTGAGATAACATAATTTTTTTGTGTGAGAACCCTGTCTACTGCAGTAACAGAATAAGAGTAAAATGGCATTAATTGTGGGTTTATCTCGTCATCAACTGATTTCCACTCTATGTAAACTTTTTCGCTAATAATTTTTGGTAAATTTAAACTTTTTCCATTTGGGCTTTTTAATTCAACACCATCTAAAAGTATGAATCCTAAGTCATCTTTTTTATTTAAAACAATTTTTTTCCAAAATTTTTTTGTTTTAAATTTCATTTTATGAATTGAAAATATTTTTTAATTCTTGGTAAAGTTCACTGTATGAACTAACAACTGACAATGCTCCATTACTTAATAAAGTTTCCGTATCATTAAACCCCCAACTTACTCCCAAAAATTTTATATTACATGACTTTGACATTAAAGCGTCATTAATTGTATCTCCTATCATTACTGTATTAGATTTTAATACACCCGCTTCTCTAATTGACTCCAACCCCATGTCTGGTAACGGTTTGGGATCACAATCTTGAATAGTTTTAATGGTTGTAAAAAAACCAGACAAGTTATGACGTTTCAAACCTTCTAATAAACCTGTTTTACTCTTATTTGTTGCTATACCTAAAATATGTCCATCCTCATAAAGAGCTTTGATAGTTTTAAAAGCCTCAGGATAAAGATAATCATCTATTATCTCCTTTTCAGCAGCATTAAAGTACCAACGTCTATATGTCTCTAATAACTTATTATGTATTGATGGATTGGAATCACCTGTTAACTCAGCAAAAACTGGTAATAATGCTCGACCAATATTATTTTTCAATACTTCATCTGACGGTATTTCATATTTATAAAACTCAAGAGCATATTTTATTCCAGTAATGATTGCCAGTTCTGAATTGACTATAGTTCCATCATAATCAAATAATATAAATTTAGATTTATAGCTCATTTTGTATATACCTATGAATTGTACCCATATATTGATCTAGTTTTAGGAATTTTAAACTATCAAAAAATTCATTGCCAATCTTTGCATAAACAGTATTCTTTTTCATATTTTTATAAGGGAAAGACATTTGCAAACAATGTAATTTAAGTGAAATATTTTTATTGGGATTGCTTTTAATTCTAATGCCACCTCCATACTTTTTATCACCCAATATTGGATTTCCCAAGTATGAAAGATGTACTCTTAACTGATGGGTACGGCCTGTTTTGGGAAACAATAAAACAAGTGAATGGTCTTCTGAATATCCAAAAACCTTAAATTTTGTTATAGATTTTAAACCAAACTTTTTGTCAACTATAACTTTCTCAGCTTTACTTTTTTTTCTTTTAATTAAAGGTATATCAATAGTGCCAGCTTTATTTTCCATTTTTCCACGAACAATAGAAATATATGTTTTCTCTATAGTGTTATATTTAAAATATTCTGATAACTCTTTTGCAAAAGATCTATTCTTAGCAATTAACAAAGTACCAGTTGTATCACGATCAAGTCTATGAACTAAATAATGCTTATCTAAATTTTTAAACGCATATTTCATTAGACCATCAATATGCCTGTTTAATTTACTTCCTCCTTGGACAGCTATCCCATAGGGTTTATTTAATGCGATAAAGTCATTATCTTCTTTTATAATACATGATTTTATCATGCTAATATCACTCTTTAGAGGAATAAATTTATCTTTAACTTTTTGATTAAATTTTTGATCCTTTAACTTAGGAGGGATAGAAACTAGTTCACCAAAACTCAATTTATTACTTGGTTTTGATTTTTTCTGATTAACTCTAATACTTCCTGAACCTATTAATTTTTCTAAATGAGATTGTTGAATGCCTGATATCTTGAGTTTTAAAAACTTGTCTAGTCTCATTCCGATAGATTCATGATTTACTTCAAAAATATAAGGAGACTTAATCCCTGATTTACTATCTTGTGTGATCAATTTACACCTAATATCCAACCTTCTAATCTACTAGCTTTCAAAATTTCTTTTGAAGCAAATGGATGCGAAAAGCCAGCCTGCTTATCTACAAAATATTTTAATGCTGCACAAGAAACTATTGCATCCATATCATCATTATCATTATTTCCAAGAGAGAGCTTAGAAGAAAAATTATGATTATAGAATTTTAAAGTGTTGGACAATAGTTTTCTCTCTCTTCCCTTTTTGCTCATAGAGTTTTGTCCCGAATAGTGAAAATAAAAACTAGGGAATATTTCTGCTATTACAATTTTTGAAGAAAGTATGCTTTTATATGGATCAAATGGCCAAATATGGCACTTTGTTTTCAAAAGATTTTTAATTTTATTAATGAATCTCATTCCTGCTAATGTTCCTGTGCCAACACCAGCCGGCCCAACACAATTAAATGTTGGTGATGGAATTCGATATTTTCTTGCGACTAATTCTGTTAACCTTCTTCTAGATTTAAAATACTTTCCTCTTTTTATCGGTGAATTATAATATTCTCTAAAAACCTTATCACTCCAAATTCCACCTCCATAAAGATCGTCTTTTTCTTTATTTATATTATCAATCATTGCCCATAATGTTTTTGCTGTTTTATGTGAACAATCATTTAAACCGCTGAAAAAGTCATTAATGTCAACATATGGATATGAAAAGGCAAAATCTATTCCTACAAAGATCACTTTCCTTGAAGATAATTCAATTAAATAATCAAAAATATCCTGCCTACTCCAAAAATTATTTTTAGGTTGAACAATCTCAATTAAGTTTGAATTTTTTGATGATTTAGCAACTGATATACCTTTATGGCTGGAGCCTTTTGCACCGCTCCAATCAATTCCTAGGAAACAATCAAAATAATTTTTTATTGTTGATTTCTTAATTTATTCCACCAATCAAGTCTTTTTTTGATTTCTCTTTCATACCCCCTTTCAATAGGCTTGTAAAATGTTTGTCTGTCAACTTTCTCAGGAAAACAATTTTGACCTGAAAATGCATCTACAGCATGGTGATCATACATATAACCCTTTCCATAACCAATATCCTTCATTAGTTGAGTTGGAGCATTCAATATTGACATTGGAGGTGATGCATAAGGGTGTTCCTTTACAAAACTTTTTACATTATTCCAAGCCTGATAGGCACTATTAGATTTTGGGCAAGTTGACAAATAAATTACTAATTGGGCGATGGATAAATCTCCTTCTGGTGATCCCAACCGTTCAAATGCTTGCCAAGTAGATATTGCCATTGAAATTGCATTAGGCTCAGAAAGTCCTATATCCTCATTAGCAAACCTTGTTAGCCTTCTAAGAATATAATTTGGATCTTCTCCACTTACTAACATTCTTGCTAACCAGTATAATGCTGCATCAGTATCAGAGGCTCTCAAAGATTTATGAAGAGCTGAAATAAGATTAAAATGTTGTTCATCATTTTTATCATAGTTTATTGACTTTGAATTAAAAATTAAACTTAAGTCCTCAGATTTTAAATGTTTATGTTTTGGTCCTAAAAATGCTATTTCTTCAATTAGGTTTAAAAAATACCTCGCATCTCCATCAACCATGTCAACTAAAACATCCAGAGCACCTTCACTTAATGGCAATAAAAAATTATAATATTTTTCAGCTTTTATTTTTAAAGCTTTCAGGTATTCCTTATCAAGTTTTTCCAATGTAAACACCTGACATCTTGATAATAAAGAAGATATCAATGAAAAAGATGGGTTTTCTGTTGTTGCTCCAATTAAAGTTACAATACCTTTTTCAATGTAAGGTAAAAAACTATCCTGCTGACTTTTATTAAATCTGTGTATTTCATCTACAAATAATATAGTTTGTTTTTCATCAGAAAAATTTTGTTTTGCCTTTTCAAAAATTTTTCTTAAATCATTTACACCACTGAAAACTGCTGATAATTCAAAAGACTCTATATTGAGCTCTTCAGATATAACTCTTGCTAGTGTTGTCTTGCCACAACCTGGAGGGCCCCAGAGGATAAAGGAAGATAATGGTTTTTTGAACAAAATTCTTGTAATTGAACCATTATGTGAAAGCAATTTTTCTTGACCAACAATATCATTTAAATTTTTTGGTCTTAAAATATCTGGTAATGGTGTAATTTTATTAGGCATCATTATTATGATGCACTATATAAAAAAAGTTGTATACAGGTTAAAAGGTAATTTTATTTATATTATGCTGCAGTTTCTTCAGTTTCTGTTTGCTTTGGTTCATTAAGTTCACCTATACCTTTTGCGCTTTCATCCCTATCTACTAATTCTATAACAGCCATAGGAGCTGAATCACCATATCTAAAACCAGCTTTTAAAACTCTAGTATACCCACCTTTCCTATCCGCATATCTAGTGGCGATTGTATCAAAAAGCTTAGAAACTGTTTCCTTATCTCTGAGTTGATTAAAAGCTAATCTTCTGCAATGCATACTCCCATTCTTGCCTAAAGTAATTAATTTTTCCACAACACTTTTAAGTTCTTTAGCTTTTGGCAAAGTAGTAATAATCTGTTCATGCTTTATTAAAGCCTGTGACATATTTTTAAAAAGTGACTTTCTATGAGAAGATGTTCTATTAAGTTTTCTTCCAGCCTGACGGTGACGCATTTTTTCTTCCTCAATACTAATAAAATTTGTTTTGTTTAATATGGCTCTTCATGTCTCTTAGCCAAATCTTCAATATTTTCTGGAGGCCATCCCTCTACTTCCATTCCTAACTCTAAAGACATCATCTTTAAAACTTCCTTAATTTCATTTAACGACTTACGCCCAAAATTAGGCGTTCTTAACATTTCTGGTTCAGTTTTTTGAACTAGATCACCAATATATACTATATTATCATTTTTTAAACAATTGGCAGAACGCACACTGAGTTCTAATTCATCAACTTTCTTTAACAGACTTCTATTAAACGGCAGAACACTTTCAGACGCTTCTTCAATTTCTGGCTCTGGCTCATCAAAATTAATAAATGGCTTCAACTGTTCAGTAAAAATTCTAGCAGCAAAAGCAATAGAGTCTTCAGGAGTAACAGTTCCATCTGTTTCTATATCAAATAACAGTTTGTCATAATCTGTTTGTTGCCCAACTCTTGTATTTTCTACTCTATATGCTACTTGTTTTATTGGACTAAATAGAGCATCTATCGGAATTAAACCTATTGGCATTTCTTCTTGTTTATTTGAATTTGCAGGCACGTAACCTTTTCCAGTTTCAACAATAAATTCAACATTTAAACTTGCTCCTTTATCAAGAGTGCAAATATGATGTTCAGGGTTCATAATTTCTATCCCAGTTGTCAGTTCTATCATTTCAGCTGTAACTTTAGTTGGACCTTTAGCATTTAATCTTAATCTTTTAGGGCCATCAACTTCCATTTTTAAAGAAATACCTTTTACATTCAAAACAATATCTGTAACATCCTCAATCACTCCTGGCACAGTTGAAAATTCGTGTAACACTCCTTGTAATTGCATTCCTGTAATAGCTGCCCCCTGAAGAGACGATAATAGTACTCTTCTCAAACAATTGCCAATCGTTACCCCAAAACCCCTCTCCAATGGTTCAACATTTACTGTTGCGGAAAATGGATTGTTATTATGATTTTTTATTTCTATAGTGTCTGTGTTTATTAAATTTTTCCAGTTTTTTTCAATCACTGTCTTTAACTCCGTTGTTTGGTGCTTTAACTTTAATGTTATAAAATAATCTTTAAACTCTGCGTCTTTTAGGTGGTCTACATCCATTATGAGGTATAGGCGTGACATCTCTAATTGATGTAATCGAAAAACCTATTGATTGTAGTGCCCTCAGTGCAGACTCTCTTCCTGAACCGGGTCCTGAAACCTCAACATCAACATTTTTCAAACCATGCTCTGAAGCTTTTTTCCCTGCGTCTTCAGCTGCAAGTTGAGCAGCATAAGGTGTTGACTTTCTAGAACCCTTAAACCCCATTAAACCAGATGATGACCAAGCAATTGTATTCCCTTGAACATCAGTAATCGTTACCATAGTGTTGTTGAATGATGAATTCACATGAACGACACCATTAGTTATATTTTTTTTCTCTCTTTTTTTAACTCTTGTGGTTTGAACTTGTTTAGCCATATTTGTTACCTATTTTTTCTTTCCTGCAATTGCTTTTGATTTTCCTTTACGGGTTCTAGCGTTTGTATGAGTTCTTTGACCTCTGACTGGTAGTCCTTTTCTATGTCTTAATCCCCTTAAACAACCCAAATCCATATATCGTTTTATATCCATAGATGACTGCCTTCTTAAGTCACCTTCAACAATGTAATCACGGTCAATTATTTCTCTCACCCTTGTTACTTCATCATCAGACATATCAGCTACCCTTTTATCGTCAGTTAGGTTTGCTTCTTTACAGATCTGTTTAGATGCTGTCCCACCAATGCCATAAATGTATGTCAGCGCAATTAAAACACGTTTCTTAGTTGGAATATTTACTCCTGCTATTCGAGCCACTAAATTTTCTCCTTATAAATCATTAAATTTTAACTTCTTAATATCTTTTCAATTTCAATAGAAATGTCATTTACTGATGCCATTCCGTTAACTTCATAATGCAAACCTAATTTTTTATAATATGGTATTAAAGGTTTGGTTTGCTCCTCATAAATTTTTAATCTATTTTCCAAGATATCCACTCTATCATCTGCTCTTGCTTCACTAGTTTCTAGTGCTCTGTTTTCTATTCTTTCATATAAGCTTATATTGTTAACTTTTAACTCTATTACATAATTAATTTTTTTATTTTCCTTTTCTAAAATTATATCAAACCTAGAAGCCTGATTGATATTCCTTGGAAATCCATCTAAAATAAAACCTTTACTACAATCATTATGAGTTATTCTTTCTCTTACCATACTTAAAATTACCTCATCACTAACAAACTCTCCAGAATTTACAATTTTCTGTACCTTTAATCCTAATTCAGATTTTTCTTCAATATTTTCTCTAATCATTTCACCTGTAGATAATTGTACCAGTCCCCACTTTTTGTTTAAAATTATTGATTGTGTCCCTTTACCAGATCCAGGGGCACCTAATAATATTATATTCACCTAGACCTACCCCTTAATCGTGATTTTTTTATTAAACCTTCATATTGGTGCGCTATTAAATGACTCTGCACTTGTGAAACAGTATCCAAAGTAACAGACACAACAATTAATAATGAAGTTCCTCCAAAGTAAAATGGTACAGAGTATTGACTGATAAGTATTTCTGGTAAAATACAAACAGCCGCAAGATAAGCTGAACCAAGAACAGTTAGTCTTGTTAAAATAAAGTCTAAATAATTTGCAGTTGGCTCACCAGGCCTTATTCCAGGAACATATCCCCCATTTTTTCTTAAGTTTTCTGCAGTTTCCTCAGGATTAAAAACGATAGCTGTGTAAAAAAAGGCAAAAAATACAATCAAAGACACTAAAATCAATAAATATAAGGGTTGCCCCCGTCCCAGCAATGAATTAACTGTAACCAACCAATCGGAAGTTCCCCCTGAAAAACTTGCAGCTGTTAAAGGAAGAGCCATTAAAGATGAAGCAAAAATTGGCGGTATTACTCCTGGAACATTAATTTTTAGAGGAAGATGCGAACTCTCTCCCCCCATCATTCTATTTCCCATTTGCCTCTTTGGATACTGTATCTGTATCCTTCTTTGAGACCTTTCAATAAACACAATAAATGCAATAACAGCTATTGCCATAATTAAAAGAGCAACAATTAAAATAGCTGAAATTGCTCCTGTTCTTCCTAATTCAAGTGTTCCAGCTAAAGCACGTGGGAGCTCAGCAACTATGCCAGTAAAAATTATTAAAGATATTCCATTTCCGATCCCTCTTGATGTAACTTGCTCACCTAACCACATCAAAAACATTACCCCACCAAGTAAAGTAAAAACCGTAGTGATCCTAAAAAACATTCCTGGTTCAGTCACTGCGCCAGCACTTTCTAAGCCCACAGAAAAGCCATAACCTTGAACTATTGCTAGTATGACAGTAAGGTATCTAGTGTATTGGTTTATTTTTTTTCTTCCTGATTCTCCTTCTTTTTTAAGGGCTTCAAGTTGAGGGGAAACAGCTGTTAACAGCTGTGTTATTATTGATGCGGTTATATAGGGGAATACTGACAAAGCAAAAATGGTCATTCTACCTAATGCACCACCAGCCATCATATTAAACATACCTAGTAATCCACCACTATTATTACTAAATAAATCTGATAAGGCATTAGGATCAATACCTGGAACTGGAATATATGTGCCTAGTCTATAAACTAATAAAGCTCCTAAAGTGAACCATAAGCGTTGCTGAAGTTCCGTTGCCTTTGCAAATGCTGAACCCGATATTGCTGGAGCAGATCCTATTGGGTTTCTTGCCATTAGTTTAACACCGTTCTAATTATCTTTATTTTTGTTAATAAGCTTAACATTTCCACCAGCTTTTTTAACATCTTCTATAGCTGCTGTTGAAGCACCTGTAACTTGAATTTCAACCTTACTAGTAATTTTACCTCTAGCTAAAAGTCTTATGCCATCTTTTTGTGAGGATATTAAACCTGATGCAAGAATTGCAGAAGTATCTATTGATTTTGAAGCATCAATCTTACCAATGTCTATTGATTTTTGAAGATCGCCTAAGTTAATAATTTTATAAATTTTTCTATTATACTTTTTAAACCCCCTTTTAGGTAAACGGCGATGGATTGGCATTTGACCGCCCTCAAAACCATTAATAGTAGACCCTGATCTGGATTTTTGACCTTTGTGACCTCTCCCAGAAGTTTTGCCTAAGCCAGATCCAGTGCCTCTTCCTAAGCGCTTTCTTGGCCTTTTGGCACCATTATTATCATTTAAATTATTTAGTTCCATATTAATGTTTATCCCAAAATCTAATTGTTTTTGACCTCTACAAGATGTTTTACTTTTTCTATCATTCCCCTCACAGATGGCGTATCTTCTAGGGTTCTCTCTCTATTAATTTTGTTCAATCCAAGACCAATTAAATTTTTTCTTTGATAATCTTTACGTCCTATTGCACTTTTTATTTGCTTTACTTTTATTTTTTCATTTTTAGACATTTTTATTCCTATTATGTAAATAATTGAGTAAAACTTCTATTAAGATTTTTCATTTTTTTTTCCAAAAACATCTGCTACTCTAATACCTCTTTTAGAAGCAATCGATCTAGGGGATTGCATTTCTTTCAAGGCTTTCATAGTAGCTTTAACCATATTATGTGGGTTAGACGAGCCAATAGACTTCGCTACCACATCCTGTATTCCAAGTGTCTCAAAAACAGCCCTCATAGGACCACCTGCAATTATTCCAGTTCCCGAAGGTGCTGATCGCAAATTTACTTTACCAGCTCCATATATTCCAATAGAATCATGATGCAGTGTTCTACCTTCTTTTAAAGGAACTTTAATTAACGTTGTTTTAGCTTTTTCTGTAGCTTTTCTAATAGCTTCAGGCACTTCTTTCGCCTTTCCACTTCCAATACCCACTCTACCTTTTCCGTCACCCACAACAACCAATGCAGCAAATCCAAATCTTCTTCCTCCTTTAACTACTTTGGCAACTCGATTAATTCCAACCAACTTATCTATAAGCTCGTTTTCATCTCTATGACCACTCTCTTTAGCATTTTGCTCATTAGCCATAATTATTTATCTCCTTAAAATTTTAATCCGGCTGTTCTAGCTGCTTCAGCCAAAGCCTTTATTCGGCCGTGATATTTATATCCACCACGATCAAACGTTACTGATTTTACGCCCTTTTTTAACGCTCTTTCAGCAATTAACGATCCAATATTAGTTGCAGCTTCTATATTAGCTCCAGTTTGCTTTTTATTCCTTTGTGAAGCCTCTATTGTTGATGCAGAAACAAGAGTTTTGCCTTTTATATCATCTATAACCTGAGCATATATATTTTTAGATGATCTAAATACAGATAACCTTGGATTAAGATTAGCACCAACATTTATAGCATATCTATTTCTTCTTTTTCTTCTTTCGAATAAATCCCTAGCACTCATTACCACAATATCACCCTTTACTTTTTCTTTCCTTCTTTTCTAAAAATGAATTCATTTATATATTTGACACCTTTACCCTTAAAAGGTTCTGGAGGTCTTTTTGATCTAACATTAGCCGCAAACTGACCTAAAAGCTGCCTATCTGCCCCAAAAAGCTTTAACTCTGTAGGTTTCTCTGATGTAACTTTGATACCTGATGGCACTAGCATCTCTACCGGATGAGAGTACCCTAAATTTAAAATTATTTTACTCCCTTGAACTTGTGCTCTATAACCTACTCCACTGAGCTCCAAAATTTTTTCAAAACCTTCACTAACTCCCTTAATAATATTGGATACATTCGCTCTTGTTGTACCCCATAACGCTTTAGCTTGTTTTGTTTTCTTATTTGTAGAAAGTACAATTATATTATTATCTATTTTAATGTTAATAATTTCATTCGTTTTAACTGAAAGTTCACCAACTCTACCTTTTGCCGAAATCTTATCAGCATCTTGAGTAACG
>CAZCWO010000049.1:0-13566 GCA_964502335.1 uncultured Rhodobacterales bacterium | reverse complement strand
GTTTAAGACTATTCGATCGGGTGTATCACACTGCTCTATTGCCCCGTTTTTCATTATAGCTATTCTATCAGCAAGGCGAAGAGCTTCATCGAAATCATGAGTAATAAACGCAATAGTTTTACCCAATATATCCTGAAGCCTTAAGAACTCATCTTGCATTTCCCTTCTAATTAAAGGGTCTAAAGCACTAAATGGTTCATCTAAAAACCAAATATCTGGTTCAATCGCCAAAGATCGCGCTATCCCCACTCGTTGTTGTTGCCCTCCAGATAATTCACGGGGAAAATATTCTTCTCTCCCTTCCAATCCTACCAACTTTATCACTTCGAGAGCTCTTTCTCGGCGATCATGTTTATCTTGACCACGCATCTCCAAAGGAAATGCAACGTTATCTAAAATTGTTCGATGAGGTAGAAGTCCAAATGACTGAAAAACCATTCCCATTTTACTTCGGCGCAGCTCAATGAGTTCTTTTTCCGTTAGAGCCATAATATCTTGGCCTTCAACGGTTACACTGCCCCCAGTGATATCGTGCAATCTAGAAAAACAACGGACCAATGTGGATTTACCTGAACCAGACAAGCCCATAATAACAAGCATTTCCCCACGATTAACTTCTATGGAAACATCCTTAACGCCTGCTATATAACCATCAGAACTAATAGCTTCATAAGAATGATTCTCAGGCATATTTTCCAGGTATTTTTCTGGATTGTCCCCAAACAACTTCCATACATTTCTGCATGATATTACCGATGATGCGTCCGTCATATCTTTACCAAAAAAATTACTCTGCCCAAAATACTTGGGCAGAGTATGTATTATATATTAAATAAGATAATTTGCCAAAGTATGCACCAACTATTTAGTTAATCCAACCCTGCCAAACACCCTTATTCGCATCCAACCAAGCTGAAGCAGCGTCTTCAGGCTCCATTTCATCAATGTCAACCATTTTTGCCATTTCCGCAATTTGTGGATTGGTAAAAGATATTTTTGTTAACACATCATAAGCAGCAGGCCATTTGTCTTTCATTCCGTCCCAAGCTGCTTTTTTCAGATAGCCTTTTGCAGGATTACCACAATCATATAAAGCTTCTTTATTTGGTCCTTTAGTAGGATCTGTGTCACAGCCGTCTTCCCATTCTGGAAATTCGACAAACTCACCTGGCCAAACTGCTTCAGCAAAGTTTGGTGTCCAGTTAAATACGACTACAGGTTTTTTATCAGCTTCAGCTGCACCGATTTCAGCCCACAATGCTGCAGCAGAACCAGCGTTTATAACTGTAAAGTTCATACCTAGTGCTGCGGCACGTTCTTGACCATGCTTCAACCAGTCAACTGGACCATCAAGATATCTGCCTTTATCTCCAGTTTCTGCAGTTTTGAATAAATGCGCACAATCATTCAATGCTTCCCAACTTGGAAGACCTGGGCATGATTCTTTAGTCCACATAGGATACCACCAATCTTCTCTAGTTACGGCATTATGGTCTCCAGCATCATGCAACCCTCCTTTTTCTAAAGCGGCTCTAAAAGAAGCTCCGAATGCGCCTTCCCAAACCTCTAATTCTAAAGCAACATCACCCAATCGAACTGATTCATAGACAGCTTGACTATCGGTGGTAACAAATTCAACGTTATTACCCATGCCTTCAAAAATCTGCCCAACAACGTGTGACATGACTATTTGTGATGACCAGTTATGTATCGGTATCACGATTGGATCGCTACTATCTGCGGAAAAAACTTTAGATGGCAATGAAAGCACCATCAGTCCCGCAAATAAAATTGAAATTAATTTTTTCATTTTTTTCTCCCATCTTAAAGTTTAGACCCAACCAACATGGGTCATTTAATTAGCCTATACTAGGCTAAATCCCTGTCAACCAGGAATTCTTATTATAATTTTTTATTTGTAATTATGTAATACATTTTTAATTTTTTAAATAACTCTCCATTGAATCATCCATAGCCTCCCACCATGCAGTATGATGGACAGGTGATAATTTGTTTGTAACAGGCGATGAATGGGCTTGATCTCTATAAGATACAATTGATTTTTCTTTTGCTTTTTTCCATGCTTTAAATTCTTTTTGACTGAGTTCGACATTAAATTTCGGATAATCAGTATTCTCCATCAATGACCTAATATAATCAGCCTGAAAATCTATCATACCATAAGCATCTTCTAGGTTATTTTCTCTGTCATCCCATTCCTTCATTTCAGATGTCCTTGCTTCTTTAGAAGGGAGTTGGATATTACCCAAAATGATATCTCTTGCATACCATGCCTCTGCATCAAACATTGTAAAAGTATACCATTGATCTTGCATTCCTATATAAAACAAAGATGGATTATCATTCCAAACCACACCTTTAAAAAGACCCGGTGAAAAAAGGCGGTTAGTTGTTACAAGTCTTAATTCTTGCGGTAAAAAAGGGAAAGAATGAAGGTATCCCGTACAAAGGATTATAGCGTCAAAATCTTTCTTTGTTCCATCTTTAAACGTAACAGTTTTCTTGTTTACTGAGGTAAGAAGCTCTCTTTCATCAACACCTTGAGGCCAAATAAAGTCCATGGGGGCTGTCCTATAACTGAATGTAACGCTTTTTGCTCCGTATTTTTTGCATTGCAAGCCTACATCTTCTGCTGAATAAGAAGCTCCCACGACTAATAAATCTTTACCTTTGAATTCGTCCGCACTCCTAAAGTCATGCGCATGCAACACTCTTCCTGGGAAAGTTTCAATTCCATCAAATTCAGGAACATTTGGAACAGAAAAATGACCTGTTGCAACTATCAGGTAATCAAATGTTTCTTTAATTATTGTTTTTGAATTAATATCTTCAACAGTTATAGAAAATCCTCCATTTTCCAAATTTTCAACCATTCTCACCGAATGATTAAACTTTATCCAATCTCTAAAATTAGACTTCTTAGCACGGCCAAGAATATAATCTTCGAGTATCTCTCGAGGTGGAAATGATGGGATGGATTTACCAAAATGTTGTTCAAAAGAATAATCTGAGAATTCTAAGCATTCTTTAGGACCATTTGACCAAAGGTACCTGTACATGGAACTATGAACTGGTTCACCATTTTCATCTGAACCGGTTCTCCAAGTAAACTTCCATTGCCCTCCCCAATCACTCTGTCTTTCAAAGCATGTTATTTCAGGGACATCTACTCCATTATCTCTAGCAGTTGAAAATGCTCTTAAAGCGCTGATCCCGGAGGGTCCTGCTCCTATAATTGCCACTCTTTTATTCATTGAATCCCCCAATAGTTTCATCCAAACTTGATGACCAATTAACATTAAAAGCCAAAATCAATGTATCAGGATGCAAAGTAGAATTAAACAGGCTATTATGCCACCAGGTTGCCTGATAAAGAGGGTCTTCTTTTCTGAGTAACTCAACATCACAATCCAATTTGAAATTATGATTGTAAGCTTCAAACACCAAAGAACAAACCTTACTCTTAATAATCTTTCTTATTCCCAACGAATCTGGTTGAAACGTGGCGGTCAAAACTGGTGAAAATTCTTTATAGTTTTGATAATAGTACTCTGAAAAAAGCTGAATTGCTTTTTCACGTCTTTTGCCTAAATCAAAATTTACCTTTGATATATGCTTCATTTCTGGAAGTTTTGAGAAAGGGATATCTTTAGATAAAACAGTTATTATTTTGCCAAGATTAATTTTATCATGATTTAATAAAACATTGGGCATTATCGAGGCATCAGGTTTACCATAATTATTACGCATAATGATTTGTCTTACTCGGCACTGCCATTTCATGAATGTGTTTTTAATATCAACACCACTATCAGAAACAGAAAAATAATTTATCGGATTTATCATGCAGTTTTTCTTTCCTTTTCGATCAAAAAACTAAATTTTCTATCATGAGTTAAACTAGGGATTTTCTTTCGAGTTAATTCCACTTTATCTAAATAAATATCTGCAAATGAAACACCTCTTTCATTGCCACCATCTGAAATAATTTCTCCCCAGGGGTTAACAATTAAAGAGTGTCCATAGCCCTCTCCTCCACCTTTAACTTTCCCAATAGCACATGGTGAAACAATGTACGCTCCATTTTCAATTGCTCTTGCTCTATTTAAGATATGCCAATGAGCTTCTCCTGTTTTCTTTGTAAATACCGCCGGAACAAAAATTATCTGAGCTCCCGCCTGGGATAACTCCCTGTATAGAGATGGAAATCTCAAGTCATAACATACAGTCTGACCTAAAATTCCCAATTTAGTTTTACATACAGAGATTGTATTTCCTCCTGAAACAACACTGCTTTCTCTGTATTTTTCATTCTCTGCAAGCGTTACATCAAATAAATGGATCTTATCATATCTACTTAAGATTTTACCCCTATCATCAATAATGTAACTTCTGTTAAAGATTTTTCCGTTTGAACTTGATATTGCAATTGAACCTATCAAAGTAAAAACTTTATATTTTAATGAAAATTTCTTTAGTTCAGTGAGAACTTTATGATTTTCTTCTAGAGCGGATGGAGGGTTAAGAAGAGAGCCTTGAGTTACCAAGCCCCCACAATACTCAGGAAGAGCAATTAATTTAGCGCCTTTATTCACTGCTGAAACACCTAAATCGTACATCTCCTCTAAAGCACTGTCAAAATTTGGCATTGGCCTAGTCTGCAAGCATGCGATTTTAAATTTTTTTTCCATAAGTTAAAACTTGGTGTAAACCTTTCTTAAATTAACTAAAGGGTGTCTATCAGACATTTGAAATTTCAATAAAAATTCTCTCGCAACCATATCTCTGTCTTGTTGATTATCGGGGAGCTTAATTGTTTCTGGGACCCTAACCCATCCATTAATATTTCTGTCAAACACAGCAGCATTTCCATCTTCGTATCCCATATGTATATCCTCAAGCCAATTCAGGTCATCCCAACCCATATGCTCCATATATTTCTTCAAGAAAGGTGTTAGCCTTTCATAGTCAGGGACAAGATTAACATCGTATCTATACCCTATATGCTGTCCAATTTCTTGCTCTCTGTCACTATCTAAACCTTTTGAATCTTTTAAAAACTGATCAACATCTTTAATCTCTGATCCTCTGTATTGAGTTCCTGCCATAAATCTCTCCCTCTATAAATTATGGTAGTCTTTTACTCCAACCGTATGGTCTGTTCCAGCAAGTGGAACTGCAGCCATAGCTGAAGCTTCCATGGTTAATGCAGCCAAATCTTCAGGTTCGAGTGAATGAAGATTAGTTTTGCCACAAGCTCTTGCAAATAACTGAGCCTCTATGGTTAGAGTATGTAAAAAATTATAAACCCTTTCTGCTGCTTCGTCAGGATCTAACCTTGAGCGTAAAACTGGGTCTTGTGTCGCAACCCCAACTGGGCACCTTCCACTATGACAATGATAGCAATTACCTGGTTCCACTCCCATTTCTTCTTCAAAATTTGCTTCAGGGATATCTTTATTGCAATTTAATGCCATCATTGCTGAATGGCCAATAGCAATGGCTTCAGCACCAAGAGCAATCGCCTTTGCAACATCAGCTCCATTTCTAATCCCACCTGCGTAGATTAACGTAATTTCCCCTCGCTTACCCAAATCATCAATTGCCTTCCTGGCTTGCCGTATTGCAGCCATTCCTGGAACTCCAGTGTCTTCGGTAGCCAAATGTGGTCCAGCACCAGTTCCACCTTCCATACCATCTATATAAATAGAATCAGGATCACATTTTACCGCCATTCTGACATCATCATACACACGGGCTGCACCTAGTTTTAATTGAATAGGTATCTGCCAGTCAGTAGCTTCACGTATCTCTTGAATTTTAAGTGCCAAATCATCTGGCCCCAACCAGTCTGGATGCCTTGCTGGTGAACGTTGATCAATTCCTGCAGGCAAAGATCTCATTTCAGCAACTTGGTCAGTCACCTTTTGCCCCATCAGGTGTCCACCTAACCCTACTTTACATCCCTGACCAATAAAAAATTCACATCCATCAGCCAATACTAAGTGGTGTGGATTGAAACCGTACCTAGATTGAATACATTGATAAAACCATTTGGTAGAATAACGCCTTTCATCAGGTATCATACCGCCTTCACCAGAACAAGTTGCTGTCCCTGCCATTGTAGCACCTCGTGCTAAAGCAGTTTTCGCCTCATATGACAACGCCCCAAAACTCATCCCAGTAATGTAAACAGGAATTTCTAGGTCAAGCGGTCTTTTTGCTCTTGGACCAATAATCGTTCTTGTATCACATTTCTCACGATAGCCTTCAATAACAAACCGAGTTAAAGTACCTGGAAGAAAAGTTAAATCATCCCAATGTGGAATTTTTTTAAATAAAGAAAATCCACGCATTCTATATCTTCCAAGTTCAGATTTAATATGAATGTCATCCATCACTTTTGGAGGAAAAACAAACGATTGGCCTAATCTATTTGTATCTCGATTTACTGGTTTTTTTCTTATATCGTCCATACTATATCCTTCAATTATAAAATAAGTTTCTTTTCAGTTGGTTCCAAATTGTCATAATTCCAAAGTTGCTTACCGGCCACTATTTTTTTAAATGACGAAACTCCATTTTTGGGAAACAAATCATATTGCTTCAACTTCCTCTCCAGCCAGCCCTTGTCATTATCTGAAAAGTCACCTAACACCGCATCAACTCCTAAAGATTCGATTTCACCACCAACAAATATGGTCCCATCATACATTGAATCCCCTAGGTTTTTTCCAGCATTGCCGCAAACAATCATTCTTCCTCTCTGCATCATAAACCCGCTTAAAGCGCCAGTGTCACCACCAACAATTATTGTTCCGCCCTTCATGTCAATTCCCGTTCTAGAGCCAACCGAGCCCTTACACACCAAGTCTCCTCCTCGAATTGCTGCTCCAAATGTCGATCCAGCATTTTTATTGATTATGACAGTTCCCGACATCATGTTTTCCCCACATGACCATCCAACACGACCGTTGATACGGACATTTGGCCCATCAATCAATCCAACACCAAAATAACCTACAGAACCTTCAACGATTAAATTCAGTCTACTTAAAATCCCAACACCCAAGGAATGCATTCCTCGTGGATTTTGAATTACAATTGTTCCATACCCTTTATCCATTAATTCACGAATTTTGTGGTTAACCTCAGTTGTATTCATATCCTTTACATCAATTTCACTTCTTTTATTAAAATCAACTTCAGGCGCCCATGGGTACGTCATTTTCTCCTCAGCATCAGGATCAAACTCTATAAACATAGACCTTCCAGTTAATTGCTCACTGGTCATTCCAAGAGCATTTGCTCTTTCTTCTTGTGTCATTTTTTTAAGCTCTTCGCTTTTTAAGCTTGCCATACTCTCACCTCTTCATCATACGGATCAGTTGTATCAATTTCCTGTGGGAGAATGGATCGAATGGCAACTTCCTCTGAAGCCATAGCAATTAGATTATCACTCTCAAAAAGAACTAGCGGCTTAGCAGCCATTGTATCTTTAGCCATGCCGAGTTGATTTTCAGTTGCAACCAAGTAGGTAAAAACTCCATCAATCTCAGAAATTGATCTTTTAAGGCTTTCCTCCAAAGGAACTTTGCTTGCTAAATTATCAGCTGTGTAAACTGCTAAAAGCTCAGAATCACAGTTTGACATAAAACGATGTCCTTTTCGCTCTAACTCTCTTCTCATAATCCAGTAATTTGTTATCTGCCCATTATGAACTACTGAGACATCATTATACGGGAAAGCCCAATAAGGATGTGCGGAACGGATATCAACATCGGACTCAGTTGCCATTCTTGTGTGCCCTATAGCGTGGGTTCCTTTAAATTTATCTAACTTATATTGTTCGGAAACAACACCAGCGTCCCCAAGATCCTTAATTAACTCTAAGCCATTACCAAGAGACAAAATCTCAACTCCAGTAATTTCTTCAATATACCTTGCCATTTTTTCAGTATCACCATCATGGCTGATAATATATCGCAGAGCATATTCAGTTACTTTTTTCTTTTCCTTAACCTTTGCCTTGTGATCTGACAGACGCTTTTCTAGTTCCTTAATCCTAGCATCAATTTTATCTAAAATACCGTGACCTTTTTCAATATCCTCTTTTTCTGCCACTTTCACCCGCATAATGTATTCACCTGAAGAAGGCTCTCCATAAATTGCAAAGCCAGTTGAATCAGGTCCTCTATGCTTGAGGGCTTGAAGCATAGAGGTCATTTCAGATCCAATATTAGATGTTTTTCCTTTATGAATTAATCCTGCTATCCCACACATCGGGAAACTCCTCCTTAAGTTGTAAAATTAATTAACAAAAATTATTTTTTTATGGCAAGCACTCCATGTATGTTTCATTGTCCCAATCTGTTACAGTCGACATAAAACGTGCCCATTCATCATGTTTATACTGATGAAAAAGCCTGTACATTTCTCCGGGCATCCCTCGTTGAATAACTTCGTCATCTTTAAGTGCTTCAAGAGCTTCTCCAAGAGACATTGGAAGTTTTTTAACCTGTTTGCCTGCTTCCATTGCTTCGTATATATTTCTTTCTTCTGGTTCACCTGGGTCAAGTTTATTTTGAATACCATCATCGGCCGCTGCTAGTATGGTTGAGCCCATCAAGTAAGGGTTTACCATTGAATCGACCGATCTATATTCAAATCTCCCAGGTGCGGAAACTCTTAAGCCCGTTGTCCTGTTTTGGAAACCCCAATCAGCAAACACTGGAGCCCAAAATCCAGTATCCCATAATCTCCGATAAGAATTTACAGTGGAGCATCCAACAGCTGTCAGCGCTCTTAAATGGTGGACTATACCTCCAATTGCTTCAAGGCCAGCTTTTTGAGGCATTTGAACATCATCACCGTCAGGCATAAAGGTATTCTCACCGCCTTTAACATACATGTAATTTTCTTTCATGCCTGGAAGGTTTTTAGGATCATTACCAGTTGGAGTGAAAACATCCTCTCCTCCACGCCATAAAGAAATATTGTGGTGGCACCCAGAAGCAGAAACGCCCATAAATGGTTTTGACATAAAACAAGCAAATATTCCAAATTCTCTGGCAACTTGAGCACATATTTGCCTGTAGGTTGTCAACCTATCAGCATTTCTTAGAACGTCATCAAACATAAAATTCAGTTCAAGCTGTCCTGGTGCGTCTTCATGGTCACCTTGTATCATGTCCAATCCCATTGCCCTTGAATACTCTATAACCTTCATGTAAACTGGTCTTAAGCTTTCAAATTGATCGATATGATAGCAGTATGGCTTTGAGTAACCATCTTTTGGCTTACCATTTTCATCAAATTTGAGCCACATCATTTCGGGCTCAGTTCCAATACGTAGTTTTAATCCTTTATGTTTATCTTCAAATTCTTTGTGCAATCGCCTTAAGTTACCCCTACAGTCAGCTGTAAGAAATGCACCGGCTTCTTCTCTTTCTTCTCTATTTCTAAAAAGAGTGCACCAAAATCTTGCAACCCTTTTATCCCAAGGTAGTTGCATCATGGTTTCAGGCTCGGGTATTCCAACCAACTCCGCGGCTTCTGGGCCGTAACCTAGATATTCTCCAGCTCTATCAGTAAATAAATTAACAGTAGCACCATAGACTAACTGAAAACCTTTTTTTGCTATACTTTCCCAATGATCTGCAGGAATACCTTTACCCATGATTTTGCCGGTAACCGAAACAAATTGAAGGTAAATATACTCAACACCAAGTTGATTTATCTTTTTTCTTACCTCTTTAACTTGAGCATCCCTTCCAGGTGCATCAACAAAACTTTCAATATCCATTTTACTCACATTTTCCTCCCTATATGATGATTAATATATATTTTTAGCTCCATGGAAATGGGCTATTTGATGTTGGATGTAAATTACCTTTTTCAAATCTTTCAAATCTAAACGGTTCCAATAAATTTTGTTTTTCTCCCATAACCTCATCAGCAATCAACCTTCCCACTCCCAGCATCTTGTAACCGTGATTGCTGTCAGCAATAATTGTAGCGTTATCAAAAAAACAGTCAAAGACTGGAAAACTATCAGGAGTAAAGCAACCAATACCCCCAGAAGGCTCATCATGATATTTAGGCATCATACCTTCAAATCTTTTATGGCAATGCGCTAAAGCTGAAACCCACATATGTGCAAACTCACCTCCAGAAACAAACTCAGGACTAGAAGGACCATAAGGATCGATTGCAACCTTATCAACGGGTGTTTTAACCTTATAAGGGGAAGCTCCACCTTGAATGCCACCAAAATGCCAATCCGGTTTGTAATATATACCCCACATTTCTTCAGTAATAACTGAACCATCAACATCAGAAATTAGAGGCGCATCAGTGTCCACATGAATTACAGGAGGCATTTCACCATCATTAGTTTTAAGTAACTCTGGTTCAACCTGAAGTACGCCTTCCTCTAACTGCCAAAATCTCCACATATCAACATTATCATGAGAAACTCCACTCAAATCTTTAACAGTTATTGCCTTAGGAAGATCAAGCATATTCCAAAAGTCTCGGACCCAAGGACCCGCTCCTACAATTAAATGATTACATCTAATAGTTCCTTTATTCGTGACAACTGATTTGATAGATTTGGAAGCACTTTCACTTTGAATTTCTTTAACTTCAATTCCTGAAATTATTCTTACACCAAGTTTCTCAGCTTTTTTCGCAAGTCCATAAATTGATTTTGTATTATTTGCATAACCACCCTTTTTTTCATGTAAAACACTTGTTATACCTTTTGCCTGCCAATCAGAAAAAATATTTTTCATGTATTGTGCTGATTGTGTTTCACCCTCAATGAATAAACTCTCATAACCTATGGACTGCTGTTCTGAGAAAATCTGGCTAACATCTTGCCTCATAGACTCACATGAAATTTGCAAGTAACCAACTGGATGATATGAGAAGGCTTGCGGGTCACTTTCCCAAACTCCAACTGAATGAGCCATTAGATTTCTCATAGCGGGCTGAAAATAATTATTTCTAACAACACCACATGCAATTCCAGATGCGCCTGCTGCTATTCCAGACTTATCAATAACAATAACTTTATCTTCTACTGTTTCTCCATTTGAAATGAGACGTTCAGCAATTCTCCAAGCGGTTGAAAGTCCATGAATGCCTGCCCCAACGATTAAATATTGAACTTCTTTAGGTATCATATCAAAAAATTCCTCACGAAAGATTTGTTACAACTAATATTCAATCAAATATAAACCAAAGAGCAACCAATTTTTACAAGCAACAAAGTATTTTTGATGTTTTTGTGTAAATTGGTATATATTTGGAATAATTTATTGGTTATTTTTGATTCTGTGATAATTTAAAATTAAGCTAAAAAATTAAATTATTAAGAATCATTATAGTAACTTTTTGAATTTTATTGTTTGATTTATAATTAATTAGAACAATTTAGTACTAATTAATTATAAAAGATTTTTGGATGTAATATGTATGAAGATTTTGCAAACGGATTAAACAATTCCCAAAACAGAAAACCTGGCTCAGTTGAAATAGCCAATTTAATAAGGAAAGAAATCATATCTGGCAAACTTAGTTACCCTCAAAGGTTGCCTTCAGAAAGGATCCTTGCCAAAAAATATCTTGTCGCCCGTGGCACCATTAGACAAGGATTGATGTTACTTGAAAGAGACAATCTAATAACAATAAAAGCTGGAAGTGGGGCCTATATCTCTAAAAAAAACAACTCATCTCAAAATCAAATAATTAATAATGCTAGGCCTCTTGAATTAATTGATGCCAGATTTGCACTGGAGCCACATATTTGTCGCCTTGCTATTTTGCATGCAACTCAAAATGACCTTGATACAGCTGATGAGTTATTAAATAGAATGGATTACTCAACAAATAGCATAGAGGAATTTTCATTGTATGATGCCTCCTTCCATAATTTATTGGCAGAGTCCACTAACAACCCTTTGTTAATCTCAATGTTCAACCAAGTTAACTCTGTTAGAAATCAAGAAAAATGGTCTTTAATGAGGAAGCTAACTTTAAACGAAAAAGCCATTAGATTATACAATTCGCAACATAGACTAATTTTAAACGCTATAAAATTGAGAGACCCAGACAAAGCTTCTTTTTTGATGAAAGAGCACTTAGAGTCTGCTCGACTTTCCCTTACTAGAGCAGCTTCAGCTTAATGAATTAAACCCTTGAAGAAGTTTGCAGCCAATTAATATATAGCCTTTCTGCCAATTTATTAAAATTAGTCATTTCTTTTTTGCATTCCTCCTCTAGCAATTTAGCTCCATGCTCTCCTTTAGATCTCTTTAAAGCCAATGAATACTCGTCCAAAGACAACCAATCATTTACTGTACTTTCTTCTACCTCAACATGAAACTGAAATGAGTGAGCTCTTAATCCCCAGCTCATGGCTTGAATTTGACAAAGCTCAGAGTAAGCTAAAATTTTACAGCCAACTGGTAGTTTTTTAACTTCTGCTCCATGCCATTGAAGGCATTTAAAAGTATCCGGAAAGCCATCAAGAATGACTCCTCTGCCCCCCTCATCAGTCAAATGAACATCTAAAACTCCAACTTCACTTTTTTTTGACTTGCCACATTTTGTTCCAAGAGCTTCCGCTAAAAGTTGGTGGCCTAAACAAAGTCCTAAGTAAGGGACACCTTTATTCACAACTGCATTCTTAATATATTCTTTTTCTTTTACTAACCATGGATACTTATCTTCTTCCCATGTGTCCATCGGACCACCCATAACCCATAATGCATCAAATTTATCAATTTCAGGCAATTTATCTCCTTGATTTATATAAACTGGAAACCATTGATGGCCATCTTCTTCTAAAAATCTTCTAAAAATACCTGGGTGCTCAATCTCAGCATGTTGTATGACTAAAACTTTCAAATAACACCTCTCTTTAAATACTATTATTTATCCACTACGATATAATGATGGTACTATACCAAATTTAGTTTTAAAACTATGAGAAAATTGTCCAGAACTTGAAAAACCTGCTGTAAAAGCGATCTCAGTAATTGAAAGCGACGACTGCTTCAAAAGTTTTTTAGACAGACTTAATCTCAAATTTTTATAAAAGTCCATTGTGCTATTGTTAAGGTGAATTTTAAAAATCCTATTCAGCTGCCTTGGACTGAGACCTACTAGCTTAGAGATTTGCGGCAGGCTTAATGTATCTGATAAATGATTTTCCATAAACTCAATTGCTAAAACAATATTGAAGTTATTTACACCATATCTCTCAACTATACCTGACCTTTGTGGACCTCCTGACGGCCTTATCTCTGTATGCATATACCAATCGCTAACTCTTCTTGCGAATTTTTCTCCATGATGTTCAGTAATGAGTGTATACATTAAATCCAGCGGTGCAATTCCCCCAGCACATGTAATTCTGTCTCTATCAATTATATATAACGATTTTTCAAGAACTATTGATGGCCACAACTCTGAAAAAGTTTCTGAATGTTCCCAATGCAAAGTCATTCTCCTGCCATTCATTAATCCAGCACTAGC
>CAZCWO010000048.1:0-13621 GCA_964502335.1 uncultured Rhodobacterales bacterium | reverse complement strand
TACAAAGAGTATTGCATCTGGATCTGTTGCTGCTGTAAATAAATCTGGTAAAATCTCTGTTGCTAAGATTATTAATCCAGAGGAGTATCTTCAATTTGTTTATCGATATCGCATTGAACCACTTGCATATTTACCCGAAAATATTATTTCTGATCAATCATCACTTTCAGTAATCAGGCGTCTTGGTTCTGGTTCTGATAATTTGAAAAAAGCCAGTGATATAAGCCTGGCGGATAGTTTAAAATTAGGTAGCTTACCTAGAAATCATCCAAAAGTTCCTTCAGATGCATACAGACTGATAGAATTTGCTAGCAAAAATGAAATTGGAAAGATTTTAGAATATAAACCTAATAACTGGCCTAAAGAATGGATTGATTGGTTTGAAATTCTTAAAATTGAATGCCTTTTGGCATTAGGCGATGATAAAAAAGCTACTTCGAAATTAGAAAACTTTAAGTCAGGCTTTTCAAGAGATTTCGTCAGATTAAAGCAACTTATGTCTATAGGGAAATTGGATGAAGCAAGCGAATTAGCGGGAGAATTGATTAAACTTGATACAAAGTCAGTACATTTAGCTTTGTCTTTCGGAGAGATTGAGGAGGCGTCTGGTAATTTAGACCTTGCTTATATTCACTATAAATCAGCAAACACACTTGCTAAACATTGGAATTTACCTATGTTGAAACTAGCCTCAGTTTCGATGACTAGAGGCAAATATGACGAAGCAAGTTCTTGGCTTAAAGAAGCTGAAAAAAATAGTACTGAAAAACTTTCATTAGCTTCAAGTAAAGCGGAATTTAATAGTTTAAGGAATGACCTAACATCAGCTTCAAAAGCGTTAAAAACTCTATTTGATTCTGGTTCTGCAGACTTTCAAGCTTATACAGCATCAGGTATTGTAGAATTAAAAAAGGGGAATTCTGAAGAGGCGCTTTCTAAACTGATCCAGGCAACTGCTCTTGAGAGGAATTATTCCAGGGCATATTCTTTTTTAGCTGTTGCGCATCTTCATGAAGGCGAACCAGAGGTTGCTTTTCGACAACTTGAAATGGCTGAGAGTCTTGATCCAAATGACCCTTTGCCAAATATAATAGCTTCTCAAATCCATGCTGGACTTTTTCAGCCTGAGAAGGCTGTTTTAGAAGCAGAAAAGGTTAAAAGTAAATCAGATAGTTCGAGGACATTTGGTCAATTAGCTAACGATCAGCAGGGTGGAGCAAATGTTGGAAGGCGATTTCTTGAAGTCGGATTACCAAATCAAGCCCTTGAGGCTGCAATTAAAACTAAGAAAGCGGCTTGGGCTGGAAGTTATTTATTTGATGCAGCTACCGCTGAGAGTGATCTGGAAAGAAATTCAAAGTACATTGTTGGATTTATATTAGATAGTCAAACATTTGGTTCTCGACGTGATGGAGCTGATGTTATTTTGAAGCCAGGTGAGTATGGATATCAAGAGTATGGATTTGCAGGAGGTGCAGAAGATTATGATTTGTCATATAAGTATGGGATTAATGGAAGAACTATAGTTGATAACAAAGAGTATAGTTATTTATATGATATAGGTGCTTTTGCCGCACAAAGGGATGCTTATAATGCACCAGATGATACGGATGTTTCTTTAGCTGCTCTTGGTTTTATGGGACTTGGATGGCGAGAGAATTATGACGTCAATAAATTTTTTACAGCCAATGTTGTTCCCTTTTCATCTGACAGTTCTTATCCTGTAAGAGATAATACAATTCGGTTGGATTATGGCGCATCAAATAGATCTGATGAGTTTACAAGATTATTCCACTTAGGTTTTGAAGCTGGTGATGCGGATGTTGATATAATTGTTGCCGGTGGATGTAGAGGTGAAGACAGTCAAGAAACCATGGCTTTTGAAGCTGGTTTAGCAGAGCTTGGTAGAATAACAGAATATGGACTTGTTTCATGGAGCATTGAAGCCGCTAATAGAAGAGCGTCTTCTGATTATAATGTAAATCATCCATCAGCTGGTAACTGTACTGACCTGAGTGCCACCAAGGGAAATTATTCTGTAAGAATTGAAAATATTGATAATACTGAGTATGATTTAATTTATACAGGAACCTTGGAAAGAGACATTGAGAATGGAAAGGCTTTTTTCCGTTTAAGGGGTTACAATTATCAACATGATTTCGATCAATCTCTATTATTAGATAGCGTTTCACAAACACCATTTTATTCAAATGCTGATAAAAATTTTATTAAACCTTCAATAGGTTTTTCAAATGAATTTAGAGATAGTACTATTCGCATTGCTTACATTGAGGATTATCATCCTTTGAGTCAGGCGTCTTTATCAATAGAAGATTCAGCGGGAGTTCCAACACGTTTTGAGTTTATGAATCCAGGCGGTAGAATTTCGCAGGGATCTTTAAGGCTATCCAGGAATTTTGGTGAACAATATCATTTATCCGCATACTACGATACTTTTGAAATCTTTAATAACCCTATTTACAAAGTGCTCAGAGAGCAATGGAATGCAGACCTATTGGAAAACTTTACTTTAGATAAATATGAAAATCCAAACCTCAATGACCTATTCTCTGCCAGCAGTGATTTTGCAGCTGCAAAATTTTCCTCTTCTGGAATTTCTATTGAAAAATCATTCAATAACAAGTGGTCTCTATCGTCAGGTTATCAAGTTTGGAAAGGAGATGAAATTAATCACCCAAATTATGATCAAGGTGGGGTTTATGGTAGAGTCGTTAATCTTCCTGAAAGTTTAATGTATTTAGGTTTTACAAGGGAGGCATTTGGAGGAATTTTTTCTGGTAGGTTAACATCAGAAAAGTCACTAGTCACAACAGCTCTTGGAACTGCTTTTGACCAAGATCTTTATGATTTCAAGTTAGTAAGAAATTTAAAAACTTCATCAGGACAGATGAGTTTTGGAGCATCTGGTGGATTTGATGAATCAAATGACCATAAAATTTCTTTTAAGTATAGAGTATTCTTTTGATTAAATTATTTGGCAAACAATTTTATGTTGCTTCTGCCTCTGCAATCATTGGGGCTTTTCTAACGATTTTTCTTCTTAATGGACCGCTTCAAAGAGTCAGTATCGATGTTCTGAATTATTTTATGTCCTCAGAAGAAACGTCTGGGGAGATTGTTGTCATTGGCATTGATGATACCTCATTTTCGGCATTGGATGAGGCTGTGGGAAGATGGCCATGGCCAAGGTTTATTCATGGTGACCTGGTTGATAGTTTAACTGATCAAGGTGCAAGTCAAATCATCTTTGATGTTATTTTTTCTGAAACTTCAGATGCTGAGATGGATCAATATTTTGCTGACGCAATTAGCCGAGCAAAAAGGGTCATTCTAGCTTCAGATTTGTCAGAGGTTCAAGGTGAGTATTTAAGTGGATTAATAGAATCTCGGCCCATTCCACTTTTTGAAGAGAATGGTGCAGAGGTTGGTTTAGCGGGTGTTGATATGGATTCTGATAGAGTTATTCGATATCACCCTTACTATCCAGATTATCCTGACACCCTCTCTTCTTTAGGATCAAAAGTTAATGTTGGCGAAATTATTCCTCAAAGTAGAATTTTAAGATATGCTGGTCCTGATCATACATTCCCCTACCTCAGTTATTATCAGTTATTCATCGAAGATGGTGTGCCGGATGGATACCTTGAAGGGAAAACCGTTTTAATAGGTTTAGATGCTAAAGCTTCAGCTGACGTGCAAAAAAGTCAGCAAGACTCATTCCCTACACCCTTTACTCGATTTAACGCTAGGCAGACGCCAGGGGTAGAAATTCACGCTAATTTACTTGATAACTTAATACAAGGTAACTGGATCAACAATCCTCCTGATTTCCATAAAATTATAATAGTGATCTTAATGACTGTTATAAGTATTGCTGTCTCGTCTTCTTGGCGACCAACTCTAACATTGGTTTTTGGACTGGGGTTTAATATTGCTTTAGGGGCAATGAGTTTTTATTTATGGGGTCAAGGTTATTATTTAAATTTTTTACTAGGAATACCGACTTTTGCAATATCCTATGTTGCCGCAGGTGGACATGCATATTTAACTGAAGGAAGACAAAAGAGACAGATTAAAGGTGCTTTTGGTCAGTACCTCTCACCAGCAATGGTTGATTCATTGATTGCAGATCCTGAAAAACTTAAATTGGGTGGTGAAAGAAGAAAAATGACAATCATGTTTTGTGATGTCAGGGGATTTACAACTATTTCTGAAGCTTTAAAGGACACTCCTGAGAAATTAACTGAGATCATTAATATTTTACTTACTAACCTGACTAAAGACGTTCTAGATTGTAATGGTACCATCGATAAATATATGGGTGATTGCATCATGGCATTTTGGAATGCTCCGATCGATGATGAAAAGCATGCAAGTAATGCCGTTGAAGCAGCACGAAGAATGATTTTAACCATGGAAAGGGTTAATCAAGAATTAAAGGATAGTGGGAAATCTCAATTTGATTTAAAAATTGGTGTTGGTTTGGGCACAGGATATTGTGTCGTTGGAAATATGGGTTCAGATCAAAGATTTGATTATACGGTTTTAGGTG
Organism: uncultured Rhodobacterales bacterium; assembly: GCA_964502335.1. GTDB lineage: Bacteria > Pseudomonadota > Alphaproteobacteria > Puniceispirillales. The sequence goes on along the minus strand of CAZCWO010000048.1, from coordinate 9,048 downwards.
ACATTGTTAACCTTTCATCAAGGCTTGAGGGGCAAACCAAAACTTATGGTATGACGGCTGTCTTATCAAGTTATACCGTTGATGAGTTAGGTGAAGACGAAAAAGAAATTGGAGAAAACATTCTTGAAATCGATAAAATTAAAGTCAAGGGTAAAAAAGATCCTGAAATAATTTTTGGTTTGGCTTCAGACAAGATTTCAGAAGACGAAAAGAAATATGTAGGCAATTATCTTTCAGCCTTTAGAAAAGGTGATTTAGTTGCCGCTTCTTCAGAATTAGATAAACTCAGCAAGGTAGCCAAAGAAATGAAATCTTTTTCAAGTTTAATGAAAGAAAGGGTAGCTGAACTCCAGATAACTGGTTTACCTGATAATTGGGAGGGAGTTTATGAAGCAACATCAAAGTAACAAAACTAAGTTGATATATCGCAAACAATCTTAAGTTTTAAAGTTTTATATTAACAGATTAATCTATACAAATTTATATTTGGGTGCTAGTTTTAAATAAGTTATTAAATAACCATAACTTTTAATGTTAGCATCATGAGTTAACATGAGAATGTGATAAAATGATTGAGCAATTGCAAAAAGTTGAAGTTTTTAATCATTGTACAAGAGAACTTCTTGTCAAGATTTCAGAAAACTTAATTTTAAAAGAGGAGTCCCCTGGAACAACGATTTTAAGTCATGGTGATGATTCGAAGAATGTTTATATAATTTTTGAAGGATCTGCCATGATTGTTCAACTGGCGGAAGACGGGAAGGTCGTTGGTCTTGAACTAATTAAATCTGGAGGCTGTTTTGGTGAAATGTCCGCAATAGATGGTTCAAGGCGCTCTGCTTCGGTTGTTTCACTGGGCCATGTCAAATTAGGAGTTTTAAACTATACTTTTTTTAGGAACTATGTTTTGAAAGATTATGACTTTTGCCGGGCTTTGCTGGCTAAGTTTAGTATCGTTGTTAGGAGAGCAAATCAGCAAATTTTTAGTTTGGCTACAGCTAATGCGAGAAACAGATTACTATTGCAGATTGTTCGTCTTTCATCAATCAATAAGCTGGATCCAAGTATAATGACACTTGAAGAAGGTCTTTCTCATACTGCTATAGGTTCTTTTGCGGGTATTTCCAGAGAAACTGTAACCAGATTAATTGGGGATTTGAAATCAGATAATATAATTTGGACGAATAAATCAGGTCATCTTGAAATGAACATAGAGAAGGTTTATAAGGAGCTCAGTTCCTTGCTTGACACCTAATTTAAAGCTTTCCTTATAAGATATAAAGTAAAGATCGAAATAAATCGCATTTTTGGTGATTTTCATCACTAATACATTTAGCTTTTTATGTTTTACTAAAACAAGGAAGTAGTGTTATAAATACCTATGCAATAGGTGCGTTATGGATGGTGTCATACTTGCTGGTAATAAAGTTACTCAAACTGAGATTGAAGTAGCATTAAAAGAGGCAAGGAAATTAAAATTTAAAAATGCAAGAGCAACTCTTTTGGCAGGAACGTGTTTGCTTGCACTTTCTGGCTGCGGAGGTGGCGGATCAGGAGGCATTTTCTCCAGTTTGCTTGGGAGTGGTGGTGCCGTTATTGGAAGGTTGGCCCTGGCTGGATCAATTGTTAAAGGTACTGTTGCGAATGCAATGGTTTTTCAGGACATTGATGGTGACGGTTTTACTAGGGGTGTTGATCCATATACATTTACCGATTCAAATGGTAATTATGAATTAGATGTTATTCCTGGCGCAGGACAAATTATAGTATTGGATAAGTTTTATGTAGATGCAGGCGGCTTGCCTGTATCAATGAATATCCTTGGAGAAGTTTCTACTCCCAGTGCTTTTAGTTTAAGAAAAGCAGTTGATTTAACAACTGGGTCACAACCAGGTTCGTTTTCATTTGAAACTCCAACAACCGAAACTTCTGGTTTGGTGACGACCCCGGTTTCAACAGTCGACTCAAAAATGACAGGCAATATAGCTGACGCTTTGCAGGACTTGCCTAATCTTCCATCGGGAGAAACGTTTTCAACTTTCAATCCTATTTCAACTGCCATGCAGGCTGCTCAAGCTGCTAACACTGCTGGAACTAATGTTTTAACAGACAGCACAGCCGAAGCTCAAAGTTATAATACTTCTGCAAAAGTTGATTCGGTTGGAGCGCAACTTCAAACCATTATAAATGGTATGGAAGTGTTTATTGGTAGTATTGAAGGCATCAATTCAACAGATCCTTATAATGATGCTTTGACAGCTGTTGCATCAGCCTTAGATAGCGAAGCTTCAAATAATAACAAATTACAACTTACCGAATGGCAAGATGTACAAGCCATTTTTAATGCTGCCGCACAGATAAATCTTGAATCGGGTGCATATTCGGCAGCTATTACAGCTGCCTCAAAGATAATTGCTGAAATCAATACTGAAGTTGCTAGCGCGTTTAATAATGATTTTTTATCAGATGATGCAAGATCCTTAGCTGCTGTTGCACAAAGCGACGTAGTAAGCTTATTGGGTGAATTGGCAGCTTCTCCAACACCTGACGTTGCCTCTTCTTTCGAGCAAGGTTTTAATCCTGGAGCATTAACAACACAGTATTCAAATGCCTTGCCAGGATTTTCAGCCGTAGCTGGGCCGACAAAAATAATAGCAGGACTTGATCGTCATTCTACAAATGTTAATCAATTATCACAAGTTGATTTAATTGCTAATGATTTATTTTTAGGAGACGGAACAACTCCAAACATCATAGCTTTATCAAGTAATGCAACTGATTTTACAGGTGGACATCAAACCTTAACTCTTTCAGGTTCTGACGCAACTGATGATATAACTGTTTCTTTGGATGGTAATTTTTTAAATGTTCAAGCTCTCTCAGGAGGAGCTGCAGGAAGATATAATCTTTATTATAAAATTGAAAGTGAAGAAGCTTCTGATGGACAAGCAGTTGGTGCTGTTGTAATTGATGTATTGCCAACTCCACCAGTTATAAATATTGCGTCAACTAGTTTGGAAGGCGGCCAAGAATCAACTGGAAATTTAGCAAACCAAATAAATCTATCTACTTTTTTTACACTATCTGATCCCAACGACCTTTCAACTTCATTATCAGATCCAGCCTTGCAGTCATATGATAAAGTTGTTCTTACTGTATCTGGTTTACCGGATGCAGCAGTTTTTTCTGCGCCCGGTTATGTAGGAGATCCAATTGGTATAGGAGGTCCCACAAATGGGACTTTGTCGTCTTCTGGTGGAAGTGATGTTTTCATTATGGATACTTCTACGGGTATTGCTGATTTGCAAGACTTATATCTTAATTTAAGCCCTGATTTTGGTGGGCAAATTGAATTAGATTTATATTTAACTGCTCAAAGTGGCGATAAATTTGCCTCCTCTCAAGCTTCTTTTACAATTGCAGTTGAAGCGGTTGCTGATGCGCCTAGTTTAACAGCGGCAGTTGGTGGCACAGGTTCAGAAGATGGAAAAGCCCAAGATCAATCATCTGATATTGCAAAAGTTACTCTTGCAGCTCAACTTAATGACGCAGATGGCTCTGAGAGACTTTTCTTCGATTTTTCCGGTCTTTCAAATACAACCAACTTAATTGCATCCGATGGAGAGAGATTTGCAGTTTCAAGTGATGGCTCTGCAACAGTTGAAATATCTCCTATTGATGCGTTATCTGTTCCGGTTGACACCTCGTCAATCTCACAAGCATCGAGTGCGATTATAAATACTCCCGCCTCCCATGGTTTTCAAGTGGGTGATTTTGTTAAATATACAGCGAATGCTACAGCACTGAATGGTTTGACGAATTTAAGTACTTACAAAATTGCTTCTGTACCTAGTTCAAATAGTTTCACATTATCAGACACAGCCGGGAATGCCGTTACATATGGCGGAGGAAATGGTAGTGCTTTGGATAATTTTGCAAGAGCTCAACCAAATTCTTACGAGATTGAGTTCGAGACTCCTGAACATTTTTCTGGAACAGTATCTTTTGATGTGAGGGCACGAGCAGTTGAAAGTTCAAACTCAAGTTTTGCCCTTTCCTCCAATACTGAGAGTGCATCAGTTACTATCAACCCAGTGGCTGATCTCGCCAGCACCACCGTTTCTGAAATCGTTGGAATTGAAGACCAAGCTGGTGATTTCAATGTTGGAAGTGCAATTTCGATTAACTTTCCAGATGCTGATGAAACGGCTGTGCTGCGTTTTGATAATATACCATCGGGCGTTATTTTATATGGAACAAATTCATCAAATCCTTATAACCTTTCAAATCCTGCACAAGCGCTTATTCCATATGAAACAGCACTTGCGGATGGGATTAATGCTAAGTTGCCTGAAAATTTAGCTGGTGATGTTTCTCTTGCCTTAAAAGTTATAACCACCGATTCTTCACCTGGTCTGCCCACGAGTGTTTTAAACGCTAACAACGCAGAAACAAAAAATGTAATTTTAAAAGTTGCTCAAGTTGCTGATATTGTAAATGCCGATGTCGCTAATGTTGAGAAAACAGATGGTGTTGAAGACGCAGCAATTGGTTCAGGCAATACAGTAAAATTGAAAGTTGAAGCAAATTTAACCGATACAGATGGTTCTGAACAGCTTTCTATCATTTTAAAATTGCCAAGTAATGTTACAGGGGCGTCATTTATACCATCTTCTGGTTCTTCTGTTAGTGGGTCTGTTGTTACCAACCTTTCTGGACATGTCGGTCAGCGAGTGGTTAGCTTTGACGTTGAGAACAGTCAAGAAAATTCAGGAAAATATGAGTTTGAACTTGTCATGGAAGAGCATTTTTCTGGTTCTTCTAGCGTCGAAATTGTTGCCCGATCAACTGACGGTGCTGATACAAGAGATACAAATGTTGGGACACACTCATTTACAGTTGCTCCGTTTCCTGACCCTCCTATCTATTCTGACGGTGACATAATTGTTCTTGCAGGTAGCGAGGATGGCATTAATTCACTTGGGACTGCTAATCCAGGTCAACTTAATGTTTCCATGCAATTTCCGGATGTTACAGATGAGGTTCATTACATCATTTTTCAGGTTGATTCCAATGTTCAAACGGTTTCCTATAATGGGCAAACAAAAACACCAGAGACAGCTGCCCAAAACCCAACTGAACTTACTGGTATTTCAGGGACGGCCGTAAGGTTTCCTGTTACTGCTAACAGTGATGGTTCATTCAATGGAGTTTTTGATTTTGTCGCTTTAAGTAATTATTCAGGTAATGTTGTCGCAAGTATTATAGGACGTTCCGTGATTGCTGACAATTCTTTTCTGGATAGTACAGCTGTTCAAAAAACAATTGCTATAAATCCAGTGGCGGATGCGCCCAATGCTAATTCTGCTGATGTTGTCGCAAGCAATGGTGTTGAGGATGCAGTTGTAGGCTCCGGCAATACAGCTAAAATTGCCGTTGATGCTGACTTAACAGATACGGATGGTTCTGAACAGCTTTCCATCATCTTGAAATTGCCTGCTGAAGTAACAGGCGCTTCTTTCATTCCTGGAAACGGTGATGCAGTCGTGGCTGGCACGGTTGCAACCAATGTTTCCGGATTTGATGGGCAGCGTGTTGTCAGTTTTAACGTAGTATCAGGCCAAGAAAATTCTGGCAAATTTGAATTTGAACTTGTGATGGAAAATCATTTTTCAGGCCATTCAAATGTAGAAGCTGTTGCCCGTTCAACAGACGGGACTGATATAAAGGACACCGATGTAGGTTCGCATTCATTTACTATTACTCCTGTGGCCGATGCGCCTGTTTTGGAAGGTGGTAATGTAACAATTGAAACGGGTAGTGAAGACGGTTTTGACCTAAGTGGCAATGCTGATCCAACACGTGTCAATCTTTCTGTCCAATATACTGATTTGTCAGAGTCTCACAAAGTTATTTTTATTTTGGATCAAAATTCAAAAGGGGTTGTTTACAATGGCAACACCTTTAATGCAACTAATGTTAGTGTCCCTGCAAATATTACTTTATCAGGAAATCAGAAGTATGTTTTAATTGATGTGGTTCCATCTGATGGAGGATCCTTTACAGGTGATTTTGATGTTCTTCCAAATGATAACTATGCAGGAAATATTGATGTCAGTGTCATTGCACGTTCTATTGAAAGTGACAACAGTTTTGCTGATAGTTCAAAAATTGATAAAACGTTAACTGTCAACCCTGTTGCGGATGCGCCCAATGCTAATCCTGCTGATGTTGTCGCAAGCACTGGTGTTGAGGATGCAGTTGTAGGCTCCGGCAATACAGCTAAAATTGCCGTTGATGCTGACTTAACAGATACGGATGGTTCTGAACAGCTTTCCATCATCTTGAAATTGCCTGCTGAAGTAACAGGCGCTTCTTTCATTCCTGGAAACGGTGATGCAGTCGTGGCTGGCACGGTTGCAACCAATGTTTCCGGATTTGATGGGCAGCGTGTTGTCAGTTTTAACGTAGTATCAGGCCAAGAAAATTCTGGCAAATTTGAATTTGAAATCACTACTTCTCCAAATTTGCATACTTTGAATGCCTCTTCTTTAAGTGTTGAAGTTATTGCGCGATCAACAGATACGAATTCAATTAAAGATACCAATGTAGGGGCGCATTCATTTGCTATTGTTCCAGATGCTGACCCAGCCACAGTGTTGAATGTCGGACCCATTGCCGGCGTGGAAGATCTTTACAATTTTATACCTAAAGCAGATATTCTTTCAAAAATTACTATCAACGGAACTCAAGAGCAAATCCATTCTATCCACATTGCTACTGTCCCAGAAGGTATGACTGCATTACAAGTGTCTAGTTTCTTCAAAGATGGTCTAGGAGCAGTTCAGTATAATCAACCTTCTGGGTCCTTGAGTGCTTCATCTCAGGCAATATCTGGTTTTAAGGAAATACTCTGGTCTGATATTGAAGCGGCTACTGGCCCCAATGGGGAGTCTGGTGGTCTTTACCTCAAAACGGCTGAAAATTTATATGGTTCTGTCAATCATAGTTTTGCCATTACCGTTAAAGAAGGTGACGATTACGGAACAAGCACCCAAGCGTTACTTCAATCTGAAATCTCGAATGTTCCAGATACGGGAGTAAGTAATATAGCGGCTTTTGAATACAGGGGTTCCACTATTGATGCAACTTATGGAACAACTGATGGTATTGCCAATGCTTATGGAACACCTCTTTCTAATATCCAGTTTGAAGATATTCCACAGAGCAATCTTTTTCGAACAATCATTACAATTAAACCTGGGACTGCAAACTCAGAATATCAGGGTGCTGGATTAAATCAGGATCAGTCAACCGGGACCACTATCGACACAACATCAATATCCTATATTTCGGCTTCAGCCCTTCCTTCTGGAGTAAAAATTTATGATGGAGTTTGGGATGGAACAGGGGATGTTTCTTCTCAATCAGAAATTACAGCAACAGACTTGCCTGGTGGAAGTGGCGCAAAAGTCTATACGCCTTCATCATCTAATTCTGGAGGCGCAACATTAGTTGTTGAAAAAGGTGCAGGGCTCGATTACTCAGCAATTTTCACTACATTGCAAAGCACCTTGTCACAAATGGTGATGCGACCACCTGAAGACTTTTCAGGTGTGGTTAATTTCTCAGCAACAATACGCACACAAAACGATCCCCCAGCAGTTGCAACGGATCCAATCGAAAATCATTTTCAGGTAAATGTTGTCAGTAGGGCTGAACCTATTTCCAATTTATCAATAAGCGTAAAAAGTGGATCATTAACCCAAGAAGATCAGCCCGTTCAACTAGAATTAAGTTATGATTCTATTAATGACCCAAGTGAGACTCAGACAGCGAAGGTAACAGGTTTAGTTTTTACAGACAGCAATAACATGACACAAACTATTGTGCTTCAAGATGCTTCAGGTAATGCAGTTGGCGACACAGATGGTTTTGGCACAACGACTTTAAGCTCTGCTGAGCTAATAGCAGCAAAAACAAATGGCCTTAAGATTCAACCTCCTGAAAATTATTTTGGTGACCTAACTGGAATCGGTATTACAATCACTTCTCAGGATTATAGCGGGGATTACGTTGATACTGCATCAAGCTTGTCTACGGTCACGCTGACCGCAGTATCTGAGGATCCTGTTGTTGATATCACAGGCGATCTGACGGGTCTGGAATTTACCAACAGCGCGAGTGACGGTTCGGATCATCAGGTAGCTTTAAGCAATGTAACATTCAGCATAGCGGATGCGGGGGCGGTTGCGAGTGCAGATGCGAAGATTGAAGTAAAGGCAGCCGATGGCATCAGTGCTATTTCTGGTGTGACAGTTGATTCCACAGCAGCATCCGGTGTGACGGTAACGGAATCACCAACTGGCACTTGGACTGTGACTGGGGCATCGACGCTCAGTGATTTACAGACAGCGGTTCAGGCCTTGAAGGTTGTCGGTCCGCCGGATTATTCGGGTGATATCAATATTACGGTGAGTGCGAGAGCAGCGGAGAGTGGAGTAGCGCCAAGTAACTGGATCAGCAATAATTTCAAGGTTAGTTTAACAGCGGTGGCGGAAGCGCCAACCCTTTCTGTTTCAAATATCACCGATGCTGTCGAGGATGCTTCCAAGGATCTAAATCCATCGATTACTATGGCGGCAGTTGATGCCGACGGTTCCGATGATATTATATCAGTTCAAATTACGGGTCTGTCCTTTTCGAGTAATGGAGCTACGTTGCAGGCTGCCATTGTTGACAGTTCGGGTAACAGTGTGGGTATTCCGGATGGATCAGGTGGTGTAACTTTAACCAAAGCCCAATATGATGCAGGCATTAAACTCCAGCCTCCTGAAAATTATTTTGGTGATATTGTACTTGGGGTCACGGCCACAACTCGTGATGGTACAAGCACCGCTTCTACAACTCAGAACATAACTATTTCATTTGCGGCTGTTTCGGAAGAGCCGGTTGTCAGTATTGGCGGCGATCTGACGGGTCTGGAATTTACTAACAGCGCGAGTGACGGTTCGGATCATCAGGTAGCTTTAAGCAATGTAACATTCA
>CAZCWO010000047.1:11848-13929 GCA_964502335.1 uncultured Rhodobacterales bacterium | reverse complement strand
GTTAGCGTTATCAATTCTACATTAATGTCCCAAAATAATCCGAAAGATCCATATATTACAGTTTCGCAAGCACCAGCTTGGAGGTTTTTGGAGCGTAAGATTGAATATCCAAAATTGATTGCTGCACGGCTTCGAAGTAAGTGCGCTAAACCCGTAGCCGAGGGTGCAGATCGTATATTAAGCTATTTAGAACAGAAACGCGGTTCTTTTGCACAGATTTTTGACTGTGACTTAAACACAGTACCTATGGGCTCATTATCTGTTGAAAATTCTCCTTGGCCACAAAATCCCTTTTCACTGCCACCAGATGAAGCTGTCAAGGTTGGCTCTGATGTAGTTGGAAAAGATGGATTTTGGATGGGGTTTTATAATGAGCCAAGACTGATTTATGCCGAACCAGCTTTTCGAAATGGTCCATGGAAGGCATCAGACCGTAGAACCGTGCATCTTGGAATAGATGTCTTTGGACCGAGCGATACTAAAATTCGTGCTCCCATTGATGGAAAAGTTATCGTTGCTGAAAATCGAACTGGGCATCTAGATTATGGGGGAGTAATTATTCTTGAACATGAAACTCCTGATGGGGATTTATTTTACACTCTTTATGGTCATCTAGATCCTAAGTTTCCCAAGAAGTTGAAGGTTGGAAATTTAATCCGATCGGGAGTAGTTTTTTGCACCTTAGGCGATAGTGAAAGAAATGGTGGTTGGGCACCACATTTACATTTTCAATTAGCACTCATGACTGATGGCATTGAGAATAATTGGCCGGGCGTAGGTGATCCAGATGAAATGTATCTGTGGAATGCTTTATGTCCAAACCCAGCAGCATTGTTAAATTTGCCAGACACTATGACAAATTATGAACCAGTTTTAAAAGAGCAAGTTTTAAATGATCGAAGGCGATTTTTCAGTGGCAACCTTTCTATATCTTATAATGATCCAATCATGGTAACGCGAGGCTGGAAGCATCATTTATTTGATGAATGGGGACGTCCTTACTTAGATGCTTATAATAATGTACCCCATGTTGGTCATGCACATCCTCGTGTTCAAAAAATTGCAATAGAACAGATGAAAAAAATTAACACGAATACCCGTTATCTCCATCCGGCCCAAACTGCTTTTGCAAAAAAGATTTTATCAAAGTTCCCTGAAAAATTTAATACTTGTTTTTTTGTAAATTCAGGTTCAGAGGCAAACGAATTAGCACTTCGTTTAGCTCGCGCGCATACTAAATCAAAAGGTGTTGTTACGCTTGATCATGGCTATCACGGGAATACAACAGGAGCGATAGATATTTCGGCTTACAAGTTTAACGCTGCTGGAGGCGTAGGTCAGGCAGATTGGGTTGAGTTGATCGAACTGCCAGATGATTTTAGAGGTCAGTTTAAGCGCACTGATCCTGAACGTGGAAGAAAATTTGGGAATTTAGTAAATGTTGCAATAGAGCGACTTGAAAGAAAACACAAAAAGGTTGCTGCTTTTATCGCAGAAACCTTTCCATCTGTTGCGGGACAAATATTACCTCCAGACGGATATTTAAAAGAAGTTTATAAAAATATTAGAAAAGCAGGTGGGTTATGTGTCGCTGATGAAGTTCAAACTGGTCTCGGTCGATTAGGGAAATATTATTTTGGTTTTGAACAACAAAAAGTTAAACCGGACATCGTAGTTTTAGGTAAACCTATTGGAAACGGTCATCCCATTGGCGTAGTGGTAACTTCAAAGGAAATCTCAGATAGCTTCGCGGATGGCCCTGAATTTTTTTCTACCTTTGGTGGATCAACATTATCATGTGTGATTGGAAAAGAAGTTTTAGAAATTATAGATGATGAGCGTCTTCAAGAAAACGCGCAACTCATGGGAGAAAAGCTTTTAAATGGATTGAAGAAAATACAGGGTAATTTTCCTCAAATCGGTGACGTGAGGGGGATGGGTCTTTTTTTGGGTGTTGATTTGGTAAAAAATAATAATACTCAAGACGAGGATAAGGATCTTTGCACCTATATTAAAAATCGCATGCGAGATTATAGAATCCTCATTGGAAGCGAAGGACCTAAGGATAATGTACTCAAGAT
>CAZCWO010000047.1:0-11748 GCA_964502335.1 uncultured Rhodobacterales bacterium | reverse complement strand
AGCAATAATGTGCCGATGGCTTCTAAATTTGATCCTCGATTACCAAATTTTAAAATGCCACCCTCGTCAGGTCTAAAAATTAGAAAAAGAAATTATATACTTCCAGATACTGATGAAGATATCGCTTTTGCTACTGTTGGAGCGCAAGGATATTGGATCAAGACCAAACAATTAAAAAGTCGTAGACTTACAGAGATCTATTTGGACCGAATAGATAAATTGCAAAGTAAACTTGAATGTTATGCGATTGTGACAAGAGAGCTCGCATTGGCTGAGGCCGATGCTATGGATTTATTAATCGAAGATAATATATATTTGGGCCCCTTACACGGCATTCCATATGGATTGAAGGATTTATTTGATACTAAAGATATAGAAACTGGATGGGGAGCGGAACCCTATCAAAATAGGTTGCCATCGGAGGATGCGGAGATAGTAAAACGCCTGCGCGCTGCTGGTGCTGTCATTTTAGGAAAAACAGCCGTTGGAGCATTAGCATATAGTGATATTTGGTATGGAGGTCGCACAAAAAATCCTTGGAATTTGAATGAAGGTAGTAGTGGCTCTAGTGCTGGATCAGCTTCGGCTACAGCAGCAGGCTTATGCAGTTTTGCGATTGGAACCGAAACCCTTGGTTCTATTACTTCACCTAGTGAGCGATGTGGAACAACTGGTTTTAGACCAACATTCGGACGAGTAAGCAGAAATGGGTGCATGGCGCTTTGCTGGTCTTTAGATAAAGTTGGACCTATTTGTCGTTGTGTTGAGGATACCGGTCTCGTACTTTCAGTGATAAACGGGTATGATGAAAATGATCGTTTTAGCATTAAAGCACCGTTTAATTTTGATAACACCAAAAAGATCACAGATTTAAAGATCGGTTATATTCCTGATACCTTTGGTTCTAATGCTTCATCGTTAGATAAGGCTACATTAAAATTAGTTTCTAATTTGGGTTTTAATGTCAAAGAAGTGGAACTGGATAACCTCCCTTACTCGTCATTGATTAGTATCCTTCATGCTGAAGCAGCCGCTTCTTTTGAAGATTTAACTTTATCTAATGAGGATGATGCCTTGACTTGGCAGGATAATAAGGCTTGGCCAAACACCTTTCGTAAAGCTAGGCTCTTGTCAGCTGTCGACCACGTGCAATTGGACCGGCTTCGTTATCTCGTAATGAAAGCTATGGATGACCTTTTTGAAAACATTGATCTTCTTATAGGGCCTTTTGATATTGGGCCTATGCTGGTTGCAAGTAATTTTTCAGGACATCCTTGCCTTCATCTTAGAGTGGGATATGAAAATCTTTGCTCAAGAACAGGCGCTAAGCATAAAAAAAGCCCCCCGAAAAAAAATAAAAATAATATTGAGAGAAAATTTAAGGTACCTCGAGGGCTTTCCATTTGGGGCCCTCTTTTTGAAGAAGAAATAATTTTGAATTTTGGTATTGCTTTGGAAGCTGAGCTTAAGATCGCTCAACAAAGACCGACGTTACCAATTTAGTTTCATCAGTGAGGGTTAGATTTTGTCAAAGAAATCGCTTGCAACGGCCCTTTAAAGAAAGTCAAAGCAATGAATTAACGCCGTAACCCCGCTGCATTATTTTGGGACTGAAACGCGATCAACAAGCTTCCAAAGGAATTTTTCGCATTTGATAATTTGCTCATGCATTAGGAATTCATCCGCTTTGTGAGCCTGATCAATGGAGCCGGGTCCGCAAATAATGGTCGGGATACCAGCATCTTGGAAGTGCCCAGCCTCGGTTCCGAAACCAACGCACGTTGATGAGTTGTGGCCTGAAAGAGCTTTTGCCATTTCCATAACTTCACTATCTTCGGGTGTATTAAACGCCAAACAGCCGGGCACAAATTCCCATTTGAATCCAGCGTTCGGGTCGGTGATCTTCATTTCAGGTTCGATGTGTTTTTCAACATAGGCTCGACATTCGTTAACATAGTCCATCGGATTTTGACCCGGAAGGTAACGAATGTCGAAATCAAAACTGCATTGCGCAGCGACAATGTTGACTGCGGTACCACCTTGCACCATACATGTCTGAATTGTTGTATAGGTAGGTTCTTCGAAGGCATTGTCGTGCGGGCCGTCATCTCGATGCCGGCGCTGAATTTGCTTCATTTTGGCAATGGCCTCTGCAGCAGCCTCAACCGCATTCACACCCAGATGGGCGAGACCGGAGTGGACTGGCAGGCCAGTAACAGTGATGTGGCCACCGATTTTCCCTTTGTTGGCACGGATCAAACCCATACCGGATGGCTCTCCAACGATGCAGGCCAGTGGTGCAATGCTTCGCTTTTTTAAGTCTTCCAAAAGCAACGGGACACCAAGGCAGCCTACCTCTTCGTCAAATGACATCGCCAAATGAATAGGTGTGTGCAATTTGAGCTCAGCAAAGACTGGTGCAAAAGCGGTTGCAATGGCCAAAAAACCCTTCATGTCACAAACACCACGTCCCACTACTCGATCATCCAGCTTAGCAAGCGTGAACGGATCACTTGTCCAGTTCTGATCTTCGCAAGGAACAACATCGGTGTGACCGGATAAGACGATGCCCGGCTTATCCTTAGGGCCAAGCGTCGCAAAAAGGTTTGCCTTTTCTCCGGTTTCGTCATGGGTGAGGATTGACTCAATACCAAGATCGGACAGGTAGTCCCTCACAAAATGGATAAGCGGCAGATTAGAATTACGGCTAATTGTGTCAAAGCCGATAAAGCGCTCGATCATCGGGATCGAAAAGAGTGGGTCAGTCATGTTTTCCTCCGTTCATGAAACTCGATAGCAGGAATATCCAGAATATCTGATGTTAAACATGCGTCCTCAGTGTGGAGATCGGATGGTTGGTCATAGATTTTTTGCATAGTGACAAGCTACATAAAATTGGCATATTGTCTACTACATTTTATCTTTTTAAGTGCAACTATTCTTTGGGATGACAAAAAACTATAATCCCTGAAACTGTTTAAAAAAACAGAACAACCAAACTGTAAAAAATTTCTGAACTATGTACTAATCGCATGAGGATGTGATAGTTTGCCGGCACGTGGATATTGCTTGACACTGGCGGATCGTTCATCCATTTTATTTTTCAGAATATCCAAAAAAAGAGACCTAAATATGAGACAGAAAATTGGTGAGAGCCGCTCAAAATTCCGCGATAACCACGCTTTAATAAGCCATGACAGTCACGAGCGAACCAACTTGCCAAACTGGCCGGGCAGCGAGTTGGTTATTGTGATCGCGCCACAAATGGGTGCCAAGTTTTCCCAGTTTTTTGCCCACATGCCCGCTGGATCGATCGCACACCCTCCCCTAGAAGGAATGGAACGTTTTATTTTTGTCTTAGATGGCGAAGTGGAATTGTCAATCGAAGGCACTATCCACAATCTGCAAGAAGAAGGTTATGCCTTTCTGCCTAATGACCGCAACTACCAGATAAACGCTCAGATCGACACCCGACTGATCGTTCTGGAGCGCCCGTTCGTCCATCTTGAAGGTCAGCCCACCCCGAAACTGCACGTAGCCAATGCAAAGAAACTGTCCGCCGTCCCGATGAAGGGCGACGACATGTTGATGCTGAAAAAACTGATCCCAGAAAACTTAACCTACGATTGCGAATTTAACATTATGGATTTCTCGCCAGGTGCGTCACTGCCCTATGTCGAGACTCATTTCATGGAGCACGGGTTACTGTTTCTCGATGGCGGCGGAGTCTACCGACTGGACGATTGCTGGTATTCAGTTGAAAAAGGAGACATCATCTGGATGGGTCCTTATTGCCCACAATGGTTTGGTGCAATCGGCCGCAGCAACGCACGTTATCTGATTTACAAGAACTGGAACCGAGATCCGCACGCGTTTTAGGTTTCATGCGACATAGCTGTGGGCTACATAGGGGCTCTCAACAGTTACAAGGACACCAGAGGGCTTAGAATGAATCTCGGAGGCTAATCTCAAACATGGTCGCATGACGAAAGATTAGCTTGCCACTCAACACCATCTGGCCGATGAAGGTTGATGTTTGAGGGTTAAAATCAAACGGATCGAAAACGCACTGATAAATGCAGGGCTTATACCTGAGGATTAGGTTTTTTAGTAGCGAAAAAAATACTGACTGCTACGATTTGGTTGAATGTCGGCTTAACGCTTCAGGTGCATTTCTCTATTTGAAGCCCGAAGACCCTCCACTGCCATTTGAACGACATCAGAATTAATTGAACTCTTCGCATAAACCAAATATGACGGCCGGCTTAGGATCGGTGCGCCTTTAACAATATAAAGTCGCTCGTTAGAAAGATCGTCAGAAATATATGCCCGCGGCATATAGGCATAGCAATCGCTAACATAAAGATGCTCTAAAGCAATCTCGCTGAAGCCTATGTTTATTTTTGATCTCACAAATTCGGGGAGCTTTTCTTGATGCTCTTCTCTGTAGCCGTAACTCCAATCAACAAAAATGTAGGCCTCCGGTTTACACGAACCGATATCAAGCAAGTGGCGTGAAACCATGACCAACTCGTCTTCCATAAACGGCTGAACGACCATTCCGGGCAAGCCTGAAGGCATGTGGGTTATAGCTAGATCAAGCACCCCTTCTGAAATGTAATCCACCAAACGCTCGGAATAATCTGCCTCAACATGAAGGGCGAATTCAGGATGCTGGTTTTCCATCCAAGTCAACCAATCAGGCATGAACCGGCGCCACATCGTCATATGCAGTCCCAAACCTATCATCTTTTTTGGATTTGAAGCTCGCGCAATTTCTTGTCGACTTTCCTGCCAAGCCTTGCTCATCGATACAGCATATTTGTAGAATTTATGCCCAGCATCAGTGAGCAAAACCCCCGAAGGTTTCCGTTCAAAGAGTTGCGTGTCGAGAGTGTCTTCAAGGGTTTTAATCCTTGCGCTAACCGTCGATTGCGTCAGGTTTGATTTTTCAGCAACACGGCTGAAATTTCCTGTCTCAGTGAGCAGAAGAAATGTATTTATGGCGTCTATGTTCATACATGTCCTGACCAGAGTAATGCGGTTCAAACATTCTTAATCCATTTAAGAAATCTGCGCAATCAATTCGAATTCGACATCAGCATCGCCCGGCAACGAACTTGCCCCAACGGCGGAACTGACATATACGCCTGCATCGCCTAATACATCATGCAACAAGTCGGATGCACCATTCGCAACCTGAGGATATTCAGAGAAATCAGGCCCTGCAACTGTCAGTTTTAAAAGACACTCAATATTTTCAAGGTCACTTGCAGACGCATGCAAAACGCTCAGCAATCGCAAGGCACAAAGCTTAGTAGAAGAGTATCCTTGACGTGTTGTCAAATCCTTTCCAAGCTGCCCTTGATACTTGAGAGGGGTGCCTTCCTTTGGGGTTTGACCGGCGGTATAAACAACAACCCAACCCAAGGCACATTACATGCGGCAGGCGCCGGCGTAGGTGGAAAAATCAAGCCGTTTCTGGCGAGGCGTTTTAACACGCTCATGGTTGGTCTGCTTGGTCAGTAAACAACCGTCCACCTGCAATTAAATCTCTATGGGGAATTTTGAGGCGTTTAAGGCACACAAACATCAATGCCTGATTGCTTGTAATGACAGGTTTTTCAAGAAAAGCTTCGATCGCGGGAACAGCTTCCAATGCGCGATAATCCGTACAGGAAACAACAATCGCCTGTGCATCAGGGTGATCTGCTTTCAAAGCCATCTCATATGCGTCTTGCGGAGTAAGCGCGTTCTGCTCAAGACTGTTTAACTCGCGATCAAAAACCACTTCAGTCACTACATCAATATTACTATCTGTGAGGTATTTCACAGATTCCGCGCTCAGGGCTTTCACATAAGGTGATGTAAAGGCCACCTTTGAGGCACCTATATGCCGGATTGCTTCAACAAGTGCGCCAGCAGTTGTCACGACGGGGCGGCCAGTTAAATCCGTCAGTCTACGACAAAAGGCTGCGTCAAATTCAGGGCCGTCCGACAATGTGGCCGACGTGCAGCCGTAGGCGATTACATCAGCACGCGCGTCCATCAGGTCCTTACAGTTTTTATCCACGGACTGGCGCACGAATTTGCGCATCTCGGCAGAATCAGGAATGGCTTCCACATCGTATCCACCACTGCGTGCAGAATGAATGGTAACGCCAGTAGGGCACAACATCAGGCAATCCGGCTCAATATTTGTATTTGAGGACGGTACGATCAGACCAATGCGTTTTGATCTCGGCGCGTAGTATATCGTGTCAGGCATTTCTGTGATCCTTTTTGATTTCGCGCTCAACCACATCAATAGCCTGCTGTAAATCCGAAATCAGATCGTCGGCATTCTCCAAACCGACAGAGACGCGCAGCATATCGCACGGCGTCGGCGAATCCCTTTTCTCCATCCCTGCGCGATGCTCAATAACGGATTCCGTGCTCCCGAACGAGATTGCCTGCCGGAAGACTTTTACCTTACTGGCAAGCAATTTCGCCGCATACTCACCACCTTTTACACGAAACGACAACATTCCGCCAAAGCCCCCGTGCATCTGTTTTGCCGCGATCGCATGTCCGGTATGTCTCCCCAGGCCAGGATACAGGACCTGTTGCACCACATCGCAACTGTCCAAAAACTCCGCAATTTTGAGAGCGCTGGTTGATGCCGTTTTCACACGTACTGCCAGCGTCCGCATACCCCGCAGCAATAGCCATGCCTCAAAGCTACCCAACACACCACCGTATTCGTTTCTGATGTTTTGAATGTCGTTCAACACGTTTTCACGCCCCTCAGCCACCACAACAGCACCTCCGATCAAATCGCCGTGGCCATTCATATATTTCGAGCAAGAATGCAGTACGATATCTGCTCCATGTTCAATCGGTCGGGTCAGGATCGGCGTAGCAACAGTATTGTCGATAGCGATCAAAGCCCCAGCGGCGTGGGCCACCGATGACACCTCAGCGATATCTGTGATCGTCCACGTCGGGTTGCTGGGGGTCTCAAGCCAGATCACTTTGGTTTTACCTTTCTGTAATGCGTCACCAACACAGTCAGCGGTACACTCATCCACATAAGTTACCTCAAGACCCCAGCGCAGTCCGTGCGTGTTCATCCAGTCGCGCAGACCGGAATAAACCAGCTTGGGAAGGATTACATGATCACCCGGGGTCAGCCGCTGAAAAACAGATGTGATCGCAGCCATGCCGGAGGCAAAAATCAAACAGCCTGCGCCACCCTCCAGCGCATTGATCAAGGCCTCGGGTTGCTCAAATGTAGGATTGTCATCACGAGTGAACATCCGTCCTTTTCGGTCCAAATTTTGCGGATCTCGCAAGAATGATGTCGATGGACGCAAAGGAGCCGCCATTGCATCAGTCTCGGAGTCAATCCAGCCAAGCGCAGTTGCGGTAAGAGTCTCAGGGTGCAGTTTTTTATTCATAGTTGGTCGTCCTCTCTGGATCGCGCACCGTCCGCCAATATACCGTAGTCTGAACCAGCAGCTTCTACGCTGACAAGGCCGAAGTCGATATCTTGTGCGATACTCTGTGGATTTCTTTCCTTAGGATTACCATAGCCGGCGCCACCTGGTGTCAATACAGTCAGTCGTTCTCCTGCGGGAATGATTTGCTCTCCTTTGGGTCGCAGTGTTGAACCATTGCTCAGAATAAGAGAGCCCGATTTACCGTTACTGCCCCCTTCACGACCACGCGGTGGATGGTTAATCCGGTCCAAGGCTGCAAAGAGTGAGATCTGTGCATCTTCACTGCTCGAAATCTCCAAAATCTGGCCCAAACCGCCACGAAATTTGCCAGCTCCTGCTGAGTCTTGACGATACTCACGCCGCCAGATGATCAGCGGGGAAACACTTTCGGTGATTTCCACAAGTGAGCCCATGACCCCACTAGGGAAGGCTGTGGCGGACAGACCGTCCTTGCCTGGTCGACCACCCGTACCGCCGTTATGGACCAGCTCGGTCGCGAATTTGGTTTTGCTAGCATCGGCATCCAAAGAGTAACCACCGCGCATTGGCAGGTCCCACAAACAGCAACTACCTTCCGCAGGAACCACACCCGGTAGTGCCTGATGCAGGCAGCCGAATATAACATCAGGTAGCAGCTGCCCCACCACATGCCGCATCGCAACAGGGGCAGGAAACTGGGCATTAACGATACTGTTTTCAGGAGCTGTGATAAAGAACGGTGCCAGTGCGCCTTCATTGTTTGGAACGTCAGGCGCCAGCGCACATTTTAAAGCAAAACAAGCATAGGCGCTGGCATAGTTCAATGGGCAGTTTATGCCCTTGGCAGAGCGACTGGACGAACCTGCAAGATCAACCACCAGTTCGCCGTTTGCGATTGTCATAGTGGCAACCAGATCCAATGGTTCATCATAGCCATCTACACGCATCTCGTAATGATATGTACCTTTGGGTAGCACATTGATCAAATCACGGGTGCGTTCGCACGACGTGTCGATAATATAGTCAGATATCTGATCGAGGTACGAAATCCCGATATCTGCCATACATTCAGACGTGCGCCTGCTTCCACACTCCACGCAGGTCATTAGGGCATATGTGTCGCCCTCTACTTCGATGGGCACGCGACTGTTGCCTTTGAGGATCGTCATAAAGGTCTCGTTCAGCTTTCCGGCATCCACCAATTTGAAAATTGGGACGAACAGCCCTTCGTCAAAAACGTCAGAACCATCGGGACCAAAGCCCAGACCACCAAGATCGGCAAGGTGGCTGGTGCAAGAGGTAAATCCGATTAAGACCCCATTGTGAAAGCAGGGCCGTACCAGCATGAAATCATTCAGATGTCCTGCCGCTTTCCACGGATCATTGGTAAGGTAGATATCCTCGGGGTGCATATCCTCAAGGGGATATTTTTCCAAGAAATAGCGCACAGAATTGGCCATCGTGTTCACGTGGCCGGGTGTGCCTGTGACCGCCTGTGCAATCATCCGGCCTTTGAGATCGAACAGACCGGCAGACAGATCGCCGGACTCGCGAACAATCGGATTAAACGCTGTGCGCATCAGAGTTTGTGCTTGTTCTTCGACAATCGCGATCAATCTGTTCCACAAAATCTGTAGTTCGATCACGCTTAGGGTACGGTCGGTCATGGTGCGACCCTATCCAGTATCAGGTTCATCTGGCTATCGAGCTTGCCCGAGAAATTTCCGGTGACAAAGGTTGTGGTCTGCGGTTCCTCTACGACGACAGGCCCGCTAAAGGTATCACCTGAACTCATCTCAGGTCGCCAAAAACTGTGGACCGTTTCGAGGCCGTTCTGCGCAACTACAAACACTTTGCGCTCCCCAGAGGTCGCCGCTCTTGAGGTCTCGGCGCTCTCAGACAGTTCTACTGGCGTTTCAACAATCGTTGAAACCACGACCGACCACGATAGAACTTCGATATCACGTTCAGGGATGGTTTGGCCGTAAAGCCGACTATAACAGAGGTCATAGGCCGATTTGATTGCTGCAATATCTGCTACTGTTAGGGCATGCCTCGGGATCGGCACCTGAATTTCATGCCCTTGTCCCACGTAGCGCATGTAGGCGGAGCGGGTCTCAAGCAATTCTGCTTCCCGAGCCCCTTCGGTAACGATCTCATGCGCTTGCGTGGAAATGCAGCTAATAACATCATTCACGCTCTCCAGATTGAAATCATTCAGCGTTGTATAATGGCTTTGCACTAATTCGTAGGAAATAGGCGCATTCAAAAAACCCAATGCAGAACCAACGCTCGAATTCGCGGGCACGATCACACGATTCATTCTCAACTTTTCCGCTAATCGAACAGCATGTAGTGGTCCACCACCACCAAAGGCGATCATGCTGAATTTTGACAGATCTACCCCGTGTTCAACGCTGTGAATTCGGGCCGCATTTGCCATGTTTTCTTCAACCATTTCAACTACACCAAAAGCACCCTGCGACAAACTGATATTTAATGGAACGCTGACATCCTGTGACATTGTCTCTTGTGCCGCTTTGGTGCTTAACCGCATTTTTCCTTCGGCAAAGGCATCGGGGTCAATGCGTCCCAGAAGCAAGTTCGCATCTGTCACTGTCGGTTTTGTGCCGCCCTTGTTAAAACACGCCGCACCAGGCAAAGCGCCGGCACTTTTTGGTCCGATGTTGAGGCGCCCGACCTGATCAACATGCGCGATTGATCCACCGCCTGCTCCAATTTCGATCATTTCAACGACTGGGATATGTACGGGCATACCACTACCTTTTTTAAACCGCGCGGACCGCGCAATTTCAAAGTTACGTGACGTCTGGGGTTTGTAATCCTGGATCAAAGCGATTTTTGCAGTAGTTCCACCCATATCAAAGGAAAGTATCCTCGGCTCATTCAACTGTCGTGCAATCTTGGTTGCCAGAATAGCTCCCCCACTCGGGCCAGATTCAACTAAGCGGATGGGAAATTTTATGGCATTTTCCAACGTGGTCATGCCTCCGCCTGACGTCATTAGGAAAATGGGACAAGTGAACCCTTTATTTTTGAAAGCGATCTCCAAAGCACGCAGGTAGCGAGCCATTATCGGCTGCACATAGGCATTGCACGCGGTTGTCATCAGACGTTCGTATTCCCTTATCTCCGGGCAAACATCGCTCGAGAGTGTGATCTCGGCTTTAGATCCTTGCGCAATGAGGATGTCACGAACAATTTGTTCGTGTTTCGGGTTTGCATATGAGTGCAAAAATCCGACGGCCACTGCGCCTATGCCGTCAGCATTCAATCGCTGACACAGTGATACAACACTAGCCTCGTCAAGATCAATCAGGATCTCTCCGCGAACATTCATCCGCTCTTTGACAGTGAAGCGCAGGTTGCGCGGGATCAATTGCTCTGGCTTGTCGATCATCAGATCGAATTGATCGTATCGGCTCTCATAGGCAATTTCCAAACTGTCGCGAAAACCTTCGGTGGTGATCAAAGCAGTCTTTTCACCCTTGCGCTCAATCAGTGCATTTGTCGCCAATGTGGTCCCGTGAATGAAGATATCAACGTTCCCGGGCGTGATCCCAGCTTCATGCAAAACAATATCAACGCCATTAAGAACTCCCAACTCTGGCTGTACCGTATCGGTAAACACTTTTGCGGTATAAAGGTCAGTCGGTGTTTCCAGCACGATGTCCGTAAACGTCCCTCCGATATCAGCAGCCAAACGAATAGAAGTCTGCTTTTTCATCGTTCGTTTCTCTCCAGTGTTGAGTCTACTATTGGAAAACTATCAGATCAATTTTTTTCAAGGAAACAAATGATTTTTGTCGAGGTATCGAATTATTCGATACTCCGTATCATTCTGAAAACATAGAAATTCGAATCTTAGCGAACATTGGCACACCATCAAAATTAACATAAGTTATTTTTATTTTATATGGTAAGACATACCAAATACTGAAAAATTGTAATATTTTGGAACCCATATGGAACCCCAGAAACAAACAAGACCTAGCTCATATAAGCTAAGTCTTTGTTTATATTGGTGAGCCGTGCAGGATTCGAACCTGCGACCCATTGATTACAAATTAGTTACTCTACCAGTGAAAATGGTACATCTACCACTGTTCTAAAGGTAAAGTTCAATAAAAGCGACAATGATCGCTGCAATTTCTTATTTTCCACTGGTATTGACCTCTTCTAATACAGGTATAACTTATTGTTTTAATTGATTATTGTTTGGTTGCGGGGGTAGGATTTGAACCTACGACCTTCAGGTTATGAGCCT
>CAZCWO010000046.1:0-14083 GCA_964502335.1 uncultured Rhodobacterales bacterium | reverse complement strand
TTTTCAACTGGATTATTAATTCCAATGTCTATAACTTCAAAACCGGCACCTTCCATCATCATGGAAACTAAATTTTTTCCTATGTCGTGAATATCTCCTTTAACTGTCCCAATAACCATTTTACCAACTTGAGGGGCACCAGTCTCTGCTAAAAGTGGCCTAAGAATTTTCATTCCAGCTTTCATTGCATTGGCTGCCATTAAAACTTCAGGTACAAATAAAATACCGTCTCTGAAATCTATACCTACAATAGTCATACCAGCAACTAAAGCCTCAGTAAGAACCTTATAAGGCGTCCAACCTCTTTCAAGGAGGATTTCTACCCCTTCAACAACTTCTTCCTGCAAACCGTCATATAAATCATCATGCATTTGCTGAACAAGCTCTTCATCATTCAACTCCGATAAAATAATTTCTTCTTCTATTTCCTCTGACATACAGACCTACATAAAAATAAAATTACTTATTATTTTAAACAAAAGTTTAAAATAATTTATCTATATTCGACATATACCTAATTTTTTTAGACGTCAAATCAATAAATTTAAATTTTTAAAAGGTAAATATCTCTAATTTTATCAATTTAACCATCATCTTGATTGTATTTTCGGATTACCGGGATTGAAAAAAGTGCAAAAACTATTGATAACACAGGTATTCCAAAAGCCTTAAATGAAACCCAGTCGTCTGTAGTCAAATTTCTCCATGCAATTTCATTGGCAATAGCCATTGAAATAAACATTATTATCCATAGTCTGGAAAGTAATCTCCAACCTTTGGGAGTTAGGTTTATTCCAGATGACATTATACTTTTTAGAGGATTGTATCTCATAAAATCTGCAATGATTAAACCTGATGCAATCATTGCGCTCACAACTGTTGGTTTGATTTTAATAAATAAAAACACACCAATTTCTGATTGGCTATCGATTGCAACATCTTGATCAAAAATCAAAGTTAGCATTCCAAAAAACACAACTGCAACACAACCAAACGCAGCCATCAAGGGTATTCTCTTTTCCAATAGCCATGAAATGGATATAGATATTAAGGTTGCTATAACTAATATTGCAGTTCCCCACAAAATACCCAAAAAGTAGTTGCCTATAAAAAAGAGAACTAAAGGACCTAACTCTAAAATTTGTTTTCTGAAAGTATTTTCATTTTTATTATTTAGTTTTTCCATAATTGTACTTCATTTACTTTTTACTTAAGCTACCATTAAGTTTTTACTTTTAATTATTGTTTCTATTTTTTCAGATAAATCTAAAATAGCTGTTGGTTCGTTGTTATTTATTGAAATTTCATTCAGCTTTTGCCTAAAAATTTTACCCCCAGGAAGTCCTGCATATAATCCAAGCATATGCCTTGTTATATGGTTTAATTTGAAGTTTTTATCATTTTTTATGCATTGATTTGCATAATTAACAATCTTTTCAGTAACATTAATTCTGACGTCATGATCATAATGGTCATAATGATCATAATGGTCATAAGATTTTAAGAAAAACTGATCTAAATAGTGTATTATTAAAGGTGACCTGTAAGCTTGTCTTCCAACCATAATTCCATCAGCCCATTTCAACAGTTTTTCAGATACTTTCATTGAATTAATCCCACCATTCACAATGATCTTCACATTATTATTTAGTCTATTTTTTAATAACTTAACTCTCTGATAATTTATTGGAGGAACTTCTCTATTTTGTTTTGGGTTTAATCCTTTAAGGAAAGCTT
Organism: uncultured Rhodobacterales bacterium; assembly: GCA_964502335.1. Classification (GTDB taxonomy): domain Bacteria; phylum Pseudomonadota; class Alphaproteobacteria; order Puniceispirillales. The sequence continues at coordinate 12,346 of CAZCWO010000046.1, read as the reverse complement.
TTCTTGCGTGAACTATAATTTTTGAAATTCCTGCCTCTAATATCTGATCTACAAATTCATCTAAGCCAGCGATTTCATCCATGCCATCAATTCCTATTCTACACTTCACTGAAATAGGAACATTAACTTCATTTTTCATAGCCTCTAGACATTCTTTTACTAATTTTGGTTCAGCCATTAGACAGGCTCCAAAACGCCCTTCTTGTACTTTAGGAGATGGGCAACCTACATTTAAATTTATCTCATCATATCCTAATTTTTCGCAGATTTTTGCTGCTTTTCCTAGCAGTGATGGGTTTGAGCCACCAAGCTGAATTGCAACTGGATGTTCCTCATCATTGTATTCTAGTAATTTCTTTCTATTACCAAACATTACAGCGTTTGAAGGAATCATTTCTGTATAAAGTAAAATGGTTTTAGAAAATTGACGATGGAAAAACCTACAATGCCTATCAGTCCATCTCATCATGGGAGCAATACTAATTTCTTTATTTAAAACTGTTTCCATAAATTTAATTTTTTGAAAAAAATATAATTACCGTCTTAAACATAGTTACAATTCTAAACAACTAAATTTTAACTATTATTTTAATTATACCTAAATATTAACTTTGCAAAAATATATTTTAATTGATAAAAGAAATTTATAGAAATTTTGCGGCTGTGGTGAAATTGGTAGACACGCCAGATTTAGGTTCTGGTGGCGCAAGCCGTGGGGGTTCAAGTCCCTCCAGCCGCACCAATATAATTGGATTTAACATGCCTACAAAAAGTAAATTAAAGTCATCTTTAGAGAAAAATAGATTTGTAATAACTGCTGAAACTTCACCTCCAGATGCAGCTGACCCTGAAACAGTTTTAAATAGGGTAAATTGTTTAAAAAATATTGTTGACGCTGTCAACGTTACTGATGGCGCGGGTGCAAAGCCACACATGTCTGCTTTAGCTACTGCTGCAATATTGGCTAAAAATGGAATTGAGCCCGTTCTCCAATTCACTACCAGAGATAGAAACCGTCTTGCCCTTCAAGGTGACTTGATAGGCGGTTGGGCATTAGGAATTCCAAATATTTTATGTTTGTATGGTGACGATATTACTGTTGGAGACCAACCGGATTCAAAAAAAGTTCATGACATTGATAGTCGCCAATTAATTGAAACTGCAAAAATCATGAAAGAAAATGGTACATTCCCAACTGGACGAAAGATAGATCCAAGACCGGAGTTATTTATAGGTGCGGCAGATTTACCAAGAAAACCAGAGAAAAATTTTAATATTTCAGGTTTGTTTGCAAAAATTGAATCTGGAGCAGATTTTTTCCAAACTCAATATGCTTTTGATATCAAAATTTTAAAAGAATACATGCACAGACTTAGAGAAGAAGGCGTCACTGAAAATACCTATTATATAGTTGGACTTGGACCATTTGCTTCGGCAAAAAGTGCAAAATGGATGAATGAAAATTTGTTCGGAGTAAACGTTCCAGAAACTGTAATAAAAAGACTAGTTAGTGCAAAAGATGAAAGGCTTGAAGGCAAAAAAATTTGCATTGAATTATTGCAGCAGTTTAAAGAAATCAAGGGTATAAGTGGCGCCCATCTTATGGGACCTCGACAAGAAACAAATATTGCAGACATTGTTCAGGAAGCAGATATTATCTAACCTTACACAAATTAATTCTCTTTATCATTTAGTAAAGATTCTACTTCTTCGCTAGATAACTTTTGTGATTTTTCATGCTTCAAAACCTCAGTTATTGAATTGATATGTTCTTCAGATAAATTTAATTTTTTTCTTAACTTCTCAATATTTTTTTCTTCTTCCTCAGAAATAATACCATCACTTAATGCCGCTGCAATTTCTGCTTCAACAATTTCTTTCCTTCGAGACATTTGATTTGAAAAACCTGAAGCTACAATACCAGTTAAAAGAGCAACCGTCGAAACCCCCATTATAGCAGTCATAGCACCAATAATTTGTCCTATTGGTGTTACTGGCGATACATCACCATATCCAACGGTGGTAAGAGTAATAATAGACCACCACATAGTTTGGGGAATAGAGCTAAAAAAATCTGGCTGAGCCTCATGCTCTGCTAAATACATCATTGCACTAGATAGAAATATAGCTATTAAAAATAAATATAACGCAGCACCTAGTGAACGCCTTTCTTCAAAAACTGTTAGCATTAAATCCTCTAATGCTGATGAGTAATGGGATATTTTTAACAATCTAACCATTCTTAAAACCCTCAACCAACGCAAATCTAAGCCACCTGCTATTAAAGGTAGAAGGCTAGGGAGAATAGCTAGAAGATCAATGATCCCAGTGAAACTAAAGATATATCTAATTCTTCTTCCAAAAGAAGTCTTTGAGATTGAGTTTTCATTTACTGCCTGTGACCAAATCCTTAAAATATATTCCAACGAAAATATAATTACAGAAAAATACTCAAAATATAGAAACAATAAGTAAAACTTTTCATTAATAGACTGCACAGATTCTAAACAAACAGCTGCTAAATTAGCCAAAATTAGGAATGAAAGGAAAAAATCAAAAACTTGACTTGGTTTATCACCATATTTTGCTTTATTTAAAATCTCAAATGTTCTTTGTTGACTAATCATAATGGTTCACTCTCTAAAGGATTCCAATATTCTTCAGTTTCAATTTCTAAAACCCATAAATCTGGGTCAAAAGAAATTTCTTTTTTTATTCGATCTGTTATTAAGCTTTCATCTTGCCATACATCATTATGCGCTAGAATATCATTCCAATCATATTTACCATGTTGATTAATAGATCTCCCTAATAACCTGCTTTTATTATCTTTTCTAAGAAGTTTTAACAAGATGACACCATTGTTTTCGTCACCATTATTCAAAACTGTTGCATATTTATTATTTGCAAAAGATGACCTTATGGCTGACTTAATTTTAATTATTGATTTAATTTCTGACATTATATAATTTTAAAAATCAGAGCATCTCCCATTTTTTTCCCAATCACCATACCTTGTTGGCTCTGGACCTTTAACTCCACCAACCTCTTTTTCCTGAATTTTTAAATTTTTTGTTAAATAAAAAGTTTTATTTTCTTGAGAACTATTTAAACTTTTCTTTTCCTTAGATGGTTTATAAATTTTTGTTGCTATCATACATTTCCTAATTGTATTAATTATAGTATTTATCATTTATAACCTATTTTTTTCAACTTTTTTATTAATTAATAGTTTTGTCATTAAAAAAAAATTCAATCAGCCCAGCAAGATCTATTTCAATAGATTTATTAAATAAGATTTTTAAAAGTAATGCGCCTTTTGAGCATACCATCTCAAAATCAATTCAATTTATTAATATGGAGACAAAAGATAGAAAGTTTTGCAGACTTTTAATAACTGTAGTTCTAAGAAAATTGGGTCACATTGATTACGTTTTAGCAAGGTTCTTAAAAAGAGGCATTCCACAAAAGGAAAATACTTTTAATAATATCATGAGAATAGGTGTTGCTGAATTACTTTTCATTGAATCCGCAAAGTATGCAGCTATTAATGATGCTGTAGAAATAACTAAATTAAAAGTTTCAAAAAATCTTTCTAAACTTGCCAATGCAGTTCTAAGAAATATTGACAGAGATAAAAAAAATATTCTTTCACAATTAACTAATGAAATGAACTACCCAAAGTGGCTTGTCAAAAACTGGGAGGCATCATGGGGTAAGAATAAGACAAAAGAAATTTTAAAATGGTTGCAAACTCAACCATATTTAGATTTAACCGTTTCTGGCAATCCAAATGAAATGGAAGCAGTAATTGATGGTAAATTTATTTGGGGAAAAACAGTAAGAAAAAAAAGTTTGGTTAATCCAACATCTATTCCCTACTTTCAAAGTCAAATTAAAAAATATCGTTGGTGGGTACAAGATGTATCTGCATCTATTCCTGCAGAGTTATTAATTAATTCTGACAAAATGAATATTATTGATTTATGCTCTGCGCCAGGCGGAAAAACTGCACAGTTGGTAAGTTCTGGGAGAAAAGTAATTTCCGTAGATATTAATAAAAAGAGAGTTGAGAATTTAAAGGAAAATATGAATCGTTTAAATCTGCAAACAAATATTGTAATTACTGATGGCACTTTATGGAAACCTAATTGTGATATAGATGCAGTTTTATTAGATGCTCCTTGTAGCGCTACAGGTACTATCAGAAGACATCCAGACATATTAAAAAACAGAACTAAGAAAAACTTGAATTACTATTTAGAAATTCAATCAAAATTAATTAAACAAAGCCTATCATGGTTAAATAAAAATGGTATTTTGATATATTCCGTATGCTCCCTTCAAAAAGAAGAAGGAGAAAATCAAATATATTCTATTTTAAAAAATTTTAAAGATTTCAAAACCTTGCCTATTTTGCCTAAAGAAGTATCAAAATTTGAAAATGCTATCACCAAAGAAGGTTGGTTAAGAATTTTTCCCAATTGCTTAGGTTCAGATGGAGGAAATGATGGGTTTTTTATATGTAGATTACAAAAAAAATAAATCTTAAGTTTTAAAAATAGATGAGTATCATATATACATTTAAAAACTTTTGGCGAAAAAATAGTCCCATTTTCAAGTGGAAAATTTCTGGCATTAATCCTGAAAGTCCTCTGCTCAGGCCCATAGATCCATGGAAAGGGTCTTTATCTAATGGTGAAAAATCTTTTATTTCACATCCAAAAATTATTTCCAATGAATACTGGCATAGTTTTGAGTGGTTAAGAGATCTCAGAGAGGTCCCCAATGAAAGAGCCAGAATAAGATGTAGGGATTTATTCAATGAATGGCAAAGCACTAATCATGAATGGGATGGTCGGACCTGGACAACTGAACTTTTGGGTAAAAGATTAAGCAATATTTTATTCTGTTATGGAACTTTTGCAGATACTGCACAAACTGATTTTCAAGAAAAACTTATGCACAGTTTTGCTGCTCAAGCTAGATGTTTAGAGTTAGATTGGAAAAAAATAAATAATTATAAAGAAAAAATGTATGCCCTTTTGGGAATGATGGCTGGAAGAATATGTTTAACAACAGTAAAAGAAGAAATAGATGACATTATTGAAAAAGTTATTGAAGAAACGGATAATATTTTCAATGTTGACGGAATGCATATCTCAAGGAAGCCCCATATTCATTTTGAAATATTAAAGATTATAATCGAAATTCAATATTTAGGTAAATCATCATCGATACAATACAGAGAAAAATACGATCAAATAATAAATAAAGTTACATCTTGTTCTAAGATGCTTCAGAACACTGACGGCTCTGTTGTTAACTTTAATGGTGGAAGTAAATTTTCTAAGGACTTAATAAGCCAGTTAATCTCTAAATCCAGTTCAACAATAAAACCTTATAACGGCATAACAAATGATGGATTTGCTAGAATGAATTTGAAATCAACATCTATCTTTTTCGACGCTGGCAATCCAAACAATAACTCAGAAAACTGGCATGCTGGAACACTTGCTTTTGAACTAAGCTATAGAAAAAATTTAATTGTTGTAAATAATGGTTTCATGGAAACAGAAACCAAGTGGACAAAAGCACTTAGAGGGACTTCTGCACATTCAACAATTTCAATTGATGGAAAAAACTCATCGAACCTAGATAGCTATAAAAATGAGGGAAGAATTGCGCGCACAACAAATAAAATCTTTAAAAGGACAAAAGATGGTTTCTTTGCATCTGCATTGCATAATGGTTATTTTGTTTCACATGGCATATACCATAAAAGGGAAATTATGCTTCATGATCATGGAAATAAAATTACCGGTAGAGATGAATTGATTTATTCGGGAGCTCCTGGAACTATACCTCTTGAAGCGGAATTGAGGTTTCATTTATCACCATATTTAAAACCAGCTATGGTCCTTTCAGGAGATATTCTTTTAAGATTAAAAAATGGGTCAGGTTGGTCTTTTAAAACAAATGGAAATTCTGTATCTCTGCAAGAATCAATATTTGTGAATCAATTAAATATATTAAAAAGTAAACAAATTTATATTAATTTGTCACTTAAAAATTTAAGGAGCAGTGGGAATAAAGTTATTCAATGGGAATTTTATAAAAACTCATAGTCTTGAATATTTTTTTCATTAAAGAGGGCATAGCAAGATTTTTTATTTCTTGAAAGCTATACCAATTAAAACCAGAAGGAATTTTAATTGCAGCGTTATGAGGTATATTATAATCAATACAATAAATTTCCATTTTCAGCTTAAAATGAGTGAATTCATGTTTGATTTGAGAGAATTTATGTTTTTTAAATTTATTTATAAACTTTAGTCTTGAATCATCATAGTTATCCCATTCGCCAGATGGAATTGAAACTAATCCTGCAAGCAAACCTTTGTTAGGGCGCTTATAAAGAAGTATCTTGTTTTTGTTTTTAATTATATACGAATTGCCATTTCTAATAGGTTTTAATATTTTTTTTAATTTGATTGGTAAGATATGTTCCATGTTGTTTATTTTGGCTAAACAATTTTTAGAAATTGGACAAATGTTACATTTTGGTGAAGTTGGGGTGCATATTTTGGAACCTAAATCCATCATTGACTGAGCAAAATCTCCAAACCTTTTATCGGGTGTTATAATTTTAGTTAAGCTCCAAATTTCTTTATAATTACTTTTAATTGGTGTTTTTAATGAAAAGATTCTACTTATTATTCTTTTTATATTTCCATCCACAACAACAGCATATTTATTAAATGCAATTGCTAAAATAGCCGCTGATGTGTAAACTCCTATTCCAGGCAATTTTAATAATTCTTTTTCATTTTCTGGCAGTTTTCCGTTATAATCTGATACTATCAATACTGCACATTTAAGTAAATTTCGAGCTCTTGAATAATAACCTAAGCCTGACCAAAAACTCAAAACTTCAGACAAATCAGCTTCTGACAACTTAGTCATTGTTGGCCATTTATTAAAAAATGCCTTAAAGTAAGGTGTCACCGTAATAACTGAAGTTTGTTGGAGCATAATCTCTGAAATCCAAACTTTATATGGATCAACCTTTTCTTTACCAAAGCATCTCCAAGGAAGAACTCTGGCATTTTCATCATACCAAACTAAAAGATTATTGCTAATTTGTTTAATATTTTGTTTCATGAAAAAGATTTTTTTTTTTATTAATTATAGTTTATATTAAACTAAAATTTAATTACTAATATTCAAAAATCTTTATTAATGAAATACCAAACTAAAATTGGGGATGTAAGCATCCCAGGCTTAGATGAATTTTTAAAGAAGAGAGGCTTTATTCATAATAAAATAATTGCATCATGGCCAACATTAGCAGGTGATGCTAAAAATTGGTCTTTTCCTTTAAAGATAAATTTTCCAAAAAATAAAAAAGCGTCAGGAACCTTGCACATTAAAATAAAGTCTGGATTAGGCCCAGAACTTGAAATGCAATCAAAAGAAATAATAGATAAAATCAATTCAATGTTTGGATATAAAGCAATAAATAAGATTAAACTTCATAATAGTTTTTTTAAAAGTGATTCTAATGAATTAGGTATAAGTTTTGAAAAACCTATTCTAAAAAGTAAAATTAATAAAAATATAAAGAAAATTAAAAATCAAAAGTTGGCTGGGGTTTTGATTAAACTTGGTGCTGAAATTAGTTAATAAATTTAATTAAAACCTTATGAAAGGTTTAATCTTAAATCATAGAGAGGCAATTTAATGAATTACAAAAATTTAACCCGAAGAGATGTTTTAAAGATTTTTTGTTATCTTCCATTATCCAGCTTTCCTTTTTTTGCCAAATCTGAAGAAATTTTTAATCTTGAGAAAGCTCTATCTCCAAGATATTTGGGGGACAAAAATGCTCCAATTCAATTTGTTGAATATGTATCATTAACATGCAGCCACTGCGCTGAATTTCATGTTAAAAAATTACCAATCTTAAAAGAAAAATATATAGACAAAGGTAAGCTTAGACTCGAAATGAGGGATTTTCCGTTAGATGGACTTGCACTTAGAGCTGCTGCAATGGCAAGATTAGTTGCAAAAAACAAGTACTTCAAATTTGTTAATGTGTTATTTAAAAGTCAAGAGCGTTGGTCCAAAAACAAAGACCCAATTAATGAATTAAAAAAGATGGGCAGACTTGCAGGTTTAAGTAATAATAAAATTGATGCTTCCATCGATCAAATGGACCTCTTAGAAGGCATATTTAAAATGAGACAACAAGCTGAAAAAGATTGGAATATTCAATCAACACCCAGCTTTGTAATTAACAATAAATTTATGCTTGCTGGTAATTTATCAATAGAAAAATTTGAAGATACTTTTAAAAAGTTAACTGCATAATTTTTATTAAAAAAACTGAAAGTATAAATTTGAAATTTAAAAGATTAAAATTAAATAGCTTTAAATCATTTGTAGATCCAGTAGATTTTGAAATTCAAGACGGCTTAACAGGGATTGTTGGCCCGAATGGATGCGGAAAGTCAAATGTTGTTGAAGCATTTAGATGGGTAATGGGTGAAACAAGCGCCAAACAAATGCGTGGAGAAGACATGGATGATATTATTTTTGGTGGATCATCCAACAGACCACCAAGAGATATTGCTGAAGCGACAGTAGTTATTGATAATTCTGAAATAAAAAGTGTGTCCCAATTTAGTGAATATGATGAATTAGAAGTAAAAAGAAGAATTGAAAGAGGAAAAGGTTCAACCTGGACAATTAATGCTAATTCAGTAAGAGCTAAAGATGTTAATTTATTATTCGCTGATAACTCTACTGGAGCAAAAAGTTCAGGAATAGTTTCTCAAGGTCAAGTATCCAACCTTATAAGCGCAAAGCCAGAAATAAGAAGAGGGTTACTAGAAGAAGCTGCGAACATAACTGGGTTGCACCATAGAAGACATGAAGCTGAATTAAGGTTAAATGCTGCAGAAACGAATCTTCACAGATTAGAAGATATTGTAATTACTATGGGAGAACAAAAAAAGTCTCTTAGCAAACAAGCTAGACAAGCGTCACGTTACAGGTCTGTTGGGGATAGATTGAGAAAAGCTGAAGCAACTTTACTAACAAAAAAACATGAGGATAAAAGTAAAGGCCTAGAGGAAATCAACGACTCTTTTAAACGAGAACAAAATATATATATTGAAATCTCAAGAAAAATGGGTGCAGCTGAAAAGGATCGAGTAAATGTAAGTGGCGTTTTACCTGAATTAAGAAAAAAAGAAACTGAAAACCAGGCAGTTTTTCAAAATTTAAAAATCTCACTTTCAAACATTGAAAATGAATTGACACTGATAAGTGACAGCAAGGGAAAAGCAAAAAATAGTTTAAATAATATTAAAGAAAACATCGACAGAGAAGAGAGACTAAATTCTGAGGCCATCAAGGTAATTGAAAAACTTAACAATGAGAATGAAATTCTTTTAAAAGATTTAGAAAAGCAAGAAGAAAATTATAAAAAAGAAAATCAAAAAATTAAAAAAATTAAAGAAGAAGTTGTAAATATTGAAAAAAATCAAACAACTTTAATCACAGATATTAATTCAAATAAATTATATATTGAAAACCTTGAAAATGAAAAAATCAAACTTTCTGTCAATATAGAAAGCCTTCAAACAGAATATCAAGATTTAACTAAGAATAGTAACAATGAAAATGTCAAAATACTTAAAAACGAATTAATTAAGATAAATAAAATAATTGATACAAATGAAAAAAAGTTGTCCGAATTTAATAAACATATGGATGGATCGACTAAATCTTTAGAAACAACAAAAAAATATTTTGAGAAACTTTCATACGAATCTAGAAGTCTAGAAGCAGAATATGAAGTGATCGATAGGATTTTGCAATTTGATAAATCTAAAATAAAATTAAAGCTTTCTCAAAAAATTAAAGTTAAGGAAGGATATGAAGCTTCAGTTAGCTCAGTACTTGGTGATAGTTTAGAAGGAAGCTTGAATGAAAGTGAGCAGCCTCACTGGAACTCAATTGAGCCAATTAACAATTTTAATCCACCAGAAAATATCGAGCCTTTAATAAACTTTATTGATAATCCTTCATTAGCAAAATATTCTCTTACTGGAGTTGGCATTGTAAAAACAGAGCATGATGCAAAATTAATGCAAGCATCTCTATTACCTGGTCAAGCAATCACCACAGAAAAAGGAGGCTTATGGAGATGGGATGGGTTTGTGATTCCTATTAACTCAAAATCATCGTCAGAAGAAATTCTAAAACAAAATAGACGCTTGAGAACCATAGAAAAAGAAAGAACCTATTTAAAAACAAAACTCGAGAAAGCTGAAAATGAATATCGTTCCAGTGAAGCAAACTATTTTAACTATGAAGAAAAAACTAAAACAACAGCTCAACTGATTAACGAAAATAAAGAAAAAAGGCTAAATCTTGAATTTGAATTAAATGAAAAAATATCAAAAGAAAAATCAACAAATGAAAGAAAAGAAATCATTCAAAATGAAATTAAAGAATGTAAATCAAATATCAGTCAAATAGATATTATTTTGAGAAATAAAGATAAAAGTATGGAAGCTAATAAAAGATTAGAAAAAGCAAATAAATCAGTTGAGGAAATTAGGTTAAAGCTTTCAAATAGTATTGGTTTGCAGGCAAAATTAGAACAAAATAAAGTTTTTTGTTCTAATAGAATTATAGATATAAAAAAAGAAACGGCAGAATGGAGTAAAAGATCAAATGAATCACTCAATCAAATTAGCGAACTTCTGAAAAAGCAATCTGATTTAAATAATGAAATTATTAATCTAACAAACAAACCAGATGAACTTACAAAAAAAAGAAGTGAATTATTAACTGAGACTGAAATAATAGAAGCCGAATGCAAAAAATCTTCTGAAAAACTTTTAATTACTGAAAAAACATTTAATGAGGCCGATTTACTATGTAGAAACCTCGAAATTGAGTTACGAACAGCGAATGAAAATAAGTTCAGAGCAGAAAGCCAAAGAGATTTAATTGAAAATGAACTTAAAATACTGGTTGAACAAATGAGTAATAAATTTAATTGTTCGCCAAAAGAAATAAAAGATCTTATGGGAATAAAAGAGGACTTAGCTTTATTAACTTACGATGACCTAGAGACCAAAATAAACCGACTGATCCGCGAGCGTGATGAAATGGGTCCAGTTAATCTTAGGGCAGAGATAGAAATGGAAGAATTAGAGGAACAGATATCAAATATTTTAAAAGAATCTGAAGATCTAGAAAGTGCAATTAACAAGTTGAGAGATGGAATAAAAACCTTAAATAGAGAAGGCAAAGAAAGGATTTTGGTTGCTTTTAATAAAGTTCAAAATGAATTCGAAAATATTTTTAAAAAATTGTATGGTGGCGGTGAAGCAAGATTACATTTTACCGATGAAAATGACCCTTTAAACTCGGGCTTAGAAATTATGGCCAGACCACCTGGGAAAAAATTACAAACTTTATCGCTTTTATCGGGCGGCGAAAAAGCTTTGACAGCCATATCATTATTATTTGCTGTTTTTTTAACAAACCCTTCACCAATATGTATTTTAGACGAGGTTGATGCTCCTTTAGATGATACTAATGTGGCAAAGTTTTGTGATTTGCTTGAAGAAATAAAACTTCAAACCAATACTAGGTTTATGATAATCACGCATCATAGACTTACAATGGCAAGAATGGATAGACTTTACGGTGTTACAATGTCTGAAAAAGGTGTCAGCCAACTAGTGTCTGTAAACTTAGAAAAAGCTATTGACCTCAAAGAGACTGCATAAAAAATAACTTTATCGACTTGACATAATTGCAATCGAGTTTTAGTTTGCGATCAAGTAATTAATGTATAATTTTAATAGTTATAGTTAACTTGTAATTGCAAAAAAATAATAAAAGATTATTAAACCATTTAAGTGAAAGAATAGAGAAGGTAGAAAATAATTTAGTTGATAGCCTCAAGAATAAACCAAAGTCAAATGCTAAAGAGTATAGTTATGGCATAAGAACACTTTTTGAATTAATTCTTGGTTTTTTGATTGGAGGTTTTTTTGGTTATTATATTGATCTTTTTCTTCTAACTTCACCATTGTTTATTTTATTAGGAATATTTTTGGGCGGCATAAGTGGCATTTATACAATTTGGAAAAAAAACATCTACGAAAATAAAAATGAATAAATATATAAAAAAACCGATATATAATATCACTTTATTTATCTTATCTGTATTTAATTTTATTTTAATACCAAATTACCTGTTCGCTGGTGGTTCTTCAATGCATTCTCCAATAGAGCAATTTGTCGTAAAAACAAT
>CAZCWO010000045.1:12837-14199 GCA_964502335.1 uncultured Rhodobacterales bacterium | reverse complement strand
TTTAAAGTATCTGCACCCTGCTTCATAATTGCTGATCCAGTTTTACTTTCACCTACAAACGCAATTGCTTTAATATCTTTATTTTTGGTTAGAGCAATACCGGCTTCCTCTCCTAAACCATTTACTAAGTTCCATACTCCTGGTGGTAGGCCTGCTTCTAAAGCAATTTCATGTAGAATTTGAGCTGTTACTGGAGATAATTCAGCTGGCTTATGGACAACAGTGCACCCCGCAGCCAAAGCGGGTGCTATTTTCCAAGTGGACAACATAAACGGTGTATTCCAAGGTGTTATAATTCCTACAGGCCCAATAGGAACCCTTGAGGTAATATTTAAAAGAGTACTGGAAGGCAAAGTTAAACCATCTCTGGCGTTTATTGCTTTATCACCAAAAAACCTAAAATTTTCTGCACCTCTAATCGCTGCTTTCGACATAAATCTAATTGCTTGTCCTGTATCCCAACATTCACAAAGAGCAATTTCCTCCGCCCTTTCAACTATTTTATCTGCGATCCTATGAAGAATTTTCTTTTTCTCAGATGGATTTGTCTTAGACCATTCAGAAAAAGCATCTTTTGCAGACTCAGCAGCTTCAGATATATCTTTTGAACTGCTCCTTGCAACTTCACAAATAAAACTTTCATCAACTGGCGAATAGTTAGAGAATTTCTTTCCAGAAGCAGATGACTTTAAAACACCACCAATGTTATTTAACACTCCTTTTTCTTTAACAAAGCTCAGATACTCTTGTAATTTCTTTTTATTGCTGTCGAAATCAGACATCTTAGCTTTCCTTCATAAAGTTTGGTATTGAATTCACTTTAGGACTTAATTCAGGGTCAATATTCCTCATTTCCATTGACAATGCAAAGGGATATTTCTTTAAAATTGGCTTGAGAAACTTTTCAGCAACAGAAAAAATATGTTCAGTTGCTTTTTTTCTAGTTTCTAAATTTCGTCCACCCCTTAATCTAACAGAAATATCAATAAATCCATTTTCTGGGTTATTATCAGCTATGGAAAAATGTTCGCAGCAAACAGCCCGGACTCTGATTCCTTTAATTGGAAATACTTTGGTTTCTATACCAGCAATTCTTAGCGTGTTACAGAACTCACCAATATCAATTTTGTCTTCTAAATTCGATGAATATTCAAATGAGATATGCGGCATATTTTATTTCCATGATAATCCTTACAAGTTTTTTCCACCATCAACAACTATGCGTGTACCTGTAGCAGTTTTTAAATGAGTAATACATGCCATTATAGCCAATGCCACATCATCCGGTTCAACAACCTTTTTTAAGGGTGTTTTTTCAGCAAGTAATTCTAATGCATTTCTGTCTCTTCCCTGAACAAAATC
>CAZCWO010000045.1:2061-12737 GCA_964502335.1 uncultured Rhodobacterales bacterium | reverse complement strand
CCAGATCTTTCATCGTCATACTCCATAAAGTAGACATCTATATCTATTTTATTAAAAACTGCATCGACTGCAGGGTCATAAGCTCCTTGAGCAGCAAAATTAGATTTAAAATTACCACGGCATAAATGCATCCCAATAGTCATATCTTGCGGCCTATCTTTAATAGCCTCGTTAAGCATCCATGCATATGTTTCTATTAGATCGTCAGGATCCTCTCCATACTGCTTTCTAACCGACCTATGTTTAGGATCACATAAATAGGCAAAAAATATATCATCCATCTGAAGGTACCTACAACCAATGTCATAGAACTCCTTGACAGCTTTTTTATAAGCTTGTGCAATATCTGAAAAAAGAATTGAATTATCTTTGTATTCTTTTGGGTAGATGTCTTCAGGTGTAGTTCGAAAATGGCAACAACTTGGTCCTGGAATTGATATTTTTGGCAACACGTTAGAATTCGCAGCTACAAACTTATAATGGTCTAACATTGGATGGTTTGTTGGAAAATCAATCTTACCCTTGATAACTGGAAAAAAAGGTCTCAACTTTGCTCCAGAGAATTGAACCCCAGTTTCTCTTTCTTCCAATTCAAACCCATCTAGACTTTCTATAAAATCGTAGTGCCAAAATGATCTTCTTAATTCACCATCAGTCACAACTTTAAACCCTATTTCTTCTTGAAATTTTATCACCTTTCTTATTTCAGTGTTTTCGACTTCCAACAATTCATTAGGAGATATTGTCTTATCTTCAAGACATGCTTTTCTCGCTTTTTTTATGTCATCTGTCCTGAGGAGACTTCCAACATGGTCAGCACGAAAAATAGGTTTTTGTTTCATTATTTTTTCTTTCAATTAATATATATTAATCTAAATGGCTTAATAGTTTTTTAAAATAACTGTATCATTTTTATAGGATTCGTTTCAAATCAATTATCTAAAAGTTTACTCTTGAAAGTCATTAAAAATAATTCAAAATGATTTAACCATGATGTAATACAATATTTGTTAGTCATGATTGACATTTATAAAAGTTTGTATTCTTGATTACTTTACTAGGAGATGAAATGGGAAAATCAAAAATCTCTATACCAGTGATAGAAAAAAGGAAACTACAAGCTGAAGTCATAATAGCAATTTATGATGAGATGAAAGAAGCTTTTGGTGAAATTAAAGCAAAAAAAATTTTAGAAAAAGCTATTATCAAAAATGCTGTTAGTGAAGGAAGTAAATTAAGACAAGACATTGACAAAAAAGTCGATAAAAAAACTTCTGTTATAAACCGCTTCATAGATGTTTTTGAGCTTTGGAAAGTAGGTGGAGCATTAGAAATTAAGGAAATTAAAAAAACTAATGAAGTCTATCATTTTGATGTCACGAGATGCAAATACGCTGAAATGTATGATGAAATGGGAATTAAAGATTTAGGTAAACTTCTTTCCTGTAATAGGGATTATAATTTTTCAATTGGGTTTGATAAAAATTTGAAACTTGAAAGAAATAAAACCATCATGGAAGGACATAAATGCTGTACATTTAGATACCAATCTCTAAAACGTATTTAATAAATTAATGGGGATAAAATGTTTACTCAAAAAGAAGTTGATCACTTCAGAAATAACCAAATAGCAAACCAAAAAATTTTGATTGGAAATAATTGGGTGCCTTCAAAGTCAGGCAAAAGTCAAAGTATCGTAAGTCCTATTGATGGTAAGATAATATCCAATCTACAAGTCTCTGACATTGAAGATGTAAATGATGCAGTAAGATCTTGCAGGGAAGTATTCGATAAGGGTGATTGGTCCAATATGCCCCCTATCAATAGAAAAAAAATTATGATCAAAATTGCTGAGTTAATTGAGAAAAATATGCTCGAATTAGCTGTTTTAGGTGTAAGAGACAATGGAACTGAAATAAATATGGCATACAAGGCAGAGCCCGGCTCTGCAGCAGGAACCTTTCGTTATTATGCAGAAGCAATTGATAAGGTTTACGGAGAAATAGCAACTACTTCTAACGATTTTTTAGGATTAATTCACAGAGAACCTGTAGGAGTGGTTGGTGCCATAGTACCCTGGAATTTTCCCTTGATGATAGGAGCTTGGAAGATAGCACCAGCTTTAGCTGTTGGAAATTCAATTGTTATAAAACCTTCAGAATCTGCATCTTTATCTCTTCTGAAACTTGCAGATTTATGCCTTGAAGCAGGCTTGCCCCCAGGGACATTAAATATAGTAACAGGTAGTGGAAGAATAACAGGTCAAGCTTTAGCAAGACATATGGACATTGATGTTTTAACATTCACTGGATCAGGAAATACTGGAAGACAACTTCTAGAATATTCAGCACAATCAAATATGAAAAAAGTTTATCAAGAGTTAGGAGGTAAATCTCCTAATATTATATTTGCTGATGTAGAGAATTTAGAAGAAGCAGCTAAAGTTTCAACCATGGGAATTTTTAGAAATTCAGGTGAAGTATGTGTTGCTGGCTCTCGTTTACTTGTAGAGAGTAAAATTCACGATGATTTTTTAGATTTAGTTGCTAAACATTCTAAGAAATTAAAAATTGGTGACCCATTAAACATAAATAATGATGTTGGTGCAGTTAACAGTCTTCAACAACTCAATTCAGATCTTGATTTTGTTGAAAAAGCCATTGATGAAGGAGGAACGATTGAAATTGGTGGTAATAGAATTAATGAATCAACAGGCGGATTTTATATGGAGCCAACAATCATTTCTTCTGTGAAAAAAAATATGGAAGTATTTCAAAATGAAGTATTTGGTCCCGTTTTAACTGTAACTGCTTTCAAGACTGATGAAGAGGCTGTTAATCTTTCTAATTCAACAGATTTTGGTCTAGCTTCTGGAATCTGGACATCTAATTTATCAAGAGCGCATAGAATGATAAGAAAAATTAAAGCTGGTACAGTATTTGTAAACACTTATGGCGGATCTGATAATTCTCTTCCATTAACAGGAGTTAAACAATCAGGAAATGGTTCGGATAAATCACTTCACGCTTTAGATAAATTTATTGATTTAAAATCAGTTTGGATGAAATTATAAACCTTAATAAAATTGGAGATATTATGAAACATGAAAATTTTTTAAAAGAAAATAACGCTCGACATTTTTGGCATCCAATGGCCCACCCTTCAGAAATGTTAGAAACCCCACCTATGATAATATCCAAAGCTGAAAATGTAGAAGTTCAAAATATAGATGGGCACGTCATGCTTGATGCTGTGGGTGGACTTTGGAATGTAAATCTAGGTTACAGTTGCGAACCAATAAAGAATGCTATGATCGAACAAATTAACTTAATGCCATACTGCAACACATTCAGAGGCATTACAAATGATAAAGCAATAGAACTATCTTACAAACTCAAAGAATGGTTTTCATCAGATGGAATGGAAAAAGTTTTTTTTACACAAGGGGGTTCTGATTCAATCGATACAGCTATGAGATTGGTTAGGCAATATTGGAAAGTTAGAGGCAAAATAGATAAAATAAAATTTATAGCATTGAGTAAAGGTTACCATGGCACTCATTACGGAGGTGCATCACTTTGTGGTGATCCAAGATTTAGAAGAAATTATGAACCGGGAGTTCCTGGAATATTTCATATTCCAACACCTTGCACTTACAGAAATCCTTTTGATGAAGACAACCCTGAAAACCTTTCAAAAAAATGCATTCAAAGTCTTGAGACTTTGATTGCCAGCCAAGGTTCCGATACCATTGCTGCATTTGTTATGGAACCAATCATAGGATCAGGTGGAGTGATTGTACCCCACGAAAATTTTATGAAACAGGTAAGAAATATCTGTGATAGAAATGATATTTTACTCGTAGCAGATGAAGTGATTTGTGCTTTTGGAAGGACAGGGGAATGGACCGGATCAAGATTATGGGGAGTTAAACCAGATGTAATGACAATAGCAAAAGCATTAACAGGTGGTTACTTCCCTATGGGCGCGACACTAATGTCAGGTGAAATCTCTGAAGCAATTGAAAAAAATGAAAATACTTTAGGCTTGCTTGGCCACGGATATACAAATTCTGGAAACCCTGTTGGAGCAGCCGCTGCATTAGCTGCTCTTGAAGAAACTAATAAACTGAATTTAGCTTCAAATGCAAAGGCTCGAGGTGCTGAATTAATTTTAGGTTTAAATAAATTAAAAAATAAACATGAGATTATTGGTGATGTTAGGGGTAAAGGACTAATGGCTGCAGTTGAAATGGTTGAAGATCCGATAAGCAAAAAACCTGCTGGGAAAGACATTGTTGCTAAAATTTTTCAAGCTATTTGCGATGAAGGAGTTCTATTGAGAGCATCAGGAAACAACTTTATACTTTCACCTTCTTTAATAATCAACAAGGACCACGTAAATAAAATCATTACCGCGATGGATAAAGGGTTTTCTATATTTTAAAAAAATAATTTTAGTTTTTATTAGGTTTTGATAGTATAAAATCTGAGCCTTTTTCTGCTATCATAATCACAGTTGCGTTTGTATTCCCTCTGATAATTTTAGGCATTACAGAAGCATCAATCACTCTTAGATTTTTAACCTCCTTAACTGTGAGATCAGAATTTAAAACCCCTTTACTTCCCATTGCACAAGTTCCAGCAGCATGATAGCCTAAAAAACTATTCTTTTTAATGTAATTTTTAACCTCAGCTTCACTTTTTTGATATAACGGACTTTTAATAATAAATTCAGAAATTGGTGAAGAAGACATTATTTCAGAAAGCTTTTTTAAAGCCTTAGTCATTTTGTTAATATCGCTCTCTTCTTTCCAAAGAAAATGTTTAATAACTGGCGGATCTATTGGATCTTTTGATCGTATTGAAACTGATCCTCTAGTTTTAGGATCTAAAATGCATGTACCAGTCAATAATGCAGGATAGTTTGGAAGTGTCAAATTTTCTAAAGGAGAATAATGGTATGAAAATGGAGAAAAATGGATTTGCGCATTAGGTCTATTATGAATTTTATCGGTATTAAAAAATGCACAGCAAGTAGCTGCAGGAGTGCTGATTGGTCCATTTCCATTATAAAGCCAATTAACTCCATGCTTGATCATTTTATATAAATTAAATTCTGTATTAAAAGTAGAAATGTTCGCTGGAAATTCACAATAAACACCAGGATGATCTTGCAAGTTACATCCAACCATTTTTTGGTCTGACAGAACTTTTATTCCATACTTTGTTAACGATTTTGCATTTCCAATGCCTGATCTTTGAAGTATTAGTGGGCTTCCAATTGACCCCGCAGATAGAATAACTTCACCTTTAGATAAATAATTCAGGGATTTGCCTTTGAAAATGATATTTACCCCTACAGCCATTTTTCCCTTAAACAAAATCTTATTTATTATAGCTCCTGAGATAATTTTTATATTTTTCTTTTTCATAATCGGCTTTAAAAATGCTCCGGAAGTGTTATGCCTAAATCCATTTCTTTGAAATGCTTGTACTTCACCCACTCCTTGCTGTTTTTCTCCATTGAAGTCATTGTTAAAAGGAATATGGCAACTTGAAGCAGCTTGAATAAAAGCCTTATTAAGCGAATGTCTGGCCTTCATATTTGAAATGCTTAAAGGCCCTTTAATTCCATGAAAAGGGGATGGTCCTCTTTCATTTTTTTCTGATTTAATAAAATATTTTAGAACATCTTTATAATTCCAATTTTTAACACCAAAATTTTTCCAACTGTCAAAATCTTCTTTTTGACCTCTAATATAAATCATTCCATTTAAAGAACTACTGCCTCCCCAGACTTTTCCTGCAGGCCAAATAGGTTTAAAATTATCTCTCGTCATATCTGGTTCAGCCTTATAACACCAATCAAAGTTTTTTCTCCCAAATGCAAGTGGTTGGAGTGCAGGAATTTTAATTTTTATAGATTTATCGATATGCCCTGCTTCCAAGACTAAAACTTTATTTCTTTTTGATGATGCCAGCCTATTAGCCAAGACACAGCCAGCTGTCCCTGCTCCTAAAACAATGTAATCCCATTCAACTTTTTCTAGTGACATTTTCAAATATTAAATTAAAAAAAACAAACAACTTAAATTAGGATATTATACTATCAACGTATGAAAATAAGTAAAAGTTTGTATAAATGACCAAAAAGAAACTTTTTGAAATTTTAAAAAATAAAAAATTAAATTATGTAACTGTTTGCTTTATTGATCCTCTTGGGCAGATAAGGGGGAAATTAGTTACCATTGATAAAATTATAAAATCGATAGATAAAAACGGAAGTGGTTTCACCGTTGCTCTTCCTTCTCTTGCTTTAGGTTATGGAGACACTCAAATTGAAATATCTGGATTTTCCTCTGAAAAAGATAGTTTTGGTGACATCCCAGCTAAAATTGATTTGGGCAGCTTCAGAATCATACCATGGGCTGACGAAACACAAAATCTTATTTGTTTTTTAGAATTAGAAAATAACTATTCAAAATTTTGCAGCAGAAGCATTTTAAAGAAAGTTTTATATGAAGTAAATCAACTATCTTTTTTCCCTCGTTTTGGTGTGGAAATTGAATTTACTGTATTAGAAGAAAATTCAAAAAGCATCAGAGAAAATAACTTTTTAGACTTAAAAACATCTACCTTTGAAAGCTCTTATAATCTTTTGCATAGGCAGCATGAACAAAAAGACTTTTATCATGAGTTGTGTGAATTTTCAAAAATAATGAATATTTCCGTAGAGGCTTGGCACGAAGAAATGGGGGCAGGTTTTATGGAGGTAGCTCTGTTATCAGGAAAAGATATTAAATCAGCTGATGATGCTATTTTAGTAAAGCATCTGATTAAGCAATCTGCATTACGATTTGGTAAAATTGCTACTTTTATGGCGAGGTGGAATGACAATGCAGATGGTCAAAGTGGTCATATTCACATTTCATTGGAAAACAAGAAAAATGAAAATATTTTTATTAAAAATACAAAAGTTTTTGAACAATTTATTCTAGGTCTTCAAAGATATTCACCTGAATTGATGCTCCTATTTGCACCAAATAATAACTCCTACAAAAGATTTCAACCTGATATTTTTTCCCCAACCAAGAATGACTGGGAATGGGATAATAGAAAAGTCGCATTTAGAGCAATAAAAGGGAGCAATAAGCGGGTTGAAAATAGGATACCAGGTGCAGATATGAATCCATATTTGAGTATAGCTGCCACTATTGTATCTGGAATGGAAGGAATTCTAGCAAATAAAAATTTAAAAGAAGAGCAAAAGATTACAAATTTGCCATTAAATATCTCAGAATCTTATAAACATTTTAAAAACTCAAAATTAGCACAAAAAACTTTTTCAAATGACTTTGTAAATTTTTTTAGTGAATTCAGACGACAAGAATCTTTAATTGAGCATGGCCTAATAACTGATATTGAAAAAAAGCACTTGCTTGAGTTTTCATAAATAATAGTATCGTAAATGATAGTTCCAATATCAATCATTTCTTTGGTAAAATAAAAGGATTAAAATTGAGCATAAAAAATATCTTATTTATCATGACCGACCAACTTAGGTGGGATTACCTTTCTTGCAACGGTCACCCATCAATAAAAACCATCAATATTGATAAGCTTGCTAAAAAGGGAATCAACTTCAAAAATGCTTTTGTTCAATCACCAATGTGCGGTCCTTCTAGAGCATGCTTTTATACAGGCAGAACAATTTTCAGCAACGGTGTAACATGGAACAGAGTTCCATTGCCAATCGGGGAATTGACTATAGAAGATTATTTAAAACCAAAGGGAATTAGAACAGCTGTTGTTGGAAAAACACATATGGAAGCTGACATTGATGGAATGCATAGACTTGGTTTAAACAAAGAAACAGAAATAGGGATGATAATTTCGGAACCAGGATTTGAGCCTTATGAAAAAGATGACGGCCTTCATCCAACACCAGGATATTTACATAGAAACGAAGTTTTAAATTATAATCAATGGTTAAATGATCTTGGTTATGATGGCGTAAATCCCTGGAATGACTATGCAAATTCTGCGGAAGGTGAAAATGGCGAACTTTTATCAGGATGGAATTTAAGATACTCTAACCTTCCAGCAAGAATAGAAGAAAAACATTCTGAAACTCCTTATATGATAATGAGAGCAAAAGAATTTATTAAAGAAACTGGTGATAATCCATGGTGTCTTCATCTATCATTTATAAAGCCTCACTGGCCTTATATGGCGCCTGCACCATACCATAATATGTATGGTAAAGAGAGTTTTGTGCCTGCCATTAGAGATGAAATTGAAAGAGAAAACCCAAATCCTGTTTACGAAATGTTTATGGAAGAACCAGTTGGCATGACTTTCTCACAACAAGGCACTAGGGAAACTGTATTACCTGGATATATGGGCTTAATAAAGCAAATTGACGATCATTTGGGTGACCTTTTTAATTTTCTAGAAGAGGAAGGTAAAACTGATGAGACTATGATTGTCTTTACATCTGATCATGGAGACTACTTGGGTGATCATTGGATGGGTGAAAAAGAACTTTTTCATGATGTATCAGTAAAAATACCTCTAATTATTGTAGATCCCAGGAAAGAGGCTGATAAAACCAGAGGTCATGAATGCAATGAATTAGTTGAAGCAATAGATTTACTACCAACATTCATAGAAGCAAATGGGATGAAAGTGCCAAACTCAAGGCTTGAAGGTAAATCATTGATGCCGATCATTAACGGGGATATTTCCCAAAACTTTAGAGATTGTGTTTTCTCTGAATTTGACTATGGAATCTATCCAGTAAGAACAAAATTAAATGTAGATATAAATGATGCAAAAATTTTTATGATACGAGATCAAAGATGGAAATTTGTATATTTTAAAGGTTTTGAACCACAACTCTTTGATTTAATAAACGATCCTAACGAGTTTATTGATTTAGGAAGAAGTGAAAAACATAAGAAAATAATTACTTTATATAAGGAAAAGTTATTTGAAAGACTCATCAAACGAAGAAACAGAATATCTATAAGTGATGAAGTTTATTCTAAAATGAGAGATGATGAAAATGAAAGAGGAATACTTATAGGGGAGTGGTAGTTCATTTTTAGACTATATTATAATTTAATTGTTTGTATTTAGTAAATGTCATTGGGCTCAAAAATTATATTATGAAGATTAAAGTATTTGAAAATAACAATAATTTTTTATGTTCAATTAAAGAAAAGCCTTTAAATATAAAAATTGTTTCAAATAAATTTACTTCTAAAATTCCAAAAGATAAAAGATTCAAGGTCGAAAACTTATTTGAATTTAAACGTGTTACTGGTGATTTAACTTTATCAATTATTTTTCTAATTTTTGTATCTTTTTTATTAATTAATTTTAATACAGAAAGTGGATGGGATGGAAGAGAGTTATCCCAAAAAAGGGTTGGGAAAATTTTAAAGCAACAATGGATCGGACCTCTAATTTGCATGATTATTTTAGTGCCAGCAACATTATTTAATCTTTGTGAATCAATTGTTCAACTAAAGATAAATAAAAGACTAAGAATGCCCAAAAGAATTAACTATGAATTATCTCAATGGTTAAAATCACTGGAGTTTATTGTTTATTTTTTAGTATATACGAATATTATCACCATTTTTGGTTACTTAATATCTACAATAATATTCGCTATCTTTTTAACCTATAGGCTTGGCTATAGGAGTTTGACTTGGATTGCAAGAAGTGCAATTGCAGCTTTTATTGTTGTAATTATTTTTAGGTCAATTTTACAAATTAAGACTCCTGTAAATATTTGGTTATATAAATATTTTCCTGAAAATATTGAAGTCTTTATGAAGATATATTTCTAATGGATGCTTTTTATTTAGGCTTATCTAATTTAATGAATTTTCAAGTTATTGTAGCTATTCTAATAGGTGCAATCGGGGGTGTGGTAATTGGAGCGGTTCCAGGGATTGGCCCTGCAATTGCAATAGCAATTCTACTTCCAGCCACTATTTTTCTAGATGATTTAGTCAGTCTTGTTGTTCTCCTAGGTATATATGGTTCAGGCATGTATGGTGGCGCAATACCGGCAATTTTGATTAACACACCGGGAACGCCTGTAAATGCACTAACCACTTATGATGGGTACTCCATGACAAAAAACGGGGAAGCACCAAGAGCTTTATCTCTTGCATATTCCTCCTCATTTTTTGGAGGTTGTTTTTCCATATGTATTGCTTTGATTTGTTTAATAGCATTTGGTCCTTATTTAAAAGATTTTGGAGCTCTCTTTGGCCAACGCGATATTTTTATGGCTGCAGTTTTAGGTTCAGTTTTATTAATTCTTGCGCATAGACAGAATATGGCTATAGCAGCGATGCTTTTTGCAGTTGGTTTTTTAATTACTATGGTCGGAAGACAAACTACAAAGAAAGTAGACAGATTCACATTTGATATTGAATATCTAGCATCAGGGTTTAATCTAATTGTCGTGATTGTTGGTATTTTTGCTTTAAGCCAGGCTCTAAATTTGATGAACGGAAAAGATAGTGACCCTCCAGAGGCTAAGCTTACAGGAGGATTATTTAGAGGGTTGGCTGAGTTGAAAAACTACCCCGCTGTTGCGTTTATTTCAGCATCTTTTGGAACAGTTATGGGGATAATACCTGGCGTGGGTGA
>CAZCWO010000045.1:0-1961 GCA_964502335.1 uncultured Rhodobacterales bacterium | reverse complement strand
GGAGCAGGTAAGATAAAGTACTGGACAGATTTAGTAAATCGACCAGTATCTGGTTTTCTAACTTTAATAATTTTTCTTGTAATTTTTGGAACTTTGATTTCTTATATTTATAATAATTATAAAAAAAGAAATTAAATCTACCTTTTGGAGGAAATATGAAAAAGTTTTTAATCGCATTATTTACAACATTTACATTAATGTTTTCCGGCTCTGCAAGTGCTGACTACCCTAGTGGGCCTGTTCAATTTTTGGTTCCTTGGCCTCCAGGTGACTTCGAGGATATTCTTACACGAATGATTGCTGAAGAGTGGAAAGTAGAAACTGGCATGCCTGCTTCTGTAGTAAATAGACCAGGTGGGGGTGATGGACCATTCCCTGGTGCACTTGAAGTATTGGAGGCTCCTGCTGACGGTTCTATGATAGGATCTTTTGTTATTGGAGTGCCTATCATTGGACCAAGAATTGGCATTGGTATTGAACAAGACAGTTTCGAACCTATCGGAATTTTCGTTACCTATCCTTTTGTTCTAGCAGCCTCTGGAGATGCTCCTTACAGCAACTTAAAAGAACTTGCTGCACATGCAAAAAATAATGATGTTATTTTAGGTCATTTTGGTGAAGGTCTTATCCCGACAAAAGCTACTTTAGCAGCAGCGAAAAAATTAGGATTTGAATTTGCAGACGATTCTGCTTATGACATGCTCGATTGCAACTCGCTTGCTTCTGGGGATGCAGACGTTATAAATACTACATTAGCTCTAATTGAGCCCTGCTTAGGCGATATTAAAATTTTGACAAATATCGGAGTTGAAAGAATAAGTAAGTTGCCTGATGTTGCAACAATTTCAGAGCAAGCTGGAATAAATGACCTCGAACTTTGGAATGGCCTTTTTGTTAAGAAAGGAACACCTCAAGACGTTAAAGATAAGATCGAAGCTATCTCTAAGAAAACAATGCTTGGAGAAAAAGCTCAAACCCTTGCTAAAGAAACTGGGGCAAGAGTATATTGGGAAGGTGCAAGTGAATCAAAAGCACGTATTGCTTCTGACACTGTGAAATTTGATGAACTCAACGCAATGCTTCAATAATATATGATTTTAATTTGGGGCAACTTAAGGTTGCCCCATTTCTCCTATGGAAAAAATTAAACTAGGCATTTTACAAGTTAATCACGATAAAAGTGAGGATATAGGGGATAAGTTTCCTGATGATGCACATAGATTTCGTGATCTTTTTGATTCTCTGGAAAGTAGATTTAAATATAGAATTTATATGACTATAGGAGATGAATTGCCAAATGATATAAATGAGCAAGATGTTTATTTGATCTCAGGTAGTCCTCTTTCAGTAAGAGACAATCACTCTTTTTCAAACAAATTATATGAATTTATTCAATCTTGCGATTCTCAAAAAAAACCACTTATTGGAACATGCTTTGGACATCAAGCTATAGCAGTTGCCTTAGGCGGAAAAGTTGAAAAATCAAAAATTGAATGGAATGTCGGTCTAGAAAAAACTAATTTTGATAACTTTAAACCCTGGATGCTCCCTGAAAAAGATTTAGATTTATATGTTTTTCATGAAGATCAAGTTTCCGTTCTTCCAGAAAATTGTGAACTCCTAGGGTCTACAAAAAATTGTTTAATATCCAGTTTTTCTAAAGGAAATCATATTTTTTCCATCCAGTCTCACCCAGAGTTTGACTATCGTTTTATGAGCGAAATAGTTAATAAATATGAAGAGATGCTTGGACCTAAAATTTACAAAGATGCCAGCGATTCTTTGGCTAAAAATGCTGATGGAGCTACATTTGGTTTATGGTGTGAAAATTTTATTAAATTAAATCATTCTTAGCGATTGAGAAAATTAAATGAAAGATGACGGTTTTTTAGATTTAAGTGATCACGACAGCTTTTCAATGGGCGTCCCTCACCTAACATTCGAAAGGTTAAGAAAAGAAG
>CAZCWO010000044.1:2160-14297 GCA_964502335.1 uncultured Rhodobacterales bacterium | reverse complement strand
GATCTTGGCAAGCTCAAACTTTATGCCATAACAAGCTAGATCTAAATTTGTTTTTTTCATTAGATCTGCAGAAATAATTGATTTACTAATGTTTTGAGAAAAAATTATTCTTTGTTCTTGGAGAATTCTTTCTTTAGATAGACTTTTAATTTGGTCACTATATTTTTTTAATACTAAAATTTTTTCTTCGCTAACTTCTTCTGACGAGTATTTAACATGGAACCTAATAAATCTTAACATCCTTAAATAATCTTCTTTAATTCTCTCACTAATATCACCTATAAATTCAACTCTTTTATTGAATAGATCTTTAGTGCCATCTACTGGGTCATAAATGTTACCCAATGGGTCTATATAAATGGCATTGATTGTTAAATCTCTTCTTTTCGCGTCAACCTCCCAATTTTCATGAAACACAACATCTGCATATCTTCCTTTTGACACAATATCTTTTCTTAATGACGTTACTTCAATATTCAAGCCTTGAATTTTTAAAGTTACAGTTCCATGCTTGATGCCATGAGCTATATATTTAATTTGATTATTTTTAAAAATTTTTATAATTTGTTTTGGTTGTAAATTAGTTGCTAAATCAAAGATTGTATTTTGTTCAATAATTTTTTCTTTTAATAAAATACTCCGAACTACACCACCCACCAATGCTACTTTACCGTTTGCTTTATTAATTGTATCAAACGTCTCTAATAGTCCTTTATGGTGGAAAATTTTATGGAGAGGTTTTAATTTTTTCTGTTTAATAAAACTTGTCACTTGCAAAGATGCTTGATTATTTTTCTGAAAATACACCTGGAACTATCTTCCCATCTTCCATTTCTGCAGGAAAGTAATTTGACCCACTTGGAGCATGAGAAGTTTGAGATAGCAAAATACCTATTATTATAGTCATTAATGAAAGGGCAATTCCAAATAACATTAATACTGACGGCCCGTTCACTGTTTCACCTTTTCTTTTTGCAACGATACTCTCAACCCACCAAATTAAAATTGGAATAGTTAATGCGATAGCTATAAAAATTAGTTTTTTCATTTATTCACTCTCTATTGATAATGTCATGTTGCTTTTATTAAAAATCCTAGAGGCCAAACAAACTAGAATTGCAGCTGTAGCTCCCCAAATATTATGTTCCAAATAATTGATTTTCCAAAACTTATAAAGACCATCTTCAAATGTTTTGCTCGTCCAAATTAAATTTGAATTATCAGCCAGTATATCAACTGGAAGAAAAATTACTTCTGAAACTTCACTCTTATTAATTGATAAGTTCTCTAATGACTTTAATATTCCTACAAATGTTTTAATATGAAAACCTGTACCAGTTATGTAATCATCCAGACGACCAATTACTTTAATATCATTTTTTAAAATTCCAACTTCTTCAAACGTCTCTCTTAAAGCTGTATTAAGTGAATCTTTGTCTTCTTCTTCTTCACTTCCACCTGGAAAACTAATCTCTCCTGCATGGTGGTCTAAAAGCTCCGATCTTTTAGTTAATAAAATAAATGTCTTTTTGTTTTTTACAAAGAATAAACACATTACTGCTGATTTTGTGGCGGTAGAATTTAATTTTACTATTGAAGTTTTAGATATTTGTGAAAATATTTTTTCAATCAAACCTAAGTTTATTAAATTCATTTTAATTTATTCTCCACTATTTCATACAATCAATTATAAAGAATGTTTTATCACTCCAAATACCATAGCATCCCTTTTCATCCTTTACAGCATAATTAACCATGTCATAATAAACGGATCTTAGCATCAAAGCCTCTAAGCCTCTGTATATAAAGACGTAAGGTCTAGGATTTTTATTTTTATCAAACGCTATTCTCAAGTAATTTTTTTTCCCCAATAGAAATGTTTCATCTAAATTTGTAGTAACCCAACAATTTCCCTCCTCATAATTACCTTTATAATTTATTTCTTTTATTATAAATGGCGCATCATCAACCTTAATCACTCCCTCTTCTTTTGGAGTAATAAGCCAATAATTTTTATCCTCTTTATAATGTAAAACTGAAGCAAATAATTTAACTAATTCAAATCTTTTTATTTTAGATCCTTCATGATACCAATCTCCATTTGAAGCAATTCTAATATCGTAACTATGAAATTCTTTTTGATCTATCATCATGACTTTTTATCTTTTTGATTAACCTTTTAACTATATACAAATTATAATTTAAATTAATAAATAAAAGCCATTGCAATTATTAACCGCAAAGGTGTAATTATTAATATATCATAAATAATTAATTTAACTTAGACATGTATATTTACCTCCCGATTGCTGAAGTCTCTATGAATATTTTTGCTATCGTAGGGTTGGGAGGAATGGTGGGTTTCCTTTCAGGATTATTTGGAGTAGGAGGCGGTTTTCTTATGACACCTCTTCTCATTTTTCTCGGCATTCCAGCTGCAGTTGCTGTTTCTACTGAAGCAAATCAAATTGTTGCTTCTTCTGTTTCAGGTGTTGTAGCTCACTGGAGAAAGAGAAATGTAGACTTTATGATGGGTTTCATTTTGTTGGTCGGTGGTATTATAGGCTCTAGTTTTGGAGTGTGGTTGTTTGCCTTTCTTAAAACAATTGGACAAATTGAACTTGTTATTCGACTTGCATATGTTGTTTTCTTAGGTTTAATTGGTTTTTTGATGGCTTGGGAATCAACTAAAGCTATTTTAAAATCAAGGACACCTGGTGCATCAAGGGGCAAACTGCATCAACATAATTGGCTCCATGGACTACCATTTAAAATTAGGTTTAGAAGGTCTAAACTATACATAAGCGCTCTTCTCCCATTATTTTTAGGTGCTTTTGTTGGTATTTTATCTGCTATTATGGGAGTAGGTGGTGGGTTCATAATCGTTCCAGCAATGATATATGTTCTTGGCATGCCAACTGCTGTTGTTGTAGGGACATCACTTTTCCAAATCATATTTGTAACAGCAAATGTTACATTTCTTCAATCCATTACAACTCAAACAGTTGATATTATTTTAGCAGGATTATTGATGTTAGGCGGTGTAATTGGTGCACAGTTTGGAAGCAATGCAAGCTCTCTGCTTAGAGGTGAGCAACTCAGAGGTTTGTTGGCATTATTAGTTTTAGCTGTTTGTATTAAACTTTTCATGGATTTGACGCTTGCACCAACCGATATTTTTTCCCTGGAAATTATAAGATGATAAAATATTATATCATTTTTTTAGTAATTTTTTTTCCAAATTTTGGTTTTTCAAAGTCTATTGTTGCTGACCTGTCTTCTGACTCAATTAGTATTAATACTGGTTTTAATGGCGCTGAATTATTATTATTTGGTTCATTTGATGGCTTAGAAGACGATGACTTGGTTATTTCAGTTGAGGGTCCAAAAGCAGATACTATCATTTATAAAAAAGAATATGTTTCAGGCATCTGGATCAATAGAGAAAATGTTACTTTTGAAAATGTTCCATCATTTTACTATACAGTTTACAGCAATACAAATATTGACCTTGAGAATTTAACACTACTTAAAAGGGAAAAAATTGGAATTGCAAATTTGGAGTTAAAAAGCATAAAAGAATTACATTCTGAAAAATTAAACGTTTGGAGAAAATCTCTAGAAAGAAGAATGATAAAAAGAGGAATGTGGGTTTTGAAAAAAGGGATAGGACCTGAATCAATAGAAATTAAAAATAATAAATTGTTTCGTGCCCCTGTAATTATTCCTGCCACAGTGTTGCCAGGCGAATATAAGGTTTCAATTTTTCTTTTAAGAAATGGTAAAATTCTTTCTAAGGAAACTACAAAAATATCAATTCAAAAAACAGGGTTGGAAGCAAAAATATATAATTTTGCACATGAATACTCAATGTTATACGGAGTATTTGCTGTACTTTTAGCTTTATGTGCAGGGTATATAGCCGCTTTTAGTTTTAGAAAAATTTAAAAATTAATATGAGTGAGGTAAAATGGCTAAGAAAAATATCAATAATGAAAATAGCAGAGTTTTTCTTGTAGTAATAGACGCTTCTCAAGAACAGCACCAGGCTATAAGATTTGCATGCAAAAGAGCACGGGCCACTGGCGGAAGGGTTGCTTTATTTAAGTGCCTCAGTCCAGCTGAATTTCAACATTTTGCAGGTGTTGCAGAGATTATGAGAACTGAAGCAAGGGAACATGCAGAAAACTTGCTAAGAAAAGTTGCTGAAACTGTAATTGAAATATCAGGGCAAATGCCTGTTCTATATGTCCGCGAAGGCGACGCTAAAGAAGAGTTAATGAAACTAATTGATGAAGAAGAAATAATTTCCATCCTTGTACTTGGAGTTTCAACCGGAAGTTCTGGACCTGGACCATTAGTTACACATATTACATCAAGAGGCTCTTCTGGTTGTAGAGTGCCTGTAACACTAGTCCCTGATAATATGACCGATGAAGCAATAGATGCTTTAACTTAAATTAAATTAGTGAATAATTTTGGCGCTTATTATTTTGTCAGGATCTGATGGAGGCTCTCCAACATTTATCGATTCAACAATTTCCATCCCTTTTTCAACTTGCCCCCATGCGGTATACTGTCCTGTAAGGTGCCCACAGCCATCAAAACAAATGAAAAACTGGCTATCAGCACTATTAGGGTCCATTGCTCTAGCCATGCCGACAGTACCAAAGGTAAATTGATAATTAGAGAATTCAGCTTTTAATTTTTTACCACTTCCACCTGTTCCATTCCCCAAAGGATCTCCTGTTTGAGCCATAAAGCCAGGAATCACTCTATGAAAAATTATTCCATCATAAAACTCTGATTTAACTAATTCTATAATTCTTGCAATATGTTCTGGAGCAAATTCTGGTAACAACTTAATTACTATCTCACCTTTGGAAGTATTAAGTAGTATTTTGCTTGCATCCGTTTGTGAAGCGGATGCAACTTGTTCAACAATAAAAAACGAGGTTATTAAAGCGATTATTTTTTTTAACAACTGATTTCTCCTGAAATGGATTAATTATTGATTATGTAATATTTAATTAATTATATATTTTCAATGAATAAATTAAAATAAGTGAAAATTATGATGTCAAAAATTTGTGGTCACAGAGGAGCCGCAAAATACAAACCGGAGAATACCATTTCAGGTTTTGAATGGTGTGTAAAAAATAATATAAATTGGTCCGAATGTGATGTTCAATTGACCGATGAAAATATAGCTTTAATCATTCATGATCAAACCTTAGATCGCACTTCCAATACTAATGGAATGGTTAAGAAAGTAAAACTGGATGAATTAGAAAGTATAAATGTAGGAGCCGTAAATTCAAAAGAAACTTTTTATCAAAAAATCCCTACTTTGGAAGAACTATTAACATTTTGTAAAAAATCTAAGTTAAATCTTAATATTGAAATGAAATTTTACAAGCCAATACAAAACATTTACAGAAGAAAATTAGTTAAAACGGTCTTAAATACAATTAAAAAAACGAAAACAGAAAACCAAGTTTTAATTTCCTCTTTTGATATTATTTCATTAAAAATTTTAAGAGAAAGTTCATTAGAAATTCCTCTCGGTGCATTATTTGGTCATTTGCCAACAGATTGGGAAAAAAAGATTGAAAATTTGAATATTGCAACCATCCACCTAGATTTTGAAACTGTTAAAATCTATCAGATAAAAGAAATAACAAATAAAAGTTTTAAACCTTTTGTGTATACATGTAATGAACCATCTAAAATCAAATCATTATGGAATGCCGGCTTAGAAGGTGTCATAACTGATGATCCATTAATATTTAAATAAAAATTGTTTTGTTTTAAATTTTTATAAATTATGGTTATTTTAATTTTTTTATTATTTTGGCTCAAAATATGGATGCGTATATATCAATTGACCAAGGAACCACTAGTAGTAGGGCCATTTTATTTGGAGAAAATGGCTCAATTTTAAAAACCTTCCAAAAAGAATTTACTCAAATTTACCCACAGCCTGGGTGGGTCGAACATGATCCTGAAGAAATTTGGGGAACAACCCAATTAGTACTTTCAAAATTATATAACAGTGATGTTTCAAAAGAACATAACATTAGAGGCGTTGGTATTACAAACCAAAGAGAAACTACTATTCTTTGGGATAAAAAAACAGGCAAACCTCTTTACAATGCTATTGTTTGGCAAGATAGAAGAACAGCAGATTTTTGTAAAACGCTTGTGGGCGATGGTTTTGACAAAACTATAACCAAAAAATCTGGCTTGGTTGTGGATCCTTATTTTAGTGCATCAAAAATTAAATGGATTTTAGATAATGTGCCTGATGCAAGGGTAAAAGTCGATAAAGGTGAAATATGTTTTGGAACAGTAGATAGTTTTTTACTCTGGAGATTAACTGATAAAAAGGTCCATGCAACTGATGCAACCAATGCATCTCGAACAAGTTTATATAACATTGAGAAATTAGAATGGGACAATGAGCTGTTGGACATATTTGATGTACCGAGGACAATAATGCCCAAAGTAATGGATTCTAATTCTAATTTTGGAATGATTTCAAAAAACATTATGAGTTTTGAACTTCCAATTTTATCAATTCTAGGGGACCAACAAGCAGCTGCAGTTGGTCAAGCATGCTTCTCTCCAGGAAGCATAAAATCAACATACGGAACTGGATGCTTCGTAATTATTAATTCGGGAAAAAAAATTATAAAGTCAAAATCTAGGTTGTTGGGAACTATTTGCTATAAAATTGACGGTAAAGCAACGTACGCCCTAGAAGGGTCTATTTTTGTTGCTGGAGCGGTAGTTCAATGGTTAAGAGACAATCTTAAAATATTAAATTCTGCTGAAGAAACTGAACAAATAGTGAATTCAATGGATCATAATTCTGATGTATTTTTAGTGCCAGCATTTACAGGACTTGGATGCCCTTATTGGGATGCCAATGCCAGAGGAGCATTATACGGTATAACCAGAAATACTGGAAAAAATGAAATTACTAGAGCAGCAATAGAATCTGTAGCATATCAAACAAGAGACCTTTTTAAAGCAATGTCTGAGGATGGAATTTCTCCTCAAAATTTAAGAGTTGATGGGGGAATGACTAATAATAACTGGTTAATGCAGTTTTTAGCAGACATTCTAAAAATTACCGTAGAAAAACCAAAGGTTACTGAAACAACTGCCTTAGGTGCTGCTATGATGGCCGCTTATACTGATGGAAAGTTTTCCTCTCTTGAAGAATTATCAAAGTTATGGTCCTCAGATAAAACATTTAATGTAAAAATGACCGATATTAAAAGAAATAGCTTGCTGGAGAAATGGGACTATTATGTTTCAAAAACATTGACCTAAATTGTTAGGAGCCTTCTGCTAATAACCTTGGTCCAGAAACTCCTGTTGTCATCCAACTACCTTTTAAAGGTCCCTCTGCATCAACTTTTTCAAGCATCCATAGATAAGTATAGGCTTTATTGTTGCGAGCTTCAATTCGAACAGCAACACTAGCATTTTTGCCATCATTAAATATTTCCTTAGTTTCAAACTTTAAATTATTCAGTAAAATAGAATAAGCTGGCGTTCTTATCATGTTAACAAATTTAGGGAGTGGCCCAGTAGCCATCTTATTTCTTGGATGAGCAAATTTCCAGGTTTGTTCAATACCTAGATCATTATTTTCATCATTTGACTGAAGCGCAAAAAGCTGAACTTCAACCACTTCAATCGGGTTTATGTCTGGATTGGGTTTAACTAAATTTTCTGCAAAGATTGATTTACTTAAAAATATTATTGCTACAAAAAGAAAAGTTCTATACATGTGCCCCTCTAAAACATTAATATCATTCATATATGAACTAATTTCTTTTTCAATTCATTTAATAAATAATATAATTTGATAATGATAAAATATTAGTATATTTGAAGATAAAAAATCCAATGATTTACAAATTTAACAATCCAACAGTGCCTAATATTTATTTGAATATTGGGCATTTAATTGATCATTTCATGATGCTTATTTTTGCTAAAGCTGCATACGATAGTGGTCGTTATTTTGGATTGAGTTACGATGAAATGATTATTTATGGAACTCTTGGAATGGTTCTATTTGGAGCCACAGCGCCTTTAGCTGGATTTTTGTCAGATAAATATGGAAGAATGCCACTAATGATCGCATATCATTTTGGAATAGGAATATCTGCAATTTTGGCCTCTCTATCCACTTCAACATATCAATTAGCTCTGTGTTTAGCATTAATAGGTATGTTTGCCTCTATCTATCACCCAGTTGGCATTGCAATGCTATTGCAACGTCCAGGTGTTGTAGGTTTAAGAATGGGAATTAATGGCGTTTGGGGAAATATGGGAATTGCAGTAGCGCCTATCGTTACTGGTGTTCTTCTTTATTATGGAGATTGGAGATTAACTTTTATGGTTCCTGGAATCATTTGCATAATTTTTGGAATTTTGTTTTTTATAAGTATTACCTCAAACGAAGATTCTAACAGCAAAGAGAATAATCAGAAAAAAAATTCTCTTGAATTTGCACCCAACTGGCAGCAAGCATTAATTGCTCTAGCTTTATCTACTGCTTCAGGCGGTTTTATATTTGGAGCCATGAGTTTTCTTTTGCCTAGATATTTTGAAATGCATTTAAATGATGTATCTACAAATGTTGCTATTACAGGAATCTTAGCTGGAGTAGTGTATGCTTGTGCGTCATTCGCTCAAGTTTTAGTTGGCTGGTTGATTGATAGAATATCACCTAGGTTAGTATTGTTTTGGATATCTGTTGGTCAAATTTTATTTATCTTCCTGGCTTCAAAGTTTGAAAACTTATCACTCTTTTTTCTTTCAATAGCTGCAATGTGTTTTGTTTTTGGACAAATTCCAATTACTGATACAATTTTAGTGAGGTATATTCCTGATATATGGAGATCAAGGGTCTTAAGTGCAAAGTTTTTATTAAATTTATGCATTGCCGCTTCAGTTTTGCCAATAACAAGCCTACTCTTACAAAGAGGTTTTGAATTAAAAATGATTTTCTCTTTAGCAAGTATAATTGCGATCGGGGTGTTAATTTCTTCTATACTGCTCCCTAAACAAAGTAAGGAATTAAATCCAAATATTTAATTAAGTTTAGGTGTATATTTTCATGCCCCTAATTAATTCAATGTTTTTTTTAAATTAAAATAATTTATCATTTAATTAAAGTTTACTATATTTTATGTTAAATAAAGTTATGATAAAGTTTTCTGCAAATATTTCATTATTATTTACTGAATTTGAATTTCTTGATCGTTTTAATGAATCTAATAAACTAGGTTTTAATGCTGTTGAATTTCTATTTCCTTACGAATATGACCCTCATGTAGTTAAGAGAAAATTGAAACAACATCATTTGTCACTGAGTATTTTTAACTCACCACCAGGAAATTTTAAAAATGGTGATAGGGGCTTAGCATGCCTTCCAGAAAGAAAAAAAGAGTTTAAGGAATCAATTGCCACTGTTATTGAATACGCTGAAATTATCAATGGAAAAAACATTCATGTAATGGCAGGATTATGTGAAAAACATGATGACTTGACACTGAAAGAAACATTTATTGAAAATATAAAATGGGCATGTGATCAATTTCAAAAAAATAATCTGACTCTCCTAATAGAACCAATTAATCAAAGAAATATCCCTAGTTATTTCTTATCCTCAACAGATTCAGCTATTGATCTCATTAACATCATTGATAGATCAAACTTAAAATTACTCTTTGATATTTATCACCACCAAATCACAAATGGAGACGTAACAAAATACTTAGAAAAATGTTTTCCATATATTGGTCATATTCAAATAGCAGGCATTCCTAACAGAAATGAACCTAATGACAGTGAACTTGATTACAATTACGTTTTTAAGGTGATAAATGATTTAAATTATCATGGCTGGATTGGATGCGAGTACAATCCTAAAGAGGATACAGTTTCAGGTTTGAAATGGATAAGTGAAGTTAATTTATAATGGGTTTAGTTTAATAATTCGCTCATCATGACAATCCTCTTCTCCTTGACAGATAGTTCTACAGCCTGCCCCATTGCAACTGCCTTTAGACTATCATCAAGCGTTGCCTCAGACTCTGATTGATTATTTATCGCATTTATAAAAGCTATATGTTCATAATAAGTTGATCCATGATGATGACCTCTGCCTCAAGAATTTTTTTATCCACAACCACTGTCTCTTTAGAAATTTGACCAGACCCTCTCATTCCAATTGATAAATCAGATGAATTCTGGCCAGATCCATTTGCAGGAACTCCTGTCTCTATTTTACCTTTATGGCTACCCCACATATTTCTTCTTGAACTTTAGAATTTTCAGCAAACATACACAAATCAAAAAGTCCCCTTACACCATTTTTGAAATCAACAATAACAAAAGCATTATCAATTATTTCTGAGTGGACATCTTACAATACTCCCTTTGATGATTTTTTGAATAGCAAAAAAATGCTCTAACTATCAATCAACAAAAAGGCCTGGAACTATTTTTTGGAAAGGGTAACTGCTCATCTTGTCATTCTGGATCTTTATTTACTGATCAAAAATTTTATTCTATTGCCTTATCCCAATTTGGACCAGGAAGAACTAGAAGGTTCGATCCTTACACTAGAGAGATGTAGGAAGAATGAGAGAAAGTGATAATATTAATGAAATGTATAAGTTTAAAACACCTTCTTTAAGAAATATCGTGCTTACTGGCCCATATGGCCATAATGGAGCTTATCCAACATTAAAAGGGATTATAAAACACCACTTAAACCAAACAGAAATGCACAAATTGTGATCCCCAAAACTCGCTGATCTTTTACCCCTGCAGAATGGTTAAAAGAAATTGATTTTGTGATCTTCAAGGATAAAACGGAGAAAAAAAGGTTGCTCTCAATAATTGACATAAAAACAGTAAAATTGAATAATCAAGAAATTAATTATATTATTGAGTTTCTTCACTCCTTAACAGATAAAGATGGTAATAACAGACCTTTAGGAAAACCAAGAAATGTACCAAATGGATACCTGTAGATTAAAATGAAAACTGTATTAGTAACCGGAGTTTCTGTCATTGATTTTATTTTTCAACTTGATGAAATTCCAAAAACGTATGAAAAGTTCAGAGCGAATGGTGCATTTATCACAGGAGGTGGACCTGCTGCCAATGCAGCTGTAGCTGTTTCTAGATTGGGAGGTTCTGCTACTTTAGCATCAAGGTTAGGTGAAGATGAGATTGCTAAATTGATTATGTCGGACTTAGTCAATGAAGGTATCAATACTAAATATATAAAACAATTTGAAGGTCATAGCTCACCTTTTGCATCAGCATACATAGATAAAAAAGGTGAAAGGCAAATTGTTGTTTACCGAGATCATACAATACCACTGGATGCTTCATGGATAAATGAGATAGAAGATCATGATGTTTACTTAGCTGATACAAGGTGGAATGAAGGAACGATCGAAACATTAAAGATTGCAAAAAGACTTAACCGTCCAGGAATTCTGGACGCTGAAGATACTGTAACCGTCGAAGCCATTCAAAATGCCTCTCATATTGCTTTTTCTTTATTCGGACTACAAAGTTTTACAAATAACAAAAATATGAAGGATGCATTAAAAGAAATTTCCTTGATTACTAAAGGATGGACATGTGTTACCCATGGTGAACAAGGTGTTTATTTTCTTAATAATTCTGAATTAGTCAATATACCAACTGTAAAAATTGACGCAAAAGATACTTTAGGTGCAGGAGATGTTTGGCATGGTGCATTTGCACTTAGTTTAGCTGAAGGTAATAGCGAAATTGAAGCAGTCAAATTTGCTAATTCAGCTGCTTCACTAAAATGCACTGTTTTTGGAGGCAGGAAAGGAATCCCTTTCCGGCAAGAATTAAAAAATTTTATAAAGGAGACTCAATAAATGAGATTAAGTCCTGGAAAACTAATGGGAATGAAAAGATTATCGAATGAAAAAGGTATTTTTAAAATGACTGCAGTAGATCAGAGGCCACCTATTAAAAACCCTATTGCTAGACATCTCAACGTCAATGAAGCTCCTTGGGAAGAAGTCGCTAAATTTAAAAATATGTTAATAAAACAT
>CAZCWO010000044.1:0-2060 GCA_964502335.1 uncultured Rhodobacterales bacterium | reverse complement strand
GTCTTTAAGTTAGAAAGTCCAGTAAATGTAAACCAACTGAGCGACAGTGATTTAAGTTTGTTTAAAGAAATGGGAACTCTAGCCCGAAAACCATGGGTGATGTTATCAGCAGGCGCTGGAAAAAAAGAATTTAAAAAAGTTCTTGAGTTAGCGTTTAAGGCTGGAAGCTCAGGTTTTCTTGCAGGAAGAGCTATTTGGCTTGATGCTTTCAATCATTATCCTGATTGGACCAATATAAAACACCAACTCGAAACCTCGTCAAGAAGGTACCTTTCAGAAATTGGTTCAATCGCAGAAAAACATGCGCTTCCATGGAATAATCATAATTGTTACTTAACAGAAGGTAGTAAATTTCCATACCAAAATTCTGAATTCAGAAACCTATATAAGGAAAATATCTTATAATGAATATTGATCGCAGTTCTTAAATATTTTGAGAAAATCGTGGTTATCATTTATCAAATCATTTATACTGTATAAATACGAACTTTTGTCTTATAACTTATTGATATATATATATATATATTATAACTTTTGGTAAAAAATTTTTGAAAAAAATATCTGAGGAAAAGTTAATCGTTTGGGGTGCAAGAGGTGGACTTCCCGCTTCTGGAAAAGAATTTTCAGATTTTGGTCAAGCCACCTCTTGTGTCCAATTGGAAGTTCCCGATCACAATATTATCTTTGATGCTGGCAGTGGTATTGCAAATCTTGGGGAGACGATACTTAAAAACCATGACACACGCCCCATCGATATTATTATCGGACATTATCATTATGATCATATTATTGGATTACCATTTTTTGCCCCGCTGTTCAGTGAAGCAATTAAAACGCGCATTCACCTGCCAGTCTTGGGAAAAGATTCCGGTCTCTCGGCTATCGATAAATTTCTTTCACCGCCTCTTTTCCCAAAGAACCGATCGGTGTTTAGTAAAAATGTTAGTTTTCTAGAATTTAAACCTGGTGATAACATTAATCTTGGCAACGATATTACCTTCAGAACTCTATCTTTACCCCACCCAGGATTGAACACGGCCTTCCGTGTTCAGGGTAAGAATTTTGATGTCGTCTACGCCTCTGATGTGGAAGCTGAAAATCCTTCTGTAATTGATGATATAGCTAACTTCTCTAAAGGCACAAACTATATTTTTGTTGATAGTTCATATACTCAAAAAGAGCTTGAAACCCGAAGAGGTTGGGGTCACTTTAGCTTTCAGGAAGTTACCGAACTGGCTAAAAAGATTAAAGATACACAAGTCCTAATTTTCCATCATGACTTCCTACGGACAGATCAGGATTTAAAGTTAATTTTAAAAAAAGTTATAAAAGATGCAGGTAACCTTCAACTGTGTAAGGAACACTCTGTATTTAAATTTCCTCATTAAGACTAGCAAGAAAATTTATTCTATATTCACTTTACTGAATGCATTCATTTTCCTGTAGCTTGTTAATCTCTTTCGAACAAATTTTCAGAATAATCAAAAGCAAAGCCTTAATAAGAGTAAACCCTCGCCTGTCAGTTATAAGAATAACAATAGTTACTAGAGGAAGCACAGTTAATGCTCTCAAACTTAATAGTTTACTTTTTCTTTCCCTTGGTTGCAGGAGCTTTCTGTTTTTTTTCTGCTTGGTCTGATTGCTCTTGAAGTTTTCCTTCAACTTCCTTTAACATTCTAAGCATCTGGGAAAAGGCAGTGGGGGTCATAACTATTTCCGATCGTTTTTCGACCTGAAGTTTTTTGTCATCTGTTTGTCCAGTAATATTCATTACATCCATACGTATCGTTCCTACAACCATACGAACATTCGAAATTGTATCTATAAACACCTGCTTCATGTTTGTATCTCCTCAATGAAATATAGACTATATAATATTAATATGTAATTCGTAAACAATATAATAGTTTTTCACCCTTAAGACTTGAGGTTTTGTAACAAATATTTTTTTATTCCACAGTGACTAGAATCACTTTTCATACTTTATATTGTTTATAAATCAGTTGGGTCTGAGGGAAGCGATGTCAAACTGACCGTGACGGATGATACAGGAACCGAAC
>CAZCWO010000043.1:1238-14369 GCA_964502335.1 uncultured Rhodobacterales bacterium | reverse complement strand
GTTCGAGGAAAGAAATTCAAAGGCAATCATATTCATTTTCTGAAAAGTATTATCCAATCACACCTACTCTACTGTGACTGACTTTGCTAGGTTTTTTGGTTGATCAACATCTGTTCCCTTTGCTACAGCAGTATGGTATGCAAGCAATTGAATGGGTATAGATGCAATGATTGGTGTAATTGCTTCATTTAAAAAAGGTAATCTTATAATTTCATGAGCAAAGTCTATATTACTCTCAATTCCTTCGTCTGCAAAGATTATAAGTTTAGCTCCCCTGGCAAGAGCCTCCCTTAGATTACTAATAGTTTTAATACTATGATGATCTTTTGCTAAAAGAGAAATTACCGGCAAATTCTCTTCAATTAAAGCAATAGGTCCATGTTTCATTTCTCCTGCAGAAAAACCTTCAGCATGAATATAGCTAACTTCTTTAAGTTTGAGAGCACCCTCTAGAGACAACGGATATAGAGGGCCTCTGCCTAGATATAAACAGCTATTACTTTTCGTAATGTTGTTTGCAATATCAATTATCCTGCTTTCCAGCGCCAGTGCTTTGGCAACAGCCCCTGGGATTTTAAATAGAGAAGATTTTATTGCACTAATTTTATCTTGATGAATACCTTTATCTTCAGCTAATGCAATGCTCATAGATAATAAAATTGTCAATTGTGCAGTGAAGGCTTTTGTACTGGCTACAGCAATCTCAGCTCCAGCTCTTGTATACAAGGAAAAATTAGATTCTCTATCAATTGTGCTTCCTACGCTATTTACTATTGCAATAGTTTTAACCCCTTTCTCAGATGCATGTCTCATAGCCATTAATGTGTCAATACTCTCCCCTGATTGACTAATCGCCAAAACTAACCCTTCTGTGTCAATAAAAGGGGATCTATACCTATACTCACTAGAAGTTTCAACGTTTACAGGCAAATTGGCTAAACTCTCTATCCAATATTTACCAATCATTCCGGCGTAATAAGAGGTGCCCGCTGCTAAAATTGTGATCGATTTAGGTTTTTTCTTAATTATTTTAGCTAGATTTTCAGAAACTCTGCCATCAGATGTATACATCTCAGAAATTGTATGAGCTATAGTCTCTGGTTGCTCATATATTTCTTTTTCCATAAAATGCCTATGATTTCCCTTGCCTATAACTGCTGGATCTAATGTGTTGTTTTTAACTTCTCGCTGAACAGTATTTCCATCAAAATCAAAGAGAGAAATTTTATTTTTTCTGAGGATGGCGAAATCGCCATCCTCTAAAAAAATTAGCTGATTTGTTATACCTGCGAGAGCTATTCCATCAGACCCAACTGCACTGAGAGTATCTCCTGTCCCTACAGCCAAAGGCGAAGCATAGCGGGCAGCAATTAATGTATCTGGGTCATCTAACATTAGAACAACAAATGCATAAGCACCAGCCAAAATTCTAAGAACATTTTGAGTTGCTTCTTTTAGAGTTATATTTTTTTTAAGTTCTTCATCAAATAAATGAGCTATAACCTCGCTATCAGTTTGTGATGTAAATTTTCTTCCCTTTGAAATCAGTTTATCTTTAATTTCTTGAAAGTTTTCAATTATGCCATTGTGTACTATGGCCACCTTTCCTGAAATATGTGGGTGAGCATTTAATTCTGAAACACTTCCATGAGTCGCCCATCTAGTGTGGCCTATGCCAATTAGACCCTTCAATGGGTTATCAGATAGCTTTTCATTTAAATTTTTAATTTTCCCTTCAGCTTTGCTTGAACAGAAACTATTGTTATGGATCGTAGCTATGCCTGAACTATCATATCCTCTATATTCAAGTCTTTGCAAACTACTTATCAAATAGTCTTGAGCGTCATCTATAGAAGTTACGCCTATTATACCACACATAAAAAAACCGCTTTAAATTGATTGCCAATAGCATATTCGTATCTTTTGTGCAATGTTATTACTAGTGTAACATCAAACAATATTATAATATATTTCCATGGAAATTATATCTATCATTTTAGCAGCAGGCAAAGGTAAAAGGATGAACTCTTCTTTACCAAAACCATTACATAAAGTTGCTGGTAAATCCTTATTAGAGTGGTTAGAGGGAAGCTTGGATGAAGCTTTAATTTCAAAAAAGATATTTGTATTAGGTGACAAATCTGAGATTATAAAACAGCACATAAAGAATTCAGATTATGTAATTCAAGAACCACAATTAGGTACCGGTCATGCTGTAAAAATTACATGCAAAAAAATAAGTGACTTAAATTCAATAATTCTTATTTTGTATGCAGACACGCCATTTATATCTCCAAAAACTATTAAAAAAATAATCAGGAAAATAGTAGATGGAAGTACAATTTCAATTCTAGGATTTGAAACAGATAATCCTAGTGGATACGGAAGAATTATAACAAATCAAAGTAATCAGGTTTTAGAAATAATAGAAGATAGAGACGCAAACGATGAAATCAAAAATATTAAATTATGCAATTCTGGCATCTTAGCCGGAAAGGCAAAAGACATATTTAATTACCTTGACCAAGTAAAGCTATCAAATAACGGAGAGTATTATTTGACAGACATTGTTTCAATTTGCTCTAAAAATATGAATAAAGTTGGTTTTGTTTTGGGTTCATCTGAAGAATTAATTGGTGTGAACGACAGAATTGACTTATCCAATGCTGAAAAAATAATTCAAGAGAAATTAAAAAATAAGCTTTTAAGTAAAGGGGTAACTTTAATTGACCCTTCAAGCGTTTATGTTAGCCACAATGCTAATATTTCTAAAGACGTTATTATCGAGCCGAATGTATTTATTGGCCCAAATGTTAAAATTAATAGTAATACTCTTATACGTTCATTTTCTTATTTAGAAAATTGCTCAATTGGCAAAAAATGTAACATAGGCCCTTTTGCTAGGATCAGACCAGAAACAAATATTGAAGATAATGTAAGAATAGGTAATTTCGTAGAAGTTAAGAAATCTATGATTAAAAATAATTCTAAAGTTAACCATCTTTCTTATATTGGGGATGCTCTTGTTGGGCATGACAGCAATGTTGGCGCTGGAACAATAACATGTAATTATGATGGAACTAGTAAGCACAAAACTTATATTGGAAACAATGTATTCATTGGTTCGAATTCAGCTTTGATTGCTCCCCTCAACATTAAAGACAATGCGATAATTGGTGCTGGCAGCACAATTACAAAAGATGTTAATGAAAATTCAATTGCAGTAGAAAGATCAACTCAAAAAGAATTAAAAAGAAGAGACTTAAAATTTAAAAAATAGTTATCATTTAATCTTCTTTTGGATTTTTCATAAATTCCTTGTCTATTTTTGGCAATTCTTTGTCATAGATAGAAGCTTCAAACGCTTGGAGTCTCTTATAAACAGAAATCAAGTCAATTATGGTTGTCCATGAATTTACCAAAAATTGAAAGGAGCTTGCAACTTGACCAAAGGCTCTCAACACCTGGTTCATTATTCCAAGTGTTATTCTCCCACTTACAATTGTAGGAATAAGAAAAATGTATACTATTACGTTGTCGGCTTGAATATAAAGATACCTTACAAGATTAAAATAAGCATAATGGAAATATATTCTAAAATAGTTTCGTCTGACATTATTAAACAACTGGATCAACGATGGTGGATCTGCTCTTTCAATTCTATCCTCACCAAGAACCAATTCTTTCCTAAAAGCAGCCTCTACTCTTTGATTCTTAAATTCAAGGCCAGGTAATTTAATACCTGAAAAAATTAAAACTATCGTACCAAAAACTGACCAAAGAATTGCTAATGTCACAAGTGGGTATGGTATACTTCCAACAATCGGCAATTCTTCAACATGGACAGATAATGCTGTTAAGACAGGTAAAAATGAAATTAACGTCATAACAGAATCAACCATATAAACACCCAACCCTTTCATTATAGAGGCAAATCTCATTGTGTCCTCCTGAATACGCTGGGAGGCTCCCTCAATTTGTCTTACTTTAGTCCATCGCTCAGTATAAAAGTCATTCATTGCATTTCGCCATCGAAATACATAGTGAGAGGTAAAGAAAATTTTAAACGGAACAAACAATATATATGGTAAAACTATAATACAAAAAACCAAAAGATGGCCATAGAGATCGGCTGCTGTTACTTCACCTCCTCCACCTAGAGCCTTTTGAACGTCATCATAAAATG
Source organism: uncultured Rhodobacterales bacterium (assembly GCA_964502335.1). Lineage (GTDB taxonomy): Bacteria > Pseudomonadota > Alphaproteobacteria > Puniceispirillales. The sequence continues at coordinate 10,183 of CAZCWO010000043.1, read as the reverse complement.
GTCCATACCAAGCGTTTATTACAACAGAGACTTGAACAGTTAAATACGCCATCAAAATTAGCACTGATGATCCAAGTATTGACCAAACTTGCCATTTATGAGGAGAATAATACGCCCAAAATCCAAAAAATATAAGTGTAGAAAGTATATAGTATAAATCAAACCAAAGAAATTCAGGTGTAATAAAATAGCCCAAACCAATGACAGTTGGCGCTCCTTCTTCAGAAAAATTAAATCCAACCATTTCTCCAAGCGATTGACCAACTACATAATATATTCCAAAAACGAAAGCTACCCAAAGAATTAGTGACAATAAAAATATTTTGGGCTTGGGAAAAAAAGATTCAAACATTTAAATACTTTGCCTTATTGTTAATTATATCATTATAATTATTCTTAAAATATACTCAAATATTAAATATTATTTTTTATGAAAATTAAAAAAATTTCACATTATAAAAATACACTTGGTGAAGGAGCATGGTGGGATAAAACTTTACAGCTCCTATATTGGACTGATATTTTAGAAGGAAAGTTATACACTTACGACCCTAATAAAAAAACTAAAACTTATAAAAAATTCAATGGTTCACTAGGTTGCTTTGCACCATGCAAAAATGGTAACTTCTTGATCGGATTAAACTTAAGTTTTTACATCTACAATCCTCATTTGGATACTTTAACAAAATTTGTTGATCTACTTGATGAGCCCAGGGAAAACCGTATTAATGACGGAACAACTGACCCCTTCGGTAGGTTTTGGTTTGGCACTATGACGAGTGAGAATTATACAAAAAAACAAAATGGGTCTCTATATTGTCTCAATCCTAATGGAAAAGTAACTAAATTTTTAGATTCTATTTACACTCCCAATGGGTTGGCATTTAATAAATCTGGAACAAAAATGTATTTTTCTGACACAGGGAAAATAGTTCAAACGATTTGGCAGTTTGATTATGATTTAAAAACAGGAAAGCCTGTTAATAAAAAGGTATTTGCTAAAACCAAAGACTTAAAGGGAAGACCAGATGGAGCAACAGTCGACATTGATGAATGCTATTGGATGGCAGGCGTTGAGGGTTCTGAGCTAGTCAGATTTAATGAAAATGGAGAAATAATCAAAATTTTCAAATTGCCAGTTGAGAAACCAACAAAACCTGTTTTTGGCAATCATAATTTAAATATAATTTATTTAACCTCTATTGGGAAAGGTTATGATGATAATGATGTTCCAAACTTAAACGGATACACTCTAGAAATCTCAGGTCATAATTTTAAAGGTTTCGAGTTAACTCATTTTAACTTCTAGTGTATTATGCCTATGAATTGAAGCTGATAAAATTATTCCAAATGAAATAAATATGGTAAGCATGCTTGAGCCTCCATAAGAAATTAGAGGCAGTGGTGCACCAACAACAGGCAATAAACCTGATACCATTCCAACATTAACAAATACATAGCTGAAGAGCATAAATACTATACCGCTACAAACTATTCTACCAAACTGTGATGATTGTAAAAAAGCAATTACATAACTATAAAGCATAAGTAATACAAAAATCATTAAAACAAAGAGGCTTCCCGCAAGACCGAATTCCTCTCCTATCATAGTAAAGATAAAGTCTGTTTGTTTTTCAGGCAAAAAATCTAAATGACTTTGACTGCCTTTCAAAAATCCTTTACCAAAGATACCTCCTGACCCCAGTGCAATTTTAGATTGGCTTATATGGTATCCAGCTCCTAAACTATCAAGAGATGGATCTAAATGTGTTAAAATTCTTTGTTTCTGGTAATCATGCAAATTAAGCCAAACCAGAGGTAGAGAAGCGATAAAGATAACTATTGATAAAACTAAAAACCAAATTCTAAGACCTGCTAAATAAATTATTGCTCCAACTAATAATATTTGCATTATAGCCGTACCTAAATCTGGTTGAATGAGAGTTAAAATAATTATAGGCATCGAAATTATAGTAGCCAAAATTGAATATATTATTTTACCATAATCCCTAATTTGTATATCGTGAAAAAACCTAGCCAAAACTAAAATAATTGATATTTTGGCTATTTCAGAAGGTTGAATTTTAAAAACGCCTAAATCTAGCCACCTATTGACATTACCTTCTGAAGTTAAATAAAGTATGGCAAGCAGTAGAAATGAAACAAGGAATGGAAGCCAAGCAAATTTATAGATTACCTTAATATCAGTAAAAGCAATAATTAATGCCAAGATCAGGCCAAAAAATGACCTTTCTAAATGCCTAATAGCCCATGGGTTCCAATTAGCTCCAGCAGCTGAATATAGAGCACAGCAACCAATACTTACTAATAAAACCAACAAAAGAACTAATGCCCAATCTAGTTTTAATATTTTTTTTGTTAAGGATGCATTGTTCATAATTCATTCAAACATTTCATGTGCTTGGCTTATTTACTGGGTTATTTGGGATGTATCTAGTAGGGTTTTCATTTAAAGTAGCCTCCATTACATCTCTAGCAATTGGACCCGCTTTGCTTGATCCGCTTCCCCCATGTTCAACAATTACTGATATAGAGTATTTAGGTTTTTTCATTGGGGCATAACCTACATAAAGAGCATGATCCCTCCATCCCCATGGTCGATCTTCATTTTTTATTACACCTTCGACACTTTCTCTTTCTTGTGTTGAAATCCTTCTCACTTGGACTGTACCCGTTTTTCCCGCCATCTCAATTCCTTTGATTCCTAATCTGAAATTCCTTCCAGTGCCCAACTCTCCTAAACTTACTTTCTCCATAGATTTTTTAATAACATTAATGTTTTTCTCAGAAACATTTGCAATCGGAAAATTATTAACTAATTTAGATGATGACTTCAATAAAGTGGGAACAATTTTTTTGCCTCCATTTGCAATTCTTGCAGTCATGAGGGCCAACTGAATTGGAGTAACTAGAACATACCCTTGTCCTATGCCTGCAATAATTGTTTCACCTGGTCTCCACATTAGGTTTTTTGCTTTAAGCTTCCAATCTCTGTCAGGAATTAATCCAGTTCTTTCACCAGGAAGATTTAAACCCGTAACGTTTCCAAGGCCAAACTCTCTACTAATTCTAGCAATATTGTTTATACCCGTCTTTAATGCAATCTCATAAAAGAAGACATCACAGGATTGTGAAATGGCATCATAGATATTTACATTACCGTGGCCAAACTTATTCTTCCAACAATGAAATTTCATATCACCGAATTCTATGTGCCCGGAACAATGAATTCTAGATTTTGGAGTTATTACTCCAGCTTCCAGTGCAGCTAAAGCAACCATCATTTTAAATGTTGAACCCGGAGGATATTGACCAGAAATTGATTTATTAATCAAAGGATTTCTTGGGTGGTTTGATAACATCTCCCAATCTGCAGCTGATATCCCAGGATCAAACTTATTTGGGTCAAAAGTAGGTGCAGATGCAGAAACTAAAACTTCTCCTGTATTAACGTCCATTACAACTACAGAACCAGATTCTGGCAAAACATAATTACCTTTTATGTTTTTATTAATAAATTCTCTATCATCTTTTAATTGCCAAGCATAAGATTTATTATTTTTTGCTATTTTTGTAATATCTGGTTGATTTATACTAACAAGTTTATCGTTACCAGCTTGTAATCTTCTTAAAGCAATCGTCTGCAATTCAACATCTAAACTGAGGTTAATATCCTCACCTTTTTTTGTTTCTTTCTCTATAGAAGACCTAATAACTTTTCCCAAAGAGTTTACCTCTACTCTTTTTTCACCAGTGATACCCCGCATTTGTTGATCATATTGAAGTTCAATGCCAGATTTTCCAATTCTAAATCCTGGCAAAAATAATTCTGGTGAGTTTTTATCAAGTTCCGACTTAGAAACACGCCCAACATAACCTGTAACATGAACTGTTAAACTCCCTTGCGGAAAAATTCTTCTCTCATTTTGTTGTATATTAACTCCTGGTAAATGAGGAATGTTTACAGCAACTTTTGAAATTGTTTGTCGATCTAGATTACTTTTAACGATAATGGGAAGAAAAGATTTTTGTTTTCTTGATAAATTAATTACAGATTTAATTTCTTTATCTGTAATTGAAATATACTTAGATAATTCATATAGTGTTTTTTGAATATTTTTTGACCATTCAGGGACTATTTCAACATCAAATGATCCAGTGTTAGTTGATAAAATTCTTCCTTTTCTATCAAAGATACTTCCCCTAGATGGTGGTATTAATAAAAAATTAAACCTATTATTATCTGATAAAAGTGTGTACTTTTTGGCATCTGTTACTTGAATTTTATAGAGATGACCCACTAAAATCCCTAAAACACCTAATTGAACTCCACCCAATAAAAGTGCTCGTCTAGAAAAAGAAAGCATTCGTTCTTCAAGCAAGACTTTCTTTTTTTTCATCACTGTCTCAAAAAATTATTAATAAAAAGCTTAATTGGATTAAAGCAAAAATTTAATATTGGATAAAGCATAATTGTTACTAAAATTTGGAAAAGAAATTTCTCAAAATTTGGAATTTGAAAATAAATTATAAAAAATAAAAGCAATTGAATGCTTTGTAAAATCAAAAGGAAAATTGTAAAAATTAACAACTTTCTTGAAAAATTAGTGCAAATTAATGGTGCATTAACAAACCTTAAAAGGCCAACACTTATCAAAAGAGAGAAGGATATTAAACCGAGAATAGAGGAAAAGAAAAGGTCACAAAATAATCCAATTACAAAGTAAACCCAATAAGGAGAAAAATTAATTTCGACTATCCAAAAATATATGAATATAAATAAAAAAAGGGGAGATATTTCATATAGAAAATATATTTTACTCAAAGAAATTTCAAAAAATATTATCACACAAGATAAGAAGAGTTGAATTAAAATTGCTTGAAAAGGGAAAGGCAAGAACCTAACAATTCCTTCAAACATTAATTTCTATTACCCCTACTTGTTAATCCTTCAAAAATATTGAGGTTATCTTCTGAATTCATTGGTTTAAAATAATTTCCATTTATTTTATCTGATAATCTGACTCCATCAGCTCTCCATAGTAAAACCTGTACATAGTTTATTAAATTTAGGTCTATAGCAGGTCTAACATAGATTTTTTCTGTAGAGCTATTCACCGTAAAACCTATAGGAAGGCCGGCAGGAAGAAGACCTCCATGCCCAGAAGTTTGAACAATTGATCCGTTATCTATTTTTACATTATTAGGTAAAAATTGCAATGATGGCAAGACAAGGTTTTCTCCAGTTAAAATCGCAGGAATTCTATTATTGGAAACAACAATAGGGATCTTTGAATTAACATCTGAAATAAGTAAAACTCGTGATGATTTTTTTCCTACTTTCAATATCTGTCCAATAAATATTCCATTGAATAATACTGCATTGCCCTTTTCTATACCATCAACATGACCTGCATTTAATAACATTGAATGCGAAAACACATTTCCTGGAGCGCTAATTGCTCTAACTGTTTTAAAATTTGGAATTTTTAAAGGGATAAGATTAAGTTGATTGTTAAGAATTAAGTTTTCACTTTCATATATTCGTGAAATAATCTCGAATTTTTTTAGTTTAAGATTTTCTTCGTATAAGCTTCTATTTTCTTTCCTTAATGAAGCTGTGTTTTTAAGGAAAATAAATGAATCGCCTATTATTTGAGTTTGCTTAGAAATAGTTGAAATTACTGGAGAAGATAAGTCTGTTAAAAATATGCTTATTCTATTAACAATTGCTAAGTCTGCTTTTCCAATTAACATAATCAAAACAGTTGAAATTATAAGACCAAAATAAATAGATTTTTGTCCTATATTACCTATTGACAATATTTTCTTATTTTCGAATTTTCTTTGTTGCTTCATATTTCAGCAAATCAAATAAACTTTATTTATATTATGCACCAATTAAGACATTTTTCAAAGTTTTCATTTCATCCAAACATCTCCCAGTGCCTCGAACTACACAAGTTAATGGATCCTCAGGAACTGCAACTGGCAACCCCGTAGCCTGTTGTAAAATAAAATCCATTTTCTTTAAAAGAGCTCCACCACCAGTTAAAACTATTCCTTTATCAACTATATCAGCAGCCAGTTCAGGAGGTGTCTTTTCTAATGCAACTTTAACAGCTTCAACTATTTGGGAAACTGGCTCAGTAAGAGCTTCTGAAATTTGCGCTTGATTTAAAGTTAGCTCCTTTGGCACTCCATTTACTAGATCTCTACCCCTAACTTCCATTGTTTCACCAATTCCATCTTCTGGTGGGAAAGCAATTCCAATTTGTTTTTTAATTCTTTCAGCACTTGTTTCTCCTATTAAAAGGTTATTAGCTCTCCTAACAAAACTTATAATTGCCTCATCAATTTTATCACCTCCAACTCTTACTGAACGCGCATAAACTATACTCCCTAAAGAAAGAACAGCTACTTCAGTCGTTCCTCCTCCAATATCTACAACCATACTGCCAGTGGGTTCAGTGACCGGTAGATCAGCACCAATAGCTGCAGCCATTGGCTCTTCTATTAAAAACACACGCCTTGCACCAGCAGCTTCAGCACTTTCTTGAATTGCTCTTCTTTCAACTGCAGTAGCACCAGAAGGCACGCATATGACAACTTGAGGGCTGGCAAGGCCAGAACCAGAATTAACTTTTTTTATAAAATGCTTTATCATTTCTTCTGCAACTTCAAAATCTGCAATTACACCATCTGACATAGGCCTTATCGCTTTAATATTTCCTGGAGTTTTACCTAACATTTGTTTAGCATCATCTCCTACAGCTAAAACATGAGTTTTTCCTCTTACAGTAGTCATGGCAACTACAGAAGGTTCATTAACTATTATTCCTCTTCCTCTAACATAAACTAAAGTATTGGCAGTTCCTAAATCTATCGCTAGGTCTGATGAAAACATACTGTATAGTTTATTGAACATTTATTTATACTCCTTATTTAATCTTAATGATAAAAAGACTATTATCCCAGAAACTATCTAGCATTTAATTTTTACCTTTATCCACTAATTTATTTGAACCGATCCAAGGCATCATTGATCTTAGTTTTTCTCCTACTTTCTCTATAGGATGATTTGCATTTCTATTCCTTATAGCTTTAAAACTTGTTTGATTAACTTTATTTTCAAGCATCCAATCTCTAGTAAATTTTCCTGATTGAATGTCATCTAAAATCTTTCTCATGGTCTCTCTAGTTTTATCTGTTATTAATCTTGGTCCAGAAACATATTCTCCATATTCAGCAGTATTTGAAATTGAATAATTCATATTAGAAATACCCCCTTCGTAGATTAAATCTACAATTAATTTAACCTCATGAAGACACTCAAAATATGCCATTTCTGGTGCATATCCAGCATCAACTAAGGTTTCATATCCTGCCTTAATGAGCTCTACAAGTCCGCCACATAATACAACTTGCTCACCAAATAGATCAGTTTCACATTCTTCTCTAAAAGTAGTTTCTATGATTCCAGACCTTCCCCCTCCAATAGCACAAGCGTAAGACATACCAATTTCATGCGTATTTCCTGAAGTGTCTTGAAAGATTGCTAACAAACATGGAACACCACCACCTTTTTGATACTCAGCTCTAACAGTATGGCCCGGTCCTTTAGGAGCCACCATAAAAACGTCAATGTCTTTTCTTGGTTCAATTAAATTAAAATGGATATTTAAACCATGAGCAAAAGCAATGGACGCGCCTGGTTTTATGTTTTCTTTTATTTCATTATTGTAAATTTCACTCTGCAGTTCATCTGGCGTTAGAATCATAACCACATCTGCCCATTTAGAACCTTCAGAAACTGTTTTTACAGAAAAACCAGCTTTTTTAGCTTTAGAAACTGAGTTGGAATCTGATCTAAGAGCAATAGATACATTTTTGACACCACTATCACGAAGGTTAGCAGCATGCGCATGACCTTGACTACCATATCCAACTACTAAAACATTTTTGTTTTTAATCAAATTTAGATCAGCATCTTGGTCATAATAAACTCGCATAGCTTTTCCCTTTTAATAGTTAAATTATAATTTTTAAATAAGAGATTAAATAATTTTATTTTCTTTATGAAACCTTTATATATTCAGGGTTTTATAACGTAAAGATAAAAAATTACAATTAAAGCATGTCAACACGTTGCTTTAAATTTGAAATTTTCCCTCTGGACATTGCGCAAACTCCAGACCTAGCTATTTCTACTTCACCAATAGCCTTCATCAAATTTATAAAAGCCGCTAGTTTTGAAGAGTTGCCTGTAATTTCAAAGACAAAGGAATCTAAAGTGCTATCAATAGTGTGAGCCCTAAATGACTGAGCAATCCTCAATGCCTCTATTCTACTAGCCCCTGTATTAACAATCTTTACCAATGCTAATTCTCGTTCGACATGAAAAGATTTATCAGACAAATCATCAACATCGTGGACAGGTACAAGCCTTCTTAACTGAGCTTTAATTTGCTCTATTACCATTGGTGTTCCACAAGTAACTATTGAAATTCTAGAAATTGAGTCTAAATCATCAATTTCTGCAACTGTTAGACTTTCAATATTATAACCTCTACCTGAAAAAAGCCCAATTACTCTAGCTAGCACACCTGGCTCATTATCAACCAGAACAGATAATGTACATCTTATTTCTTTTGTATCGGTCATTTATATTCTAAAAATCATTAAACTAAAACCATACCATCTTTAGATACAGATTTTTTTTGTTTATCTTCAGGACTTAATAACATATCATAGTGTGCTGCACCAGATGGTATCATAGGAAAACAATTCTCGTCTTTTGAAACTTGCACATCACAAACAACCGCTGAACTTGAACTAATCATTTGATCAATTACATCGTCTAACTGATCTACACTTTCTGCCCTTAGACCCACCAATCCAAAAGCTTCGGCCAAAGCCTTAAA
>CAZCWO010000043.1:0-1138 GCA_964502335.1 uncultured Rhodobacterales bacterium | reverse complement strand
CCAGATGTCATCCATCTATTTGGTTTTGAAAATCCATAATATTGTGCTGCCCACATCTGATGCTGACCTACTTCTGTAGTTATAAATGTTTCTATATCTTTTGTTTTTTCATAAAGTCTCTTAATAGCATATTGTGGTTTAATAACTGACCCTTGCTGAGTAAAATTTAAACATTTTCTTCCACGCCACTCTTCTATTTGCTTCAACCAAACCCCTATTCTATTTTCTGCCCTTTCAAATTTCAATTTCTTCAATTCTTTAATCAGTTCCTGCATTGCAAAAGTTGCATCAGAAACAATTGGTATTTCAACAGCTACTGATTTATTGATTGATGAAGGGTCAATATCTATATGTATTTTTTTTGAATTTGGAGAAAACTCTTTTAAATTTCCAGTTATTCTATCATCAAACCTAGCGCCAATATTGAGCATTACGTCACAATTATACATAGAAAGATTTGCCTCATAGGTCCCATGCATCCCGAGCATGCCTAAAAAGAGCTTATGATCGCAAGATAAAGCACCTAAACCCATAAGTGTAAGAGTTGTCGGTATGCCTGTAATATTAACTAACTCCTTAAGTAATTTAGATGATTCTGGTCCAGAATTAATTAATCCCCCACCTCCATATATAATGGGCTTTTTTGCATTAACTAACAGCTTAGCAACTTGAATAATTTTATCTTTATTTGGATCAGTTGAAGGTTTGTATCGTCTTCCATGCCTGTCTTGCCTATTAACATACTCACATTCTGACAGTTGAATATCTTTAGGTAAATCAATAACTACGGGCCCTGGCCTCCCTGAACGTGCAACATGAAATGCTTCATGAAGAGTTGAGCATAGTTTTTGAATATCTTTAACTAAATAATTATGCTTAGTACATGGCCTAGTAATACCAGTAGTATCTGCTTCTTGAAAAGCGTCATTGCCTATTAAATGCGTTGGGACTTGGCCTGACAAACATACTATAGGGACTGAATCCATTAATGCATCGGTCAGACCAGTCACAGCATTTGTTGCTCCAGGGCCAGAAGTTACTAAAACAACTCCAACTTTTCCAGTTGATCGAGCATATCCCTCTGCAGCATGGACAGCAGCCTGCTCATGCCTGACTAAAAAATGTTTTATGCTATTAG
>CAZCWO010000042.1:0-14550 GCA_964502335.1 uncultured Rhodobacterales bacterium | reverse complement strand
AAACCAATTGTAGCTAAAGCTTATTCAAATAGAGATAGTGATATGCTTTCTGCTCAATGGCAAGCTTGTCTTGAATATTCTGCCATTGATGATTTGCCTAAATGTGAACGCCCACTTCATGTTATTGCTTTTGATCAAGATATGCAAACGCCACCAGCAAAAGGTAAACTTGTTTCAGATGCAGCTGCTGATGGTTACTTTCATTTACTTACTGGAATGGGTCATTGCTCCTTATTTCGTCATAAGCCTAAAATTTTTTTTGAAAAGATTAGAGAGATTATTTCTTTATATTAATATTTAAATTATTTATGTCGCATAATATATATTATGACAAATTTAGTTTTGGGCTTTTTAATTGTTTATTATCAAAATGTTATGAAATAGAATTAAAATTCAAAATTAAAAATGAATTACTATATATTAATAACCATACCATCATAACCAGGATAAACATTTTCAGGGCAAATAGAAACAATGTAATCATAATCTGATTCCCAGCCTAAATGAGTTAAAACAGCTTTTTTAGGATTTGCTCTTTTGATCCAATTAAATGTTTGCTTAAAATGTGCATGTGCTTCATGTGGTTCATCTCTAAGAGCTTCAACAATCCACAGATCTAAATTATTTAATTTATCAAAATTAACTTCGGGCATTTTTACTACATCTGTACTGTATGCAAATTTCTTATTAAAGATAAATCCTAAGCTATCTATGTTGCCATGATTTTGTTTTATAACCTCAATACATAAATTACCAATTTCGAGTATGTCTAATCCAATTTTATTTAGTGTCATTGGTGGAATAAAATAACTTGGTGAGTCAGATGTTTTTGTAAAAAGAAAATCAAATTGTCTTTCCACTGTATTGAGCGTCTCTATATTAGAAAATATAGGAACTTTAATTTTATGTGCAAAATAAAATGGCCTTAATTCAGCTAAGCCAGATGTGTGATCTGAGTGAGCATGAGTTAATAACACTGCATCAATCTTGTTTACATTCGCACAAAGAAGTTGGTTGCGAATATCTGGTCCAGCATCAATTAATATAGTAGAATTATTAGTTTCAATTAAAACGGAAGATCTTTGACGTCTATTTTTTGGGTTTTTTGGATTGCACCTACCCCATCCTAGACCACCTAAAGCCGGTACTCCAACGGATGTGCCACATCCAAGTAAGGTTATTTTCATAAATTAGTTCTCAAATTGTTAAAAAGCTTAAGAGTGTTGCCCCTACTTTGATGAGCAATTGTTTCAAATGAAACGCCTCTTAATTTTGAAATAAATTTTGCAATATAAAATGTATTTTTCGGCTCATTAGTTTTTCCTCTAAAAGGAACGGGCGAGAGATATGGAGAATCCGTTTCAATTAAAAAGCGGTCAGATGGAATATATGATGCTATTTCTTGCAACAAAGTTGAATTTTTAAATGTGAGTATACCACTAAAGGAAATATAAAAACCTATGTCTAGTGCAGCTCTTGCCAACTCTTTTGAACCAGTGAAGCAATGAAGAACTCCCCTAAATTTAGAGAGTTTATAATTTGAAACAATGATATCTTCCATGTCTTTGTCAGCGTCTCTTGAGTGGATGACAATTGGTTTGTCTATTGATTGAGAAACATTTATTTGCATCTCAAAGCAATTTAATTGATCCCTTCTAGTAGAAAAGTCATAATAATAATCTAACCCAGCTTCTCCTATTCCTACACATTTTTTATTTGCACAAACATTTAAGAGTTTTTGATTGCTAGTTGCAAAAGGATCCCTGCTAGCTTCATGAGGATGTATTCCTGCTGTGTGCCATATATAATCATATTTGTTTGTAATTTTTTCTATTTTATCAATATTTGTTAAAGTTGTGCAAATTGTAATGATTTCACTCACACCCTGACTATTAGCCCTATCAAGAACTTGATCTAAATCATTATAAAGTTTTTCAAAATCTAAGTGACAATGAGAATCTATTAAATTAAAGAGTTTAGATTTTTTAACCATAAGTCAATCCGTTATTCTTGGAAAAACAGGGCTTGGATTTTCAATTAGATTAGATTTGATAAATACATCAGATTTTAAGAATTCAAATGTTCTTTCATTTTCTAAAACTGAAAGTTGATTTAATATTTTGCTTGCTGAAGTTGGCATAAACGGTTGAATTATAATAGAAATGGTTCTTATACTTTCAGATAAAATCCACAAAACATCGTTCATTCTATTAAGATTAGCGTTTTTTAATTTCCATGGGGCCTGCTCATCAACAAATTTATTTGCTGATGAAATTACTTGCCAGATCAACTTTAAAGCCTGATGAAATGATTGTTGATTAATTTCAACTTTAACTTTAGAAAATAGATTTTGAAATTCTTCGATAAAGATTTTATCTTCTACAGAATAATTTTGACATTTATTGGGTATTTTCCCATTGCAATTCTTATAAATCATTGAGATAACCCTCTGGCAAAGATTGCCTAAGTCATTAGATAAATCACCATTGATTCTAGTCAATAATGCACTTTTCGAAAAATCACCATCACTACCAAATGAAACTTCCCTTAATAAAAAATATCGTATTTGATCCAAACCGTAATTGTTAATAATTTCTAATGGATCAATAATATTCCCATCAGATTTAGATATTTTTCGCCCTTCATTAGTCCACCACCCATGGGCAAAAATTCTTTTTGGCAACGGCAACTCTGCTGCCATAAGAAATGCTGGCCAATAAATTGCATGAAATCTTAATATATCTTTTCCAACCATATGCAAATCAGCAGGCCAAAAATTAACATAGTTTGGATTTTTAGTGTCAGGAAATCCTATAGCTGAAAGGTAATTAGTAAGAGCATCTAACCATACATACATGATATGGTTTTTATCATTTGGAACTTTAATTCCCCATTGAAAACTTGTGCGACTTACGGATAAGTCTCTTAACCCTCCCCTAACAAAACTTTTTACTTCATTCATTCTGCTTGATGGGGCAATAAAATCTGGGTTTTCCTCATAAAAATTAAGGAGCTTTTGTTCCCAAGATGATAGGTCAAAAAAATAGCTTGGTTCTTCAACCCACTGGACATCTGCACCAGTTGGAGCTTTCCCATTGATGATTTCTTTTTCTGAATAAAATGCTTCATCTTTTAACGCATACCAACCTGAGTATTTATCTAAGTAAATATGATTATTTTCAATTAACTTTTTCCAAATATTTTCTGAGGCTACCTTGTGTCTTTTTTCAGTGGTTCTAATAAAATCGTCGTTAGAAAGGTTTAGCAAATCAGTTAAAGATTTAAAATTCTCACTAATTTCATCAGCAAATTCAATAGGTGTTCTATTTTGTGAAATTGCTGCCTTTTCTACTTTCTGTCCATGCTCATCAGTGCCAGTTAAAAATTTTACATTATAACCCTCTAATCTTTTAAACCGAGCTAAAACGTCACAAGCAATGCTAGTGTATGCATGGCCTATATGAGGCTTATCATTAACATAATAAATAGGCGTTGTTATGTAATAATTTTTTTCCATGCAATAACCATTTTTACTAATGAAATTTATTTAAAAATTGAAAAATTTCTAACTCAAGACTTAAATTAAATGTTTTGACTCTATCTAACCTAGAATTTAAATCATCTATAATTTCTAATAAATCATTTTTATCATTATTTTTATTTATATTGTTTAAAACTTCAACTTCATTAAATATCAAGTATTTTTCAACCAATCTTTTATCTAAGGAATATTTAATAGATAAAGTTAATAATCTTTTAAGTAAAAATTCTACGAGCCATATATTAGATAACAAATTTTTTGAAGAAGTTGCTAGCTTTTTTGACAAAACTTGAATTTTATTTTTTTCAAAATAAGTATTTAATAATTCTTGATATAAATTAGTAGCTGATAACGAGATTAATTCTAAAGCGACCCCTGGTGAAAAATCTGATAAATTAATAATTTCATCTAATTTATCTTCATCTTGTGTGCAATTATTTTGTTTTAGTATTTCTATGCAATCTTCTTTGTTTAATTTATTAATCAATAGTTTTTGAGATCTTGACTGGATCGTTGTCAATACGTTCTTTGATTCATCAACAATTAAAAAGAAATATAGTCCATTTGGAGGTTCCTCAAGCAATTTTAACATTGAATTCATAGCACTACTTGTTAGCCAATTAAACTTGTCAATAATAACAACTCGATTATTTAAATTATTTGAAAATAATTTAAAATTAGACAATAAAGTATCAATTTGATCTTTTGTTATTTGTCCTGATTTATTTTCATCTATAGGTGCAATGTAAAATAAATTGTCATTTTTCTTATTGAAGATTTCATTTGTTAATTGAGAACTTTCCCAACCATCAGAAAAATTGTTAATAATATAAGCTGAAAGCCTCATAGATAATGTTCGTTTTCCAACTCCCCTTTTCCCAATCAGCATCCATATTTGATTATTTCTTGAAGATATGTTTTTTTTAAAGTCTGTTATAACACGATCTAAACCAATGACCTTTTTAAAAATTATATTTTCATTCATTATATTTTTTTGATATTTTCAATATATTTATCAACAATTTTAAATATATTTAATTTTATTTGATTTTTTGATTTGGAGGCATCAATAACATGAATTCTACTAGGGTTTTCATAAGCTAATTTTAAGTATGCTTTTCTAATTGATTTATGAAATTTATCACCTTTTGATTCAAATCGATTTTCATTTGAAATTCTTGCGTTGGCTCTCGCCAAACCTTCATGATAGTTTATATCTAACAAAAAAGTCAAATCAGGCTCTATTTCTTCAAGGCAAAAAGAGTGTAAAGTATTTATTTTATATTCTGAAATGCCCCCTACTAGACCTTGGTAAACTCTAGTTGAATCTGAAAATCGATCACTTATAACAATTTTACCATCGTTTAAAGAAGGTTTAATTAGCCTAATAAAATTATCTCTTCTGGCTGCATACATTAAAAGAGCTTCGGTTTCCACATCCCACCTATTAGCATTCCCAGTAACCAAAAGTTTACGGATGCTTTCTGCTCCGTCAGAGCCTCCGGGTTCCCTAGTTACTAAAACTTTAAATGATTTTAATTTTAAATATTTCGAAAGAAAATTTATTTGGGTAGTTTTTCCAGATCCTTCTCCACCTTCGAATGTAATAAATAATGATTTATTCACGAACAAAACCTAAAATCATTTAACTGATCCCCATATAATATAGTCAACAGTTGAACTTATCCTTTTTAAAAAACCTTGTTTTTTAACTTCTTCTCCAGAGAACAAAGGAAAAGAAAGTGTCTTTTCATCTGAAATCTCGATAATTAGTTTCCCAATTTCTAATCCTTTTTGAATTGGAGCGGAAATTGGTTCGTTCCATTTAGCTTTGATATTCATTTCTCTTTTTTCAATAGAATTTAATAATAAATTAATATCTTCTTTGACAATCAAAGAAACAGAATTATTTTCACCCAAAAAAACCTTTGCATCGGTAACTTTTTGATTGGCTTTGTAAAAATTTACTTTTTTAAACTCTCTAAATGCAGAATTTAATAATCTTGCAGACTCTTGCTTCCTCTGTCGCATTGAAGTCATTCCATTTAAAACTAAAACAAATCTTAAGTTGTCTCGTATTGCAGAAGCGACTAGGCCATAACCAGATTCTTGTGTGTGGCCTGTTTTTAAACCATCAGCACCATAAACTAAATTATTATATAATATAGGGTTTCTATTGCCTTGTTTTATCCCATTAAAAGTAAAAGATTTTTCAGCAAACATTTTGTATAATTCAGGAAAATTTTTAATTAGACTAGAAGTCAAAATTGATAAATCTCTAGCACTCGTATTTTGATCAGGGTCTGGCCAACCGGTAGAGTTTGTAAAAACGGTATTTTTCATATTTAACTCTTTTGCAATAGAATTCATCAGGTCTGAAAAAATATCTTCTGTACCTGAAATACCCTCAGCTAAAACAATAGCGGCATCATTTCCCGATTGGACAATAACACCCCTTAACAAGTCTGACACAGAAACATTTTGTCCAGGTTCTAAGAATGTCCTTGAACCCCTTTTTTTCCAAGCTTTCTCACTAACTATAAATTTATCGTTCATGGATATACTTTTATTTTTAATTTTTTCAAAAACAATATATATCGTCATTAATTTAGCCATTGAGGCTGGCTTCATAAGCTGATTTGAATTTTTTTCTAAAATAATGTGACCTGAGTCAAAATCAATCATTATCGCTTGTTTTGCAATGGTATCCATAGAATAAGAATATCTAGTTAAAAAGATAATAAACAAACATAATAAAAACTTGTAAAATTTCATGACAGTTACCTTATGAATAAAATCAATCTACAACTATTTTTGAACCTTTATAGCCCAATTCAAATACTTTATTAAGAATTTCATCAGCTATTTCTATTTCTTGCGTTGGTCCAAGCCTAACTCTATGCAAGAGTCTTCCCATAGAATCAATAGTAGTTATTTTTGTTTTAGATAAATGCGCAATTTTAGCAACTACTTTATTTGCATTTATAGTTGAAGAAAAAGCTCCAACCTGAACCCAAATTTTAGTTTCTGTGGGATTAACATTTCTTAAATTGCCTTGACGAGAAGAAGCAAGAATTTCTGTAAAACTTTTTTGTATATTAATTTTTGTTTCATCCAAATCTTTAACTCCTTCAGATGTGTTCTTTATAGAAACCTTGGGTCTAGAAGCTGAATTAATAGATGGCAAAATTAATGGGTCATTTTTAGGAGTATAAATACCTGGAAACTTTCCCTCTTTAGCTGATCTTTCTAACCACAATGATTTCTCTAATAGAATATTTACTTTAACTCTTGCAACTCCAACTTCTTTAAATCCTAATAATTCCGCTCCTTTTTCTGATAAATCAATAATCCTGCCATGCACATAAGGCCCCCTATCATTGATTCTTACGTTTAAAACATTTCCATTGTCTAAGTTAGTTACCCTAACCATACTTGGCATAGGCAATGTCTTATGTGCTGCGCTAATAATGTTTTTATTAAAAATTTCTCCATTTGCTGTCATTCTTCCATGAAACTTATCCCCATACCATGAAGCAATTCCTGTTTCTTCAAATGTCAAATCTCTTTTTGGATAATACCATATATTATTAATTTCATATGGTTCTCCAATTTTATAAACAGGATTTGGTTTGTTAGTCGGATAGCTAGTTGAAATAGTTTCTTCAATTTCTTCTGATGCCTTAAAATCATCTTTTAAAAAATCAGACTGTATTGATGGAGATACTTTATTCAGCTCAATTTCAGATAATTTTTCTGTATTATTTATATTTTCTTTAACTGCCAATTCAACCAAACCACTTAAATCAGAACAAGAAGAAAATAATAAAATTATAAATAATGAATTAATTATGTTTATTAGGTTTAATTTTATAGCCATTTGTATATTTTTTAATTAATTATTTTATCTGAAAGCAAACCAACTGATAAAGCAAAATAATTAGACCTATTCCATTTTAAAAGGGTTTCAAAATTATTATAAACTAGAAATGAATTTTTCCTCATTTTATCAACAATCAATAATTTCGCATTAATATTAACCAAAGGTAAATTAGCACCATTAATTTTTTTAATTCCTATTTTAGACCAATCATTAATTTTTTTATTTTTCATATTATAATTTAATATATTTTTCACCTTTTTAGTGGAGACACTCCGACCCCATATTAAATTACCCTTCCAGCCATTTTTACTTAAATAGTTAGCTATCGAACCAAACACATCTTCCTTAGTATTCCATATGTCTATTTTGCCATCCTTATTTTCATCTACTGCAAATTTTAAATAAGAACTAGGCATAAACTGACACTGGCCAAGAGCACCTGCCCAACCACTTTTTATATTGTGGAAGTCGACCATTTCATTCTCAATTATTTTTAATGCTGAAATTAATTCAGATCGAAAATATTTACTTCTTCTTCCATCATAAGCTAAGCTGGCTAAAGTATGAAATAAATTAAAGTTTCCCATATTATTTCCAAAATTAGATTCTATTGCCCATAATGAAATGATATATCTGCTTTGAACATTATATTTTTTTGAAATTTTATCTAATAAATCTTTATTTTTAATAAATTCTTTTTTTGCTTTATTAATGCGATAATCAGAAACTATTCTCTTTTTATAATCTTCAAAAGTTAACTTAAATTCTGGTTGATTCCTATCTAATTTAATTGTTTTTTTTATCGGCTTAGCATCTTTTAAAACTTCAAGGGTTGATTGTGAAATCCCTTTAGTAATTGCCTCTCTCTTAAAATCTTCCAGCCATTTATCAAATGTAATTTCAGCAAATGAATTAAGAGATATAAAAGATACAAATATTGAAATAAATAAAAAATAAACTTTATTTTTTTCGAGCATTATAAACAACTATTGAAATTTATTAAAAAGTTATTTAAACAATGCATTGATTTATATTTACCTTCAAGTTATTTGATTATAATTATAAAGCAGGGCGTTTGGCAGAGTGGTTGAATGCGACGGTCTTGAAAACCGTTAAGGGTGAAAGCCCTTCCAGGGTTCGAATCCCTGAGCGCCCGCCACTTGAATTACAATAAACAAAAATATATAAACTAAATTTCAAGACTTAATGATGCAGACTATCGCAAGTTGGAGTTAGACTGATCTTTAAGTTAGTGACTTTAAAAAGCCAATCATTTTCTGAGCTATCTGATCGCCGGCTTCAGCCAAGATTGAGTGTTTTAGCCCAGGTAATATGATCAGCTGTGAATTAGGTAAAGCCTGATCTATTAGCTTATTTAAGCGGGGATTACAACCGCCATCAAACTCACCAGTAATAATTAGTGAGGGATGTTTGACTTCATGTAGCCAAGACATCATCTCGGTACCTGCATATATGCGAAACACATTCATAAACACTTCAGCATTTGTGGAAATCACCTGTTGCAAACGACGCTCTACCAAGTCGGGTCGTTGTTCCATAAAAGCATCAGTAAACCAGCGGTTGGTCAGGGTGCCAAGAATGTTTTCAATCCCCTGCTCTTCCATGTCTTTAACTACGCCCCACACTTTAGCGCTATCATCTTCGTTTCTGCCAGCGGCGGTGGACAAAAGACCTAAGGAAATGACTCGCTCAGGAAAACAAAGTGCATAGCGTGGCCCAATCATACCTCCCAAAGAATGTCCTGCAAGATGTACTTTTTCATAACCCAAGGTTTGACGTAGTTTTTCTAAATCAGCTACCAGCTCATCCAGTCCAAATTCACCATAATGCAAAGGCGATAAACCATGACCACGTAAATCATAAGTAACTACAGTAAAATGTTGTTCCAAGACTGGTGTCAATAAACGCCAGGCATCACGAGCTGCGCCAATACCATGAATTAAGATTAAGGGCTCACCTCTGCCTTCTACAGTATAAGCACAATCCGTGGCCTTATCTAAGTCAATCGATAACATCTAAATTCACTCACCTATCTAATTACGATACATTTGGCTAAAGTTAGGTATCACATCTTTAAC
Organism: uncultured Rhodobacterales bacterium; assembly: GCA_964502335.1. Taxonomy (GTDB): domain Bacteria; phylum Pseudomonadota; class Alphaproteobacteria; order Puniceispirillales. The sequence goes on along the minus strand of CAZCWO010000042.1, from coordinate 5,027 downwards.
CATACGTTCCATAGCAGCCATAGCTTCCTTCTGTGGTAAGCCAAAGTTCAAATTGCAAATCAGTTCATCAATACCCAGATTTGCGTAAACCCGAAGCTTTTCATTGACCTCATCTGAGGTGCCTATCAGCACATTTTCAGCCAGTTCTTCAATCGATTGCTTGCGGGGTAAAGCTTTTAGACAACCATCCTTAACAATACCTGGGCCACCAAAAGCATTATCAAAACGCTTAAAATAGTTATAGCAAAATTCTAAAGCACGACGGGTATCTTCCTTGTCTTTGGCCACATAACATGCTCGCAACAAAAAGAGCTTTTGACGATCGCCGTCAATCTTGCCTTCATGAAAAGCCTGTAACTGATCTACCATCATTTTGTGATCGCCAGCCAATGCTGTAGTCTGCACATGGTAACCTTGTTTTGCGGCATTATAAATTTTCTCCGGTGCCATGACTGCCACCATTAGTCGTGGCATGGGCTTCGTATAAGGCCTCGGCATGATTGTAATAGGATCAAACTGATAATACTTACCATCGTAGCCCACTTCTTCTTGACTAAGTAGCAAATTAAGCACCTCCAAAGATTCCATAAAACGTTCCTGAGTCTCGTCCATGGGCACACCAAGGCGCTCCATCTCATAGCCAAAAGCGCCCTTACCTACTCCTAATACTAAGCGACCTTCGGTAAGAATATCGGCCATAGCCACTTCACCTGCATAAGAGCGCATATCATGAAGAGGCAAAGCCACAATGGACGTTACTATATCCACATTCTTGGTGTGATCAGCCACCTTCACGGCAAAAGTCAAGGGTGCCGGATTTAACAGTATATTAACCACATGGTGCTCCGGTATAGACACACCGGCATAACCCGCCTGATCGGCAAAGATCGCCTGTTCAAGCATATCATCGTAAAGGTTTTTGCCTCCAATACTAGGGTCAGGATAATAACTCGATAAAAAGTGATTGAATTCCATGGTCCCTTCCAATCAATATATTACTGAAAAATATCTCTATAAAATAAAATTAGTCAAACAAAATTCATTTTGATATTAATTCACAATTATCACATGAATTTACTAGCATAAAATTCTCACCATAAAAAAACTTTCTAATATTTGCATAACTACGAAACCTCAATAATCTTTATGATCACCATTGAATATAACACAATCGGCTGCAATGAATTCGCTATATGAGTGACTATAATCTTTTATCTGTCTGATTTTATTAATTTTATACCTACGATTCTTCAACATTTTATCACAATCATTCTTGGGTTAGCATTAATGGTCAGGATGCTTTCCTGAAATATAATTTGGAGATTTGTGAAAAACTCTTATTAATCTATATTTGATTAATAATGATATATTTTTTGATTTAAATTAATAATGTAACAAATTATAAATAAGCATGATATAGGAAAGAACATTTGTCTAATTCTGGATATTTATTAATTGCCGATATAAGTGGCTACACTAATTTTGTAAAACTACACAATTTACGAAAAAAACCAGTTGTTGGGAAATTTCTTGCAAATAATTTTGAATTCCACGCTGAGGCAATTATATCAGACTTACTTGAGGCTGTAATAGAAGTGATTGAACCCGTTTTAAAGTTAAATAAGCTTGAGGGTGACGCAGCATTTTTCTATCTTGATGACAATGGTAATAAAGATCAAGCTGATCAAATTTTAGAAGTAATGGATAACGCAAATAAAGCTTTCAATGAAAAGGCTTCAAAACTTGTTTTTGTTCAGGCATGTGGCTGTGAACCTTGCTTAGAATCAAAAAATCTCAAATTGAAAATAGTAGCCCATAAAGGGATCTTCACTATTAAAAAAATTAGAACTTTTGAAGAGTTGGCTGGAGAAGATGTGATTTTAACCCATAGAATGCTAAAAAATAATATCAAAAGTAATGAGTATTGGATGGTTACTGAAAACTTTGCAAATTTTTTAAGCCCTGAAAATAAAAAAAAGTTTTCTCCAATTATACAAAACCTAGAAAGTTTTGGTAAAATAAAATTCAATTATTTGCAATTAAGCTCGCCAGATCCTAAAAATAATAAAATAGAAAAAAGATCTAGATTATTTAATTGGTTTGTTCAAGCTGCTTACTTTAGTTCTGCAAAATTTAGAAAAAAACAGTTCCATAATTAATAATGGCATTATAGAAGAAGCAGTTTTATACAAATAAATAGGTATTAACAGAACAGTTTCTTTTATTAAGGTTATTATGAAAAATAAAATTATTATAAAAGTTGTTGCTGATCTTATTTGTCCTTGGTGTTTTATAGGATGCAACCATTTAAATGAAGCCATTAAATCAAGGCAGGATTTAAAATTTGAAATTGACTGGCAGTCTTTTTATTTAAACCCAACAATACCAACTATAGGCTCAGAAAGAAGGAAATACTTAAAAAACAAATTTGGTAACCAAGTAAATATGGTGGAAACTCAAATAATAAATGTTGCTAATTCTTACGGCATTGAAATTAACTTGGATAAAATTGAATATACTCCAAATACTAGAAAAATTCATCAGGTTATTAATTTTTTTAAACAAAAAGATTTTAATAAATCATACGATTTGGCTTTTGAATTTATGAAAGACTATTTTGTTAATGGGAAAGATTTAAGAAATTACAACTATATAATGGAAAAGTGCAAAAAATATAGCCAGTCTAATAATGATAATGTTTTTAGATCTTCAAAATATTTTGACGAATATCAACCTTTTATAAATTTAAATTTTATGAATGGTGTGCCTGTGTTTATTTTTAACAACAAATGGACTTTAACTGGTGCACAAGCTCCAAAGATCTTAGCAACAACTATTGATATCGCTTCAAAAGACTAATGAACAAGTTCCTCGATATTTTTTATTTCTTCTTTTACACTTTCAATTCTATTTTCTTTATTAGACAGATCTTTAAATATTACAATTGATTGGTCAGGTTTGACGTTTATTTTTGTTGAATTTAATGAAATGAATTCAATAAGTTTTTCTGGTTTAGAAAATTTATTTTGGAAAAAATATAAAGTAATCCCATTATTTCCTGCATCAACTTTGTTTATATTAGAAATTTTACACAGCTGTTTGATTTTAATTATCTCTAAAAGAGCGACTACTTCTTTTGGAATTAAGCCAAATCTGTCATTTAGTTCAAATTTAAAATCCTCTATTTCTTCATCAGTTTTTAAATAAGCTAATCTCCTGTAAATTGACAACCTAACAGATATATCATTGATATAAGTTTCAGGTATTTTTGAGGTTATACCAATTTGTATTTGTGGGGACCACTCGATATTATCATGAGCACTTCCTATAGTTTCTATTTCCACAGCACTCTTTAATAAAGACTGATACAATTCAATGCCAACTTCCTTGATATGGCCAGATTGTTCCTCACCTAATAAATTACCTGCACCTCTAATGTCCATATCATATGAAGCTAATGAAAACCCAGCACCTAAATTATCCAAAGTTTGCATAACTTCCAATCTCTTTCTTGCATCTGATGATATAAGCTTATTTTCTGCTGTGGTTAAATATGCATATGCTCTCACTCTGCCCCTTCCTACCCTTCCTCTCATTTGGTAAAGTTGTGAAAGTCCAAATTTGTCTGAGCCATATACTATAAGAGTGTTCGCAGATGGAATATCTAATCCTGATTCAATTATATTAGTAGAAAGCAGAACATTTACTTTGCCTTCAGAAAAACTAATCATAGATTCATCGATATCTTCAACTTTCATCTTACCATGTGCAGTGGCAATCTTAATTTCAGGAATCAAAGATTTAATCATATCATATAACCTAGGCATGTCTCTGATCCTTGGAACGACACAAAAGGTTACACCTCCCCTATGAATTTCTCTCTTAACTGCATCTTTTATAGTTACTCCATCCCAAGTAGAAACAAAAGTTCTTACAGACAATCTATCTACTGGAGGGGTGGTAATGAGACTCATACTTCTTACTCCAGTTAAAGACATCTGTAATGTTCTGGGAATTGGAGTGGCGGTCAACGTAAGAACATGCATAGTACCTCTTAATGATTTTAAGTATTCTTTTTGTGATACTCCAAAATGTTGTTCCTCATCGATTATTAATAGAGACAAATTATTGAACTTTATTTTTTTTGAAAGCAATGAATGTGTACCAATGATTATCTGAGTTTCACCACTCTGAATTTCATCTTTAACTATTTTGCTATCTTTTGGTTTAATAAATCTTGATAACTCATTGATTTTTATTGGAAATCCTTTAAATCTTTCCTTAAAGTTTTCAACATGCTGTTTAACTAAAAGAGTGGTTGGCGCAATTATAGCAACCTGGAATCCAGACATAGAAGCCATAAAAGATGCTCTTAAAGCAACTTCTGTTTTCCCATAACCTACATCGCCACATATTAATCTATCCATTAATTTTCCTGATTTTAAATCATTTTCAACATCTTGAATGGCTATTAATTGATCTTCTGTAGGTGAATATGGAAATCTTGAGCAAAATCTACCATATTCATCATCTGTAAAATCTAGCGGTTTTACTTTTGAAGTTTTACGAATAGCAGCAATTTTAATTAATTGATCTGCTATTTCTTTAATTCTTTTTTTAGCATTAGCCTTTCTAGCTTGCCAATTACTACTTCCTAATTTATCTAAACTGGCATCACTTCCTGAGCCATATCTAGAAATTAACTCTATGTTCTCAACAGGCAAGTATAACTTATCACCACCATAATATATTAACTTTAAACAATCCCGTTCAACACCTGAAGATTGCAAAGTTTCCAGTCCTTCATAACGTCCTATGCCATGCTCAACATGAACGAGAAAATCTCCAGTTGATAGACTTGTAATATCTCTTAAAAATTCATCGGCTTTTTTAGATTTTGGTGGCGGTCTTCCAAATTTTACTCCAAACAAATCCTCTTCAGTGACAAACAATTTGTCATTTAGTTTAAATCCTTTTTCTAAGGGATAAACTATACAACTAAAATTAAAATCTGAATTCAATGGATT